>DASUSM010000024.1:0-11228 GCA_036375115.1 Gemmatimonadaceae bacterium | reverse complement strand
CGCCGCTCACCGAGACGGTGCCACCCTTCCGGCAGACCTGGATCGCCTGGCGCAGCACGGTGGCGATGTCGAGCTGCAGCTTGATCGCCTGCTTCCCGCGGTCGAGGAAGAAGTCGATCGAGTGGCCGTGCGCGTCGAGGCCGACGGCATCGATGCAGCGGTCGGGGCCGAGCCCGCCGGTGGCCTCCTTCAGCCACTCGACGAGGTCCTCCTGCTCCTCGTAGTTCACCGTCTCCGCGCCCGCGCGCGCGGCGAGTCGGAGGCGCTCCGGGAAGCGATCGATGGCGATGACGCGCCCGGCGCCCTGGATGAAGGCGCTGCGGATGACGAACTGGCCGACCGGCCCGGCGCCCCAGACGGCGACGGTGTCGCCCGGCTGGATCTCGGCGAAGAGCGCGCCCTGCCACCCCGTCGGGAGGATGTCGCTCAGGAAGAGCGCCTGCTCGTCGGTCACGTCGTCGGGGAGCTTCAGTGGTCCGACGTCGGCGAACGGAACGCGGACGTACTCCGCCTGCCCGCCGGCGTAGCCGCCGAGCATGTGCGAGTACCCGAAGATGCCGGAGCCGGAGTAGCCCATCAGCGCCTCCGGCATGTGCGCGTTCGGGTTCGAGTTGTCGCAGAGCGACCAGAGCTCCTGCGAGCAGAAGAAGCAGTTGCCGCAGGCGATCGGGAAGGGGACGACGACGCGGTCGCCGCGCTGCAGGTTCGAGACGCCGCGTCCGGTTTCGACGACCTCGCCCATGAACTCGTGCCCGAGGATGTCCCCCTTCATCATCGTCGGGAAGTGGCCGTTGTAGAGGTGCAGGTCGGACCCGCAGATCGCGGTGCGCGTGACGCGCACGATCGCATCGCGGGGATTGAGGATCGTCGGATCGGGCACCGTCTCGACCCGCATGTCCGTCTTGCCCTGCCAGCACACTGCCTTCATCTGCGTTCTCCTCGATGGCCGGCGCACCGCGCCGGCCCGTGGGTGGTCGAAGCCAGGTTCGCGGGCGTCGCGGCCGCCGTCGCCGCGACGGTCAGCGGCATGAGGGCTGACCCTCGGTGGTCGGGATCTCGCCGGTCTCCATGAGCTGCTTGAAGCGGCGGAGATCCTCCCGCACCTGCGTCTCGGGGTGCTCGCCGGTGACGAAGGCGACGAGCCGTCCGATCGGCCCCGCCGGCGCCTCGTAGGCGATGTCGACGTGCACGATCGTGCCGCGCCCGGCGGGCGCGTCCTCGAAGCGCACGCTGCCGCGGTTCGCGACCTGCGACGGCTCGACCGACTCCCAGGCGATGAGCTCGCCGTCGCGCTCCTGCGTGACGACGGCGTCCCAGGAGACGGAGCCGCCCGGGGCGCGCACCGTCCAGCGCGAGCGCTGCTCGCTGACGATGCTGACGCTCTCGAGGTGGTGCATGAAGCGCGGCAGGTTGGAGAAGTCGCGCCAGAACGCGTAGAGCTCCGCGCGCGGGCGCGCGATCGTCGCCGCGCGGCGGACGTGCGAGGCGTGCGCCTCGTCGACCGTCGCACCGGAGGCGAGCAGCCGTCCCTCGGAGCGGTCGACGCCGAGCGCCTGGTAGACCTGGCAGTGTCCGGTGAGCCCGCGCTGGACGAGCATCCCGCCCGCGCCGAGGATCGCGGCGCGCCGCCATCCGTGCGCGCGCGAGAACGCGAGGGCGAGGAGCGCGCCGCCCCCGAGGACGGAAAGCGTGCGCTCGGTGTCGGGAACGTTGACGTGGCGCGTCAGCGCCCGCGGGCGCCGCTCGCGTCCCGCGCGGTCGCCCTGCGTCGTCGGAGTCGTCGTCGTGGCCATGCGGTCTGTTCCTCCTGAGATCGCCCGTGTCACGTGGATGGGCGCTCGGGCGCAACAGGCGGGCCGAAACGACGACGGAGGGCCGAGAGGCCGGCCGAGGCCGGCTGTCAGGGCCAGCGCGCGAGCATCTGCCGCAACTCGTCGCGGTGGTGCGTCTCGTCGCCGATGAGGTCGTCGAACTGCACCGCGAGCCCGTACTCGCCCGCATCCTCCGCCTGCCGGCGGCGCTTCACGTAGCGGTCGACGGTCTCCTCCTCCGCCGCGAGCGCGGCCTGGAGCATCGCCTTCGGCTCGCTCACCACCGTGACCTTCGACGGCTCCGTCGCCGGCGTGCCGCCGAGCGCGGCGATCTTGTCGGCGAGGATCTGCGCGTGCGCCAGCTCCTCCGGGATCTCCGCCTCGAAGAAGGCGCGCAGCTCCTGCCGATACGGCCCCTGCACGATGCTCGCGTAGAGGCGGTACATGATGACGGCCTGCCACTCCCCGCGCAGGTCCTCGTTGAGACCGCGGATCAACTCCTCGTTGCCCTTCGCCATTGGATCCGTCCTCCGTGGTGCCGGATGGGATGCGTGCGCCCGGGGCGTCGCACGATCCGCGCCGCGCCGGGCGCGCCGCCCGCGCGCGGCGGCCGCTATGCTTCCGCCTCGCGCATGGCGCTCCGCGCCATGACGAACTCGCTGACGTTGTCGAGCGAGAGGACGCCGACGAGCCGGCCGGCGTGCACGACGGGGAGCGCCTGACAGTTGCAGGCGCGCAGCTGCGCGAGCACCCGCTCGACCTCGTCGTCCGGACGCACCGCCGGGACGTCGCGACGCATCGCCGCGACGACGGGCACGGTCGGCCCGCGCTCGGCGAGCACCCGGAAGAGCTCCCGCCGCGTCAGCAGCCCCGTCACCGCGCCGTCGTCGACGACGGGAAAGTCGTACTGGAAGCCGTCGAGGGTGAGACGCACGGCGTCGGCGAGCGTGTCGCCCGGCGCGACCGTGCGCACATCGCGGATCATGATGTCCGCGACGGCGACGCCCTCGAGCGTGTCGGACTGCTGGACGGCCGCCGCCTCGCCGGCTGCGCCGAGCCAGACGAAGAGCGCGATGAGGACGAGGACGGGCGCATCGAGCCAGAACCAGCCGGCGATCCCGAAGAGGAGCGCGAAGACGCGTCCGACGCGCGCCGCGATCTCCGTCGCGCGTGCGTAGTTCCGCGTGCGCATCGCGAGCAGCGCGCGGAGGACGCGGCCGCCGTCCATCGGGAACGCCGGGATCAGGTTGAAGGCGGCGAGGACGAGGAGATTGGTCCAGGCGAGCCGCGCGACGAAGATGCGCCACGAGAGCAGCCCCCCGCCGAACGCCATCTCCGCGGCCGAGGGGATCCCGCCGGAGAGGTAGAGCAGGCCGAAGAGCAGCGGCGTCAGCGCGAGGTTGACGGCCGGGCCGGCGAGGGCGATGACGAGCTCCTGCCGCGGCTCGCGCGGCATCCGCTCGAGCCGGGCGACGCCGCCGATCGGGAGGAGCGTGATGTCGCGCGTGGCGATGCCGTAGCGCCGCGCGGCGAGCGCGTGCCCGAGCTCGTGCAGGACGACGATGCCGAAGATGGCGAGGATGAACGCCACCGCGGCGACCGTCCCCGGGATCGTCCCGCTCCGCTGGAACTCGTCGAGCGCGATCCAGACGAGCAGGAGCGGGAACGTGGCATGGATGAAGATGCCGATGCCGGCGACGCGCGCGACGCGCCAGGACCACTTCACGGGAGCTCCGGGGACGGCGACTAGTGCAAGTTAGCGGGCGCTCGGCGCTCGGCGCTCGGCGCTCGGCGCTCGGCGCTCGGCGCTCGGCGCTCGGCCTTCGGCGCTAGACTCTTCCCCGCGGCTCGTCGGTCGTCGGGCGGACGGCGCCGTGGTCGATCGGGTCGGGGCGGCGGCGCAGGAAGAGGAGATCGTAGAGGAGGCCGGCGACGATCCCGCCCGCCACCGGCGCCGTCCAGTAGATGATCTGCGCCTCCCAGATCCCGCTCACGACCGCCGGGCCCAGCGACCGCGCCGGGTTCAGCGAGCCGCCGGTGAGCGGTCCGATCGCGAGGATCGCCGCCGTCAGCGTGAGGCCGATGGCGAAGCCGCCGACGGGAGGCGCCTCCGGGTCCACCGCCGTGCCGAAGACGACGAAGACGAGAAAGAACGTCGCGATCGCCTCGAGCATCCAGGCTTGCGTCCCGCTGATCCCGAGCGCGACCGACTGTCCGCCGACCCGGGCCGCGTCGACGAGCGGGTCGGGGAAGAGCCCGGAGATCGCCCACGCGGCGACGATGGCGCCGGTGATCTGCGCGATGATGTAGACGCCCGCCATGATCGGCTCGATGCGCCGCGCGGCGAGGAAGGCGAAGGTGACGGCGGGATTCAGGTGGCCGGACACGCGCATCGTCGCGCTCACCATGATGGCGAGGGCGAGGCCGTGGGCGAGCGCGATCTCGACGAGACCGATCCCGCTGTCCGCGGCCTGCGAGAGGACGAGCGCGCCGCCGCCGACGAAGACGAGCGCGAAGATCCCGACGAACTCGGCGACGAAATGCCGGATGGCATCACGCATTGCGATTCTCCGTGGGGTGGAGCGGGGAGGGAGGAGCGTGCGCGGCCAAGCTAGCGCGTCAGCCCGCCCTTCTCAACACCAGCGCCGCGTTCACGCCCCCGAAGCCGAAGGAGTTGGTGAGGACGTGCTCGACGCGCGCCGCCCGCCCCTCGCGCGGGATGTAGTCCAGGTCGCACGCCGCGTCGGGGGCGTCGAGGTTCACCGTCGGCGGGAGCCACTCGCGGACGATCGCCTGCGCGCAGATCGCCGTCTCGATCGCTCCGGAGGCGCCGAGCGCGTGGCCGTAGTATCCCTTCGTCGAGCTGACCGCGACGCGGTAGGCGTGGTCGCCGAGCACCTGCTTCAGGGCCGCGGTCTCGGTCGGGTCGTTGAGCGGCGTCGAGCTGCCGTGCGCGTTCACGTACTGCACCTCGCCGGAGCCGACGTGCGCGTCGGCGAGCGCGAGGCGCATCGTGCGCGCCGCCTGGCTGCCGTCCGGGAGCGGCGCCGTCATGTGATGGGCGTCGTTCGACATCCCGAAGCCCGCCACCTCGGCGTAGATCGGCGCGCCGCGCGCGACGGCGCGGTCCCACGCCTCGAGAACGAGGACGCACGCACCCTCGCCCATGACGAAGCCGTCGCGGTCGCGGTCGAAGGGACGCGAGGCGCGCGAGGGGTCGTCGTTGCGCGTGGACATCGCGCGGATGATGGCGAAGGCGCCGAAGCAGAGCGGGGCCAGCGGCGCCTCGGCGCCGCCGGCGAGCATCACGTCGGCGTAGCCGTCGCGCACCTGCCGGAAGGCATCGCCGATGGCGATCGTCCCCGACGCGCAGCTCATCGCGTTCGTCGAGTTCGGTCCCTGGATGCCGAGCTCGATCGCGATGTTGCAGCTCGATGCGCCGCCGAAGACGGCGAGCGCGAGCAGCGGGTCCACCGCGCGCACGCCGCCCGCGAGGAAGTTGCCGAGCTGCTCCTCGGCGTAGCCGATCCCGCCGAGCGCCGTCCCCATCATCGCCCCGACGCGCTCGCGGTCCTCGCGGGCGAGGTCGAGGTGCGAGTCCTCGAGCGCGAGGCGCGCGGCGACGACGGAGAACTGGCCGAAGCGGTCGAGTCGCTTCGCGCGCTTCGCCTCGAGGAAGTCGGTCGGGACGAAGTCGCCGATCTCCGCCGCGAGGTGGCTGCGGAAGACGGTCGGATCGAAGCGCGTCACGCTCCCAACGGCGGAGCGCTCGGCGCGCAGCCCCGCCCACATCCCCTCGACGCCGATGCCGATCGGCGTGATCACGCCGATCCCCGTGATCGCGACCCTGCGACGCTCCATCGCTCCCGCTCTCCGGTCTACGCGCCGCGCTCGGCGACGGCGGCGAGGCCGGCCAGCGTGCGCGACGCGATGCCGTGCACGAAGACCGGGCCGATCACCCACGTCGCGGCCACCGTCCCGATGAGCGGCCAGCGCGGTCCGTCCCACAGGTGCACGATGCGCACCCGCGTCCCGCTCCCGTCGCGGAGCGCCTCGAAGCTCCATTCGACGTCCATCCCCGTCGTGATACCGCCGATGTGGCGAAAGCGGATCGGCGGGACACCGTCCGCTGCCGGGCGGGGCACGGTCATTCGCGACAGCCACCAGGTCGGCCAGTTCAGCGGCCCGAACGGCCGGTTCGCCGACATCTCGACGACGCCGCCGCCGTCGGCGCGGCGCTCGCGGAAGCGCACGAACCGGTAGTGCGCGAGGTGGTCGGGCCATCGCTCGACGTCGCGAGCGAGGGCGGCGATGCGCTCGGCCGGAGCACGCACGAGCGCCTCGTCCACCGTGCGGAGGAGCCGGCCCTCGGGCATCGGCCCGAGGTCGAAGGGAGCGGCGCTGGTCATGGGGTCGGAGGAGATGGGGTCCAGCTCGCCACGAGCCGCCAGCCGAGCCGGCGGCGCACGTCCGCCCGCGCGCCCACGGCCGCGCGGATCGTCTCGCGCAGCTCGCGGTCGGTGAAGCCGCGGAAGATCGACGTCACGCCGTCGTGGCGCGTGATCGGATGATAGCCGAGCGGGAAGGAGACGAGCCAGAAGAGGGCCGCCGCGACGCGGCTGCGCCGGAGGTCGGCGACGACGACGCCGAGGCGCGCGACGCGGTGCAGCTCGGCGAGCACGCGCGCGGCGTCCGGCCCCTCGAAGTGGTGGAGGAGCTGCGAGGCGAGGACGATGTCCACGCTGCGAGCGGGCAGCGGCAGCGCGAGCGCGTCGCCGCAGACCGTGTGTGCGGTGCGCGCGCGGCTCGCCGCGGCGAGCGGCGCCGAGCCGTCGAGGCCGATCGTCACGAGCTCGACGCCGCGCCGCCGGGCGAGGGCGCGGGCCGCGGCGGGGATGTCGCCGGCGCCGGTGCCGACGTCGAGGAGCGAGAGCGTCGGCCCGTCGGCGCGCCCGCCGCGCGCGCGCCGGAGCAGCGCGTCGATGGCGAGGAGCGCCGCGCGCGTGCCGCCGAAGAGGAGGTTCGAGCGCGCGATCTCCCCGACCGAGCGCCGCCGTACGTCCTCCGGCGTCGCCGGATCGTCGAGGTGCTCGCGGCCGCGGCGGCGTGGCGGGACGAGGAGGGCGAGCGTCACTGGCCGAGCTGGGCGTAGCCCCCGCGGTAGTACAGGAGCGGGGTGCCGCGGTGCGCATCGGCGTTTTCCACCTCCCCGACGAAGATCGTGTGGTCCCCCGCCTCGTGGCGGGCGACGATCCGGCACTCGAGGTAGGCCAGCACGCCCTCGAGGAGCGCCGCCCCGCTCTGGCCGCGCTCGTACCCGATGCCGTCGAACCGCTCGTTCTCACGCTCGGAGAAGCGGCGCGAGAGCGCCTCCTGCGACGCCGAGAGGATGTTCACGGCGAACGTCCGCGCGCGCTCGAGCACCGGGTGCATGGTCGCCCGCCGCTCGATGCAGCAGAGCACGAGGGGCGGCTCGAGGCTCACCGACGAGAAGGCGCTCACCGTCATGCCGTGGTCGCGCCCGTCGGCGTCGCGCGTCGTGACGACGGTGACGCCCGAGGCGAAGCGCCCGAGCACGCTGCGGAACAGGGCGGAGTCGATGCTCATGAGCCGAAGACGGAGAGGAGCAGGAGAGTGAGGAGGAAGCGCGGACGCAGCACCTCGGCCGGCGGGACGAAGTCGCCGGCGACGCCGACGAGCACGTCCGCCATGTCGCGGCGCCGCTCGAGCGCGATCGCGGCGCGGTCGAGCAGCGGGGTCCAGCCGACGGCGGCGCCGACGAGGCGCTCGACGCGCCACTTCCCGCCGAACTCGCGGCGCCGCTCGGCGTCGTACGCGGAGAGCGCGCGGTCGGCGTCGCGCGCCGTCGAAGCCGCGAGCGCCGCCACGGCGAAGGGGGCGAGCATCTCGCCGCCGCGCAGCGCCGCATACACGCCCTCCCCGGTGAAGGGGTCGAAGAAGTCGGCGGCGTCGCCGACGAGCGCCGCGCCCGGCGCCCAGGCGCGGCGCACGCGCGAGGCGAACGGCCCGGTCGCGCGCACGGCGTCGGTCCGCGTCGCGCCGGCGAAGCGCGACGCGAGGTGCGGCGTCCCGGCGATCCACCGGTCGAGGAATCCCGCTGCGTCCCCCGCGAGCTCCCGGGCGCGCGCGGCGGGCACGACGAGGGCGACGTTCGTCTCGCCGCCGCCGACGTCGGCGAGGCCGAGGTAGCCGTCGCGCATGACGTGCATCTCGCCGCACGAGCCGACCTCCCGCACGCCGCGGTAGTGCGCGACGAGGGCGAGCCGTCGCGGCCACCGGCGCGATCGGGCGACGCCGAGCCGGCGCGCGACGATCGAGCGGAGCCCGTCCGCGCCGACGACGAGGCGGGCGCGCCGCTCGACCGCGCCGCCGTCGCCGCCGATCGCGCGCACGCCGACGACGCGTCCGCGCGCGTCGCGCAGGAGGTCGGTCGCGCGCACCCCCTCCTCGGCCGCGGCGCCGGCCCCGCGCGCGGCGTCGAGCAGGTGCGCGTCGAGGATCTCCCGGCGGAGCGCGAGCCCGCGGTCGCGGAAGCCGCGGAAGCCGTGCGGCGCCGCGAACTCGCCGTGGATGCGCCGCCCGTTCGGCGCGCGCACGATCATCCCCGTGAGCTGCGCGGCGCCGGCGCGCTCGACGTCGCCGAGCACGCCCATCGCCGCGAGCAGGCGCGAGGCCTCGGGGCTGAGGTACTCCGCGCACGTCTTCGGGCGTGGGAAGTTCGCCCGGTCGAGGATGCGGACGGCGAGCCCCGCGCGCGCGAGATGGAAGGCCGCGGACGCGCCGGCGGGCCCGCCGCCGACGACGAGCACGTCGGCGGCGGGCCCCTGGCGATCGCCGGTGTCGCGTGCGGCGGCGGAGGTCACGCGTGCGTGTGCGGAGCGAGGTGCGCGGCGAGCAGCGTCGCGAGCGCGCCGAGGAGCCCGCTCGCGAGGTTGACCGCGTCGTTGTCGAGCCACGCGAGGCCGCCGTCGGCGCGCGTCGGCGCGCCGCAGCGGTGGACCTCGCGCTCCGTCCCCGCTTCGCATCGTTCGCACCACCGCCGCGCCTGGAGCGTCGCGCCGAGGAGGGAGTCCGCCGTGGAGCCGATCATCCCGCCGACGAGGACCGCGCCCGCGTGCGGCCAGCGGAGCAGCCAGGCGAGCCCGGCCACGAACGCCGCGCCGGCGAGCGCCGCGACGGTGCCGGCGAGCGTGATGCCCCCCGACGCGCCGGTGGGGACCGGACGGCCGGTGACGATCGAGCGTGGACGGCCGCCGGCGAGCGTGCCGATCTCCGTCGCCCACGTGTCCGACGTCGCGGTGGCGAGCGCGCCGGCGCCGAGCAGCATCCAGCCGGGCCACATCACGACGAGCGAGCCGATCGCCGCCGCGGCGACGAGCCCGCCGTTGGCGAGCACCTGTCGCGCGTCGCGCGCGCCGCCCTTCGCCACGATCGCCCCCGTCCGCTCCTCCTTGCGCGCGCGGCCGAGCCGCGAGAGCGCGCTCGACGCGAGGAAGAAGGCGACGAGGAGGATCCCCCACTCCCATCCGGCGGAGACGCACGCGGTGCCGACGACGACCGCCGCCGCGGCGCCGGACGCGGCGAGGGAGCCGGCGCGGCGCGCGAGGAGCGCGATCGCCGTGGCGAGCGCGCCGCCGAGCGCGAGGCGGCTGGTCAGTTCGGTGTCGTACACGCGGGGAACTCTGGACTGCGGGCGGGCGCCGGCGCAAGCGACGATCGGTGTGCGCGCGATGCACCGATGCCGCACACGCCGCGCGTGACGTCCGCAAGGGGGCCGCGCGGCTTGTTCGCGCCCCCGACGGCCGTTAGCTTCGCTCATCCCTCCCGCTGCGCCCCGCACCCCAATGTCCACGTCCACCGTAGACGCGCTCCTCCCGCTCAGCCTCCTCGAAGCCGTGCGCGACGTCGACACGCCCGAGGGCGAGTACGACTCCGAGTACGTGGACGAGCTGAAGAGCAAGCGGCTCGGGCTCAGCGACACGGTCTACACGCAGATCCGCCGCTACACGGATGCGAGCCGCCGCGGCGTGCGCGTCCCGCTCGACGAGGCCGTCGCCCTCGCCCGCCTCATCGGGCGGCGCACCGACGCGCCGGTCGTCTTCCGCGAGGCCGGCCGCTACCTCGCGCGCGAGACGTACAAGACGATCTCGCCGTTCACGCGCCAGATGATGCGCGGGCTGCCGTCGCTGATGGCGCGGCCGATCGCGCTGCGCCGCGCCCGCCGGATCGCCGAGCGGTATCTCACCGGCCGGCTCACGCGCGTCGGGAACTCGCTGCTCCTCGAGGTGCGCGACGACGACTCGGCGACGCTCGGCACGGCCCCGCGCGCGGCGGGGTGCACGTACTACGAGTCCGCGCTGCGCGAGCTGCTGCGGCTGCTCGTCGGCGGGGTCGGCGCGGTGGAGCACGTCCACTGCGTGGAGCGCGGCGAGGGACGGTGCGAGTGGCGCGCGGAGTGGCGGCCGATGGACGTGCGCCCGGAGATGGACGAGGCCGCGCTCGCGGCCGCGGAGCGGTGACGCGATGCTGACGCCGGAGACGCTGCCGCTCGTTCAGGACGCGCTCGCCGAGGCGGGGCTCGACGGATGGCTCCTCTTCGACTTCCGCGGAGTGAACCCGGTCGCGACGGGGCTGCTCGGCGTCGAGGGGATGGTGACGCGGCGCTTCTTCGTCTGGGTGCCGCGACACGGGACGCCGGTCGCGGTGACGCACGCGATCGAGCAGGCGCCGTGGGAGCGCTGGCCGTCGAGGTGGACGAAGGTCGTCTACAGCTCGTGGCGCTCCCTCGAGGCGCACGTCGCGCAGCTCGTCGGGGGGAAGCGCGTGGCGATGGAGTACTCGCCGGGCGACGCCGTGCCGTACCTCGACCGGATCCCCGCGGGGGTGCTCGACCTCGTGCGCGCGGCGGGCGCCGAGGTCCACACGTCGGCCCCGCTCGTGACGCGCTTCTATGCGACGATATCGGGCGACGACCTCGCCGCGCACCGGCGGACCGCCGAGACGATCGCCGGCATCGCGCGCGACGCCTTCGCGCTCGCCGGCGAACGCTCGCGCGGGGCGGCGCCGATGCAGGAGCACGAGCTGATGGCGTGGATCCTCGAGCGCTTCGAGCGCGCCGGCCTCGAGACGGACCACGGGCCGAACGTCTCCGTCGGCGCGAACGCGGCGAACCCGCACCACGAGCCGGACGCGGCGCACCCGCGCCCGATCGCGCGCGGCGACGTGCTGCTCATCGACCTCTGGGCGCGCGAGAAGGCGATCAGCGCCCGCGGGCCCGGGACGTGGGCCGACCAGACGTGGATGGGCGTGCTCGGCGAGCCGTCGGCGCGCGCGGTGCAGGTGTGGGAGGCGGTGCGCGACGCGCGGGACGGCGCCGATGCAGGAGCACGAGCTGAT
>DASUSM010000023.1:0-7654 GCA_036375115.1 Gemmatimonadaceae bacterium | reverse complement strand
TCCACGACCGGCCCCGAACGATGCTTCACGGGTGCCGAGCCCAGCCCGAACGGGGCGATCCTGCATCTCGGATCCGGTGGAGAGGGCGCGAATGAGCCGGGAAGGCCGAGCACCTACGAAAAAAGGAATCGGATGCATCCGATCCATCGGATGCATCCGATCCTCTCCTCATTGGTGCCGTGCACGGCGACTTCGTGCTCGTTGCTGCAGCGGTCGACGACGAACTCGTATATGCTTCGCCCTACCGCCCGCCCGTCGGCTCCGTCGCCCGGTACCACTCGACGAGATCCGGCCGCCGCGGCGCGGGACCTTCCCACGACTCGCGCATCGCCGCCTCGACTTCGTCGATCTCACGCGGCGCCTTCGAGATCCACTCGACGCCCTCCGCCGTCACGACGTAGTCGTCCTCGATGCGCACGCCGATGTTGCGGTAGCGCTCGACGGCGGGGCGCAGGCGGGCGATCACGCGCCGGTTGCGCGGCGTGTCGGGGAGCGTCTCGAGCACGTTCTCGCGGACGTAGATCCCCGGCTCGATCGTGAACGCGCTCCCCGCGGCGATCCGTCCCGTGAGGTAGTACTGCTCCGGATCGTGGACGTCGAGCCCGATCCCGTGCCCGAGGCCGTGCATGAAGTGGAGCGCGAACTGCGGGCACTCGCCGCGCTGGCCGCCGACCTCGCAGTCGTACACCGCGTCCGGCGCCTCGACGAGCCCGAGCCGCGCGAGGCCGTGCGCGATCGTCATTGCCGCGGAGTCCATCATCGCCCGCGAGCGCGCGCCCGGCTTCACCTGACGCTCCGCCGCGGCCTGCGCGTCGCGCACGATCTGGTAGATCGCGCGCTGGTCGGCGGTGAACGTGCCGGACACGGGGATCGTGCGCGTGACGTCGGCCGTGTAGCCGCGATACGACGCGCCGATGTCCATCACGACGACCTCCCCCGCGCGCGTGAAGCGGTCGTCGGCGTTGTAGTGCAGCGTCGTCGAGTTCGGGCCCGAGCCGACGATCGTCGCGAAGCCGGGGCGGTCGGCGCCGTTGCGGCGGAAGGTGAACTCGATCAGCGCCTGGAGCTCGAACTCGTTCACCCCCGGCTCGGCGAAGCGCATCGCCTCGCGGTGCGCCTCGACGGTGATCGCCGCGGCCTTGCGGAGGAGATCCAGCTCGGCCGCGCTCTTCGTCCCGCGCAGCCGGTCGATGACGTCGTTCACCGCGCGCACGGTGCGCAGGCGCGGATTGCGCTCGGCGAAGGCCTGGACGATCTGGTCGTCGCGCGTGTGGATGTCGCCGAAGCCCGGGGCCCCCGTGGGATTCGCGAAGTCGCCGACGACCCAGAACGCCGGCGCGCCGGCGAGGAGGGAGTCGAGCACCATCGCGAGCTCCCCCGCGGGACGCGCCGGGATTCCCGTCGCGCGCGTCGCCCCCTCCGGCCCCATGCGCCGACCCGACCAGACCTCGGTCGCCGGGTCGCGCGGCTCGACGAAGAGGATGCTCCGCACGTCGCCGCCGCGCTTCACCATCACGAGCGCCGCGTCCGGCTCGCGCACCCCCGTGAGATACAGGAAGCGCGAGCTCTGGAAGAAGCTCAGGTAGTCCGCGCTCGGCTCGGGGGCGCCGAGCGCGAGCAGTACGCCGTCGCCGATGGCCGCGGCCAGCTGCGCCCGCCGCTGCGCGTGCTCGGCGGGGGCGATCTGCGCCGCGGCGGCGGCCGGCGCGGCGAGGACGAGAACGGCGGCGACGATGCGACGACGCCAGGCGTTGCGAACGGTGGGCACGAGGTGTCTCCGTGTGGAGTTCGGCGGCTCGGGCGAGGCTGCTCCCGCCGCAAGGTAACGCGCGGATCGCCGCCCCGGCGACGCCGGGTTTGCGGCATGGCGAATACTCTTACATCATGCGGGGCGCTGGGCTGGCGCTCGGCGCTCGGCGCTCGGCGCCCGGCGCTCGGCGCCCGGCGCCCGGCGTTCCGGTCCGCTTCCGGGCGCGGGTCCGGGCTGTCGTCCCCACCTCCCCTTCCGCCGCATCGTGTCGTCCGACGTTCCCGCCACCCGCATCGTCCGCTCGCTCGATCATCTCGTCGAGGTCGAGACGCCGGAGCAGATCGCCTTCAGCTACACCATCGCCGGGGTCGGCTCTCGCGCCGCCGCCGCGATCCTCGACGCGCTCATCAGCCTCGCGATCGTCCTCGCGCTCAGCGTCGTCGGCGGGGCGATCCGGGGGGCGATGCCGCGCGGCGCGCTCGGCATCGAGGGGAGCGCGAGCGGCTCGTGGGCGATGGCGCTCATCCTCCTCCTCCAGTTCGCCGTGATGTGGGGGTACCACGTCCTCTTCGAGGCGTTCGCCGACGGGCAGACGCCGGGGAAGCGGCAGCTCGGGCTGCGCGTCGTGCGGGACGGCGGCTACTCCGTCGGGCTGGGCGAGTCCGCGGTGCGGAATCTCTTCCGCATCATCGACATGCAGCCGCTCTTCCTCTACGGCGTCGGGATCATCAGCGCCGTCGTCTCGAAGCGCGGCAAGCGGCTCGGCGACATCGTCGCCGGGACGATCGTCGTGCGCGAGCGCGCGCTGCACCTCGCGCCCGCTCTCGCGCCATCGGATGCGGCCGCGCGAGCGGGCGCGCGCGCCGCGGCGACCGCCGATCAGCCGCTCGCGCCGGCGCCGATCTCGGCGCTCCTCACCGACGACGAGTACGCGGTGCTCGAGCGCTTCGTCGCGCGCCGGTCGGCGCTCGAGCCGGATCGCCGCCGCGCCTTCGCCGCGCAGCTCGCCGCGCGCCTCGCGTCGCGCCTCGCCGAGGCGGGCGCGGCGGAGGCGAGCGCGGGCGCGCCTCCGGGCTCGACGGAGCAGGCGGCGCTCCTCCGCCTCTTCGAGCGGGAGCGGGACGTGCGTGCGCGCGGCGGCGCCGCGCGGAGCGACACCGGCGCCGCGCGCGAGCAGCACGCGATCGTCGCCGAGGGGGCGCCGCGCTGGCGTGCCTTCGAGCAGCTCCTCATCGCCGTGCGGCGCCGCGGGCTGCGGAAGCTGAACGAAGAGGAGGTCGGCGACTTCGTCGCGCGCTACCGCGAGCTGACGACCGACTTCGCGCGGCTCTCGACGGCGTCGCGCCGGCGTGATCCCGACGCGCTCCTCTACCTCGGCCGCCTCGTCGCGGGCGGGCACAACCTGCTCTACCACCGGCGCGACCTCCCGCTCGCGCAGGTGTGGCGCTACGTCGCCGAGACGATCCCGCGCGAGGTGCGGCGCTCCTGGCGTCCGATCCTCGCCGCCGCGGCGATGCTCTGGCTCCCCGCGCTGACCGCGTACGCCGTCGTCGTGCTCCGGCCGGAGACGGCCGCCGAGTTCATCCCGATGGGGATGCTCGACCGCGCCGAGCAGGGCGTCGAGTGGGCGAAGCAGGGACGGGGGTACATCCCCGATCCCGAGGTGTGGCGCCCGGTGATGGCGAGCACGATCATCGCGAACAACGTCCAGGTCACCTTCGCCGCCTTCGCCTTCGGCGTGGCCGCGGGGCTCGGCACGCTCTTTCTGCTCGTCACGAACGGGATCTTCCTCGGCGGCATCGCGGGGCTCTATGCGAGCAAGGGGATCGGCACGCTTCTGCTCGCCTTCGTCGCGCCGCACGGCGTGCTCGAGCTCACCGCGATCGCGATCGCCGGCGGCGCGGGGCTGCTGCTCGGCAAGGCGATCTGGATCCCGGGCGCGCGACCCCGCGTGCGGGCGCTGGTCGAGGAGGGGCGGCGCGCGATCACGCTCATCGCCTGCTCGACGATCTTCCTCGTCTTCGCCGGCGTGATCGAGGGGCTCGTCTCCCCGCGCGAGACGTGGCCGCTGAGCTGGAAGCTCGCGGTGGCGGGGGGGACGGGGGTCGTGATGGTCGCGTATCTCCTCGTGGGGGTGAGGAGGGGGTGAACGGGGTGAACGGCTCGGGGGGCAGGGTCGGGGTCGGCTTCAGGGTCAGCTTTTGCGCCGGTGCCGTACGTGCACTGCACTTTGCCCGAGACTTCCCCGTTCCCACTCGGCGACGTCCTACAGCGCCGCGCGTCCCTTGATCTCCAGATACCGGTTCACCACGGCCGCGGTCAGCGTCTCGGGCGAGATGTCGAGCACGCCGACTCCCTGGCGCCGCATCCGCGCGAGCGCTTCGGCGCGCGCCGTCAGCAGCTCCTCCGCGGCGGCGCTTTCGTAGAGCCGGTCGCTCGAGTCGCCGGGCGCGGGGATCGCGGCCGCCTCGAGCTGGTCGTTGCGCAGCGCGACGACGAGCGGGAGGTGCCTGACGGCGCTGCGCGCGGTGTGCGCGAGGATCGACTGCGACGAGCGCGCGTCGACGACGTCGGTGAAGAGCACGAGCAGCGAGCGGCGGCGGTGCCGCGCGGCGAGCGTGCGAAACGCGCCCGCGTAGTCCGGCTCGACGAGGCGCGCCTGCGCGACGACGAGCGCGTCGCGGACCTTCGCCAGCGCGGCGGCGCCGCGCCCCGGCGGGACGAAGGCGCGCACCTCGTCGTCGAAGACGAGGAGCCCCACCTGATCGCCCGAGCGGATCGCGACGTCGGCGAGGACGAGCGCCGCCGAGAGCGCGTGCTCGAAGCGCGAGTGCTCCCCCGCGAGCTGCGTCATCATGCGGCCCGCGTCCACCGCGATGACGACGGTCTGTCCCTGCTCGACCGTGTACTCGCGCGTGACGAGCGTGTCGCGCCGCGCGCTCGCCTTCCAGTCCACGCGGCGCGGGTCGTCGCCGAGCGCGTACTCCCTGAGCCCCGCGAAGCTCGTCCCGCCGCCGCGCCGCCTGACGACGCGCGCCCCCGCCTCGCGCATGCGCTGCTGGAGCGCCTGGAGTCGCAGGCGCCGCACGCCGGCGAGCGACGGGATGACCGTCACCTCTCCCGACGCCGGCCAGATGAGCAACCGGCGCACGAGGCCGAGCGGGCCGCGCGCGTCGAGGACGATGCGGCCGAGCCGGTGCCCGCCGCGCACGAGGCCGCGCACGGCGAGCGGCACAGTCGCCGTCATCCCCGGCTCGAGCCGCACCTCGCCGAGCGCGGCGGCGATGTCGCCGCTCGCCGGGGCGACCGCGGGGGACAGCTCGTCGTGCACCCGCGCGCGCACGCGGTACGGCCAGAGCGACGTCACGGCGACCTCGCCGCGCGTCTCGTCGCCGAGCCCGATCGTCCCGGACAGCCGGCGCTCGACGGCGACGCTCGCGCGCCCGGGCACGAAGAGGAGATCGGCGACGAGCGCGGCGAGCACGACGCCGGTCGCGATCATCGCGGCGCCGGCGCCGACGGCCGTGCCGGAGAGGAGCCAGAGCGGCGCGACGAGCGCGACGAGCGCCGCCGCGCGGCGCGTCGGCCGCGCGCGGAGCACGAGCGCGGCGACGAGCGCGGCGACGAGCGCGAGGACCGTCGCCGTCCAGAACAGCGTGCGGATCGCCGGGTCCATCCGTCAGGCGATCGTGGCGCCGCGCGGCGTCGTCGCGAGGACGACGCTCATTGCGGCGCGGGGACGCGCGTCAGCACCGACGAGAGGACGTCGTCCGGCGTGCGGCCTTCCACCTCGAGCTCGGGGGCGAGGAGGACGCGGTGGCGGAGCACGGGGAGGGCGTAGTCCTTCACGTCGTCGGGCGTGGCGAAGGCGCGGCCGGCGACGAGTGCCGCCGCGCGTGCCGCGCGGAAGAGCGCGACCGTCGCGCGCGGCGAGCCGCCGAGCGTGAGCGCCGGCTCGGTACGCGTCGCGCGGACGAGCGAGGCGATGTACTCCTGCACCTCGGGCGCGACGCGCACCTGGTCCACGGCGTCGCGCAGCCGGCGCGCCGCGTCGGCATCGAGCACCGGCGCGGGGAGCAGGCCGGCGGTCCGCTCGGCGTCGAAGCCGGCGGCGTGGTTCGCCAGCATCGCGCGCTCCGCCTCCTCCGACGGGTAGTCGACGCGGATCTTCAGGAGGAAGCGGTCGAGCTGCGCCTCGGGGAGCGGATACGTCCCCTCGTACTCCACCGGGTTCTGGGTCGCGAGCACGGTGAACAGGTCGCCGAGCGGGTGCGCCTTTCCATCCACGGTCACCTGCCGCTCCGCCATCGCCTCGAGCAGCGCGGCCTGCGTCTTCGCCGGCGCCCGGTTGATCTCGTCGGCGAGGAGGATGTCGGTGAAGATCGGGCCGGGGTGGAACTCGAAGCCGCGCGCGCCGTCGCGCAGCATGCTCACGCCGGTGATGTCGGCGGGCATGAGGTCGGGGGTGAACTGGACGCGGCCGAAGCGCGCGCCGAGCGCGGCGGCGAGCACGCGCGCGAGCAGCGTCTTCGCCGTGCCGGGCACGCCCTCGAGCAGGGCGTGGCCGCGCGCGAGGAAGGCGACGAGCGCCTCGTCGACGACGGTTTCCTGTCCGACGACGCGGCTGGAGACGGCGGCGCGGACGCGTCCGAGCGCGTCGGCGATGGCCGCCGCATCGATCGCGGCGGGGTGCGTGGCGTACGGATCGAGGACGTTGGAGTCCGTCACGAGGCGAGAGTCCTCTCGATGCGGGCGATGGCGGGAGCGAGCGCGACGAAGCGCCCGGGCGGGATGGGGCGGTGCATGGCGTCGAGGACGAGCGCCACGTCGGCGGCGAGCGCCGGATGGCGCTCGCCGATGGCGCGCACGTATTCCGCGTCGCTGCCGGGACGGCCGAGCGCGGAGCGGCGCCGGCGGAGTCCCCGCGCGAGACGGCGCGCGGCGACGCGCGACGCGCCGACGCGGTCGTACGCGTGCGCGAGCGCGCCGACGTGCTCGATCGGCGAGCGGCGCTCGATGCGCTCGGGCGCCTTCGGCGCGAACGGCCGCGCGCCGAGGGCGAGCACGAGCAGCGCGGCGGCGAGGAGGAGCTGCACGATCGTGCGCCCGACCGTCGTCTCGCCGAGGAAGCGGCGGGTGGCGCGGCCGAGCGAGGCGTGCGTCCCGTAGCCGTGATGGAACTCGTCGAAGACGAGCCGGCGCTCGCCCGGCGGCGCGAGCCATTCGAGCATGCGCACGGGGAGGACGCCGGCGCCTTCGCGTACGACGTCGTTCATGAAGATGCGCGGCTCGGCGACGACGACGATCCGGCCGCGGCCGAGCGTGAGACCGACGGCGACCGGGTGCGGCACCGGCATCGCGCCCGTATAGCGCTCGGCGGCGAGGAAGAGGACGGTGTCCTCCGGCCAGAGCGTGCGGATGCGCAGGTGGCCGTAGACCTCGCCGCTGTAGACCGGCGCGTGGCGGCGGTGCCCCGGGTCCTCGCGCACATCCGATGCGGCGGCGAGGACGGAGTCGACGAGCGAGACGGGCGCCGTCGTGTCGGGACGCGCATTGGGAGTGGGTGCCTCTCCGGTCTCCTCGTCGGGCGCCTCGTCGTCCTCCGCCCAGTCGTCCTCGCCGGCGATGTACAGCGGAGCGGCGAAGGTGCGTACGTCGATGCCGAGGGAGTCGGAGAGGGGGGAGTCGCCGGGCCGGAGGGCGAGGAGGAGCCCCGCGCCGGCGCGCACGCTCTCGAGGAGCGCGTGCACCTCCGCCGTCGTCGCCGGGATCGCCGGCGCGAGCGCGACCCAGACGGCGGCGGTGTCGAGCTCGCCGCGCAGCGGCTGCGTGCGCCGCGCGACCGGCCACCCGAGCCGCGCGGCGGCCTCGTAGAGCCCGCGCGCACCGGTCTCCTTCGCGGAG
>DASUSM010000022.1:0-28587 GCA_036375115.1 Gemmatimonadaceae bacterium | reverse complement strand
CACGCCGAGCGCGTGATCCACGGCGGGGTGACCGTCGAGCGCGCGCTGGCGGACCTGGATGCCGAGGTGAACAGGATTCTCGAGAAGCGGCGGTGGATGCTGGAACGGGCAGGCACTCGGCGCTCGGCACTCGGCACTCGGCGAGTCCCGCCGAGCGCCGAGCGCCGAGTGCTGAGCCCCGGGGGTGGAGAGTGAGGCGGGGCCGCGACGACCACGCCCGCGCCGCCTGGCTCTTCCTCGCCCCGGCGCTCGTCGTCATCGGCGTCTTCTTCTTCCTCCCCGCCCTCGCCTCGTTCGTCCTCTCGATCACCGACTGCGACATCTACGCGATCGGCGACCTCTCCAACGCGCGCGTCGTCGGGCTCCGGAACTACACGACCCTCTTCCAGAACCCGGTCTTCTGGACCGCGCTCCGGAACACCTTCTACTTCGCCCTCGTCGGCGGACCGCTCACCGTCGCCGTCGCGCTCGCGGCCGCCCTCCTCGTGAGCGCCAAGCTCGTGCGCTTCCGCGCGCTCTTCCGGACGATCTACTTCGTCCCCTTCGTCACGACGCTCGTCGCCGTCGCGATCGTCTGGCGCTACCTCTACCACCCGCAGTACGGGCTGCTCAACTGGGGGCTCGGTTTCCTCGGGATCGAGCCGATCGACTGGCTGTCCGACCCGACGTGGGCGATGCCGGCGATCATCCTCCTCGCGATCTGGAAGAACTTCGGCTACAACATGCTGATCTTCATCGCGGGGCTGCAGGCGATCCCCGACGAGCTGTACGAGGCGGCGGCGCTCGACGGCGCGGGACCGTGGCAGCGCTTCCGCCACGTCACCCTCCCGTCGCTCGCGCCGACCTTCTTCTTCGTCGGTGTCGTGACGATGATCGGCTACTTCCAGCTCTTCGCCGAACCCTACGTGATGACGGCGGGGGGGCCGCTGCGCAGCACGACGAGCCTCGTCCTCCTCATGTACGAGGAGGGGTTCCGCTGGTGGCGGCTCGGCGCCGCCGCGGCGATCGCTTTCCTCCTCTTCCTCATCATCCTCGCGTGGACCGCGCTCCAGCTCCGCCTCGAGCGGAAGGTGGCCGCGTGAGCGCGCGCCTCGCCCGCTGGGCGGTGATGGCGCTCCTCCTGCTCGGCGCCTTCCTTTCCCTCGCGCCGATGCTCTGGATGATCTCCGCCTCGCTCATGCAGACGGGGGAGGCGACGCAGTATCCCCCGCGCCTCCTGCCGCGCGACCCGACGCTCGAGCACTACCGCGACGTCTTCACGCGGCTGAACATGGGGCGCTACCTGCTCAACAGCGCGATCATCGCGGGGACCGTCACGGCGATCTCGCTCTTCGTCAACTCGATGGCCGGGTACGCCTTCGCCAAGCTCCGCTTCCGCGGGCGCGACCGGCTCTTCCGCGTGCTCTCGGCGGGGCTCGTCGTCCCCGTGCAGGTGGCGATGCTCCCGCTCTTCCTGCTGATGCGCGAGCTCGGCCTCATCAACTCGTACTGGGGCGTGATCATCCCGACGCTGGCGAGCATCTTCGGGATCTTCCTCGTCCGCCAGTACGCGCTCGCGATCCCCGACGACCTCCTCGACGCGGCGCGCATCGACGGCGCGAGCGAGCTCCGCATCTACCGCAGCATCGTCCTCCCCGTCATCGCGCCGATCCTCGCGACGCTCGCGATCTGGACGTTCCTCACGACGTGGAACGACTTCATGTGGCCGCTCATCGTGCTCAGCGACGAGTCGCGCTACACCCTCCCCGTCGCCCTCGCCAGCCTCGTCGGCGAGCACGCGCAGGACACGGAGCTCATGATGGCGGGGTCCGTGCTGACGGTCCTCCCCGTGCTCCTCGTCTTCGTCGTGCTCCAGCGATACTACATCGCGGGGATCATGCTGGGGGGGGTGAAGGGATGACTCCGCGCGCCGTGGACGGTGGGGCTCGCCACGGGCAGGGAGTCCTGTTGCTCGCCCTCGCGTCTGTCGCGCTCGCCGCGAGCCCCCTCCCCGCCCAGCCCCGCGTCCTCGACTCGTTCGAGTCCCTCGACGCCTGGCGCGAGGTGACGTCGGACAACGTGGCGCTCGAGCTCGCATCCGCGCCGGGAGTTCGCGGACGCGGGATGGCGATGCGCTTCGACTTCCGCGGCGGCGGCGGGTACGCGATCGCGCGGCGCGAGCTCCCGCTCGACCTCCCCGAGAACTACGAGTTCACGTTCTGGGTGCGCGGCGAGACGGCGCCGCAGACGCTCGAGTTCAAGCTCGTGGACCCGAGCGGAGAGAACGTCTGGTGGGTGAACCGGCGCGACTTCGAGTTCCCCGAGCGGTGGACGCGGGTGACGTTCAAGCGGCGCCACATCACCTTCGCCTGGGGACCGCGGGGGGGCGGGGCGATGGAGCGGATGGCCGCCCTCGAGCTCACCGTCACCGCGTCGTCGGGCGGGAGCGGCACCGTATACGTCGACGAGCTCGCCTTCGAGCCGCTCGAGCCGGTGCGCCCGTACGACCGGACGCCGGAGGTCACTGCCACCTCCGGGGCGACGGGGAGCGAGCCGGCGAACGCGCTCGACGGCGACCCCGTCTCCGCCTGGCGGAGCGTCGGCCCGCCGGCTCGTCAGGCGCTCAGCGTGGACTTCCTCCGGACGCGCGAGCTCGGCGGGCTGCACCTCACGTGGGGCCAGCGAGAGCATGCCGTGGACTACGCCGTCCTCCTCTCGCGCGACGGCGCGCGCTGGGACACGGCGCGCGTCGTGCGCGGCAGCAACGGCGGCGACGACTGGCTGTACCTCCCCGAGACCGAGGCGCGCCATCTGCGCCTCGCGATCCTCCGTCCGGCGACGGCGCGCGGCGTCACGCTGCGCGAGCTCGACGTCCTCCCGCTCGAGGCGGCATCCTCGCTCACCGAGTTCGTGATGCGCTCGGCGGCCGGCGCACCGCCCGGTGCGCTGCCGCGCGGGTTCGCGCGCGAGCAGGCGTACTGGACCGTCGTGGGGGCGCACGGCGACGGCGCCGAGGCGCTGATCGACACCGACGGCTCCGTCGAGGTCGGCGCCGGCGCCTTCTCGCTCACCCCCTTCGTCCGCGTCGGCGACCGGCTGCTGAGCTGGGCCCATGTCGAGCGCGAGCCGAGCCTCGCCGAGGGATCGCTTCCCATCCCGACGGTCGCGTGGCGCCGCGACTCGCTGCGACTCCTCGTCACCGCCTTCGCCGACGGCGAGCCGGGCGAGGCGACGCTCTGGACGCGCTACCGCGTCGAGAACGCGGGCGCCGACACGCTGCGCGCGACGCTGCACGTCGTGCTGCGCCCCTTCCAGGTGAACCCGCCCTGGCAGTTCCTCGCCGTCGAGGGCGGGGTCGCGCCGATCGCGCGCATCGCCTGGGACGGCCGCGTCGTGCGCGTGGACGAAGGGCGGCGGCGCGGTGCGGACTCGGCCGCGCGCGTCGTCGCGCCGGTGACGCGCGGTGCGAGCTTCGGCGCCTCGACCTTCGACGCCGGCGGGGTCGTCGCCGTGCTGCACGCCGGACGCATCCCGGACGCGGCGAGCGCGGCGGACCCGCTCGCCCTCGCCTCCGGCGTCCTGTCCTGGCCGCTCGCCATCGCGCCCGGCGGGCGCGGGGACGTCTGGCTCGCCGTGCCGATGCACGCGTCGTCGCCCGCGCCCCCCGCCGCGCTCGACGCCGACTCCGCCTCGCGACTCGCCGAAGCGCGGCTCGCGGACGCCGCCGGCGCGTGGCGGAGCCGGCTCGGCCACGTGCGCATCGACCTCCCCGACACCGCCGGCGCGCGGCGGATCGTGGAGTCGCTGCGCGCGAACGTCGGCTGGATCCTCGTCAACCGGGACGGACCCGCGATCCAGCCGGGCTCGCGCTCCTACGCGCGCTCCTGGATCCGCGACGGCGCGCTCACCTCGACGGGGCTGCTGCGCATGGGGCGCACGGAGGAGGTGCGCGAGTTCATCGAGTGGTTCGCGCCGTTCCAGTTCCCGAACGGGAAGGTCCCCTGCTGCGTGGACCGCCGCGGCGCGGACCCGGTGCCGGAGCACGACAGCCACGGGGAGCTGGTCTACCTGATCGCCGAGTACTGGCGCTACACCGGAGACTCGGCGCTCGTCGCGCGGATGTGGCCGCACGTCGCCGGCGCGGTGGGCTACATCGACTCGCTCCGCCGGCAGCGGCTCGGCCCCGAGTGGGAGACGCCGGAGAATCGTCGCTTTCACGGCATCCTCCCGCCGTCGATCAGCCACGAGGGATACTCGGCGAAGCCGATGCACTCGTACTGGGACGACTTCTTCGCCCTGCGCGGGCTCGAGGACGGCGTCGCCATCGCGCGGCTCCTCGGGCGCGACGCCGAGGCCCGCGCGTGGAGCGCGATCCGCGACGAGTTCCGCCGCGCCTTCTTCGCGTCGATCCGCCTGACGATGGACGCGCACGACCTCGACTGGATCGCCGGCGCGGCGGACATCGGCGACTTCGACGCGACCTCGACGACGATCGGCATCGCGCCCGGCGGGCAGCTCGCCGCGCTCGACTCGGCGGGGCTCGCCTTCGCGCTGCGGCGCACCTTCGGCCGCTACTGGGAGGAGTTCGTCGCGCGGCGGGACGGCGCGAGGGAGTGGGACGCGTACACGCCGTACGAGCTGCGCACGGTCGGGACGTTCGTCCGGCTCGGCGAGCGCGCGAAGGCGCACGAGCTGCTCGACTTCTTCTTCGACGACCAGCGGCCGAACGCATGGCGCCACTGGGCGGAAGTCGTCTGGCGCGACTCGAGCGCGGCGCGATTCATCGGCGACATGCCGCACGGCTGGGTCGGCTCCGACTTCATCCGCTCGGCGCTCGACCTGTTCGCCTACGATCGCGAGGCGGACAGCGCGCTCGTCGTCGGCGCGGGGATCGTCGAGCCGTGGGTCACGACGGCGCCGGGCGTCCACGTGGACTCGCTCCCGACGATCTACGGCTCGCTCTCGTACACGATGCGCGCCGAGATGGGGGTGGTCCGCGTGCGGCTCGCCCCGACGGGACTGCGCATCCCGCCCGGCGGCATCGCCGTCCTCACCCCGTTCGACCGCCCGGTGACGAGGGCGACGGTGAATGGTGCGCCCGTGGACGTGCGCGGCGGCCGCGAGGTGATCGCGCGGTCGCTGCCGGCGGAGGTGGTGTTCGACCACTGAGGGCGCGAGCGCCCTCCCGAACGCTCACGCCTCGACGCCGTCCAGCACCTCTCGAACCCGGCGCACGAGGGCGTTCGCCGTGAACGGCTTCTCGAGGAAGGCCATCCCCGGCTCGAGCGCGCCGCGGCGGATGATGACGTCGTCGGTGTAGCCCGACATGTAGAGCAGCGGGATCCCCGGGCGCACGGCGGCGAGCTGTCGCGCGAGCTCGCTCCCGCTCATCTCCGGCATCACGACGTCGGTCAGCACGAGGTCGATCGGCTCCGCGCGCTCCGTCGCGATGCGCAGCGCCTCCGCGCCGTGCCGCGCCTCGAGGACGGTGTAGCCCTGCCGCTCGAGGATGCGGCGGGCGAGGCTCCGCACCGCGTGCTCGTCCTCGACGAGGAGGATCGTCTCCGAGCCGGGCGGCGCCGGCGGCGGCGCGGGGTGCCGGTCGTCGGTCGCGGCACCGGCGGCGTGCGGCAGGTAGATCTCGAACGTCGCCCCCTTCCCCGGCTCGCTCGCCACCCAGACGTAGCCGTTCGACTGCTTCACGATCCCGTACACCGTCGAGAGGCCGAGCCCCGTGCCGCGTCCGACCTCCTTCGTCGTGAAGAACGGCTCGAAGACGCGGCTGCGCGTCGCCTCGTCCATGCCGGTCCCCGTGTCGCGGACGGCGAGCCGGACGTACCGGCCGGCCGCCATCGCGACGCCGCGGTGGCGCCCGAACGCCTCGTCGAGCACGACGTCCGATGTCTCGATCGTCAGCGTTCCGCCGTCGGGCATCGCGTCGCGCGCGTTCACGGCGAGGTTCACGAGCACCTGCTCGAGCTGCCCCGCGTCCGCCGAGATCCTGCCGAGCGAGGGCGCCGTGCGCGTGACGAGCCGGATGTCCTCGCTGATCAGGCGGCGGAGCATCGGCTCGAGGCCGGAGAGGACGGCGTTGAGGTCGAGCACCCGCGGCTGGAGGAGCTGCTTCCGGCTGAAGGCGAGGAGCTGCCGGGTGAGCGAGGAGGCGCGCCCGGCGGCGCGCTGGATCGCCTCGATGTCCTCGTAGAGCGGGGAGTCGGGGGTGATCGTGTCGAGCAGCAGCTCGCCGTGCACGCGGATGACGGTGAGCAGGTTGTTGAAGTCGTGGGCGACGCCGCCGGCGAGCTGCCCGACCGCCTCCATCTTCTGCGACTGGCGGAGCTGCGCCTCGAGCGTGTGCCGCTCGCTGATGTCGTGCACGAGGACGAGCCGCGCCGGCCGGTCGCCGACCCGCGCATCGTCGGACACCACCTCGACCGTGATGATCGAGCCGTCGCGGCGGACGTGCCGGTGCGGTCCGACGCGGTTGGGCCCCGAGCCGGGCGCGGCACGAGAGGCGTGGAGGTCGGGGATCTCGTCGGGCAGGCGGAGGTCGGGGAGCGACATCGCGAGCCATTCCTCGCGCGACCAGCCGTAGTGCGCGACGGCGGCGTCGTTGACGGCGAGGATGGCGAGCGTCTCGACGTCGTAGAGGAGCATCGGGAGCGGGTTGCGCTCGAAGAGCAGGCGGTGCCGCGACTCGCTCTCCCGCAGCGCCGCCTCCGACCGCGCGCGCTCGAGCTCCGCGCCGGCGCGCGCCGCGAAGATCGAGAGGATCGTCGTCGCCGCGTCGGGGTCGTCGAGCGGGCGGTCGTGGAGCGCGGAGAGGATGCCGAGCGGCTTCCCGGTCGCGTCGCGGACCGGCGAGCCGACGTAGCTCGCCACGCCGACCTCGGCGAGGAAGACGTCGCGCGGGAAGCACTGCTGCACGTCCGGGAAGTAGCACGGTCCCGTCCGGAGGATGCGCTCGCACGGCGTCCCGTCGAGCGCGTAGTCCGACGCATCGACCAGCGCGCCCTGGGACCACATGGCAAGCGCGCGCACCGACCCCGGCGACTCCGGCCGGATCAGCCCGACGAAGGCGTCGCGCGCGCCGAGCGCGGAGGCGAGGTGCTCGACGAGCGAGCGGAAGAACTCCTCGCCGCTCGTCGCGGTCGCCGTGCCGAGGGCGACGCGCTCGAGGGCCACCTGCGCGCGCCGGAGGGCGGCGAGGCGCTCGTCGCTGCGGGGAGGAGCGGCGCTGGCGTCGGAATCGGGGGAGTGCATCTCGGGATGTGACGAGTCGCGCATCGGTTGGTCACCGCCCGGGCGCGTCGGCGGCGGCACGCCCGCTCGCACGCTTCTCGCACTGCGGCGGCGCGACCGTCACCCGGGAGGAGGATCGCATGGCGACGAGGAAGAAGTCCGGCGGCCGGCGTTATGGAAAGGCGGCGGGGAAGCGCGTCGAGAGCGCGATGCGCCGGCGCAAGAAGGGCACGCTGAAGCGCGGTCGCGGCGGGAAGGGCGGCACGGTGAAGAGCCGCAAGCAGGCGATCGCGATCGGGCTCTCCGAGGCGCGCGAGAAGGGCGCCAAGGTCCCCCGGAAGAAGTCGTCGTCGCGGAAGAAGTCGTCGGCGAAGAAGTCCTCGTCGCGGCGGAAGTCCGCCTCCAGGACGACGACGTCGGCGAAGAAGTCGTCGCGCAAGCGGACGGCATCGAAGCGGAAGTAGCGCCGGCGCGAGGACGGCGGGAGGCGGAGCACCGCGCGGCGCTCCGCCGTCCCCGCGGCCGCGTCACCCCAGGCAGCCGCCGTTCGTGCGGATCACCTCGGCGTAGTACCGCCCGCTCTCCTTCACCGTGCGCTCGAGCGTCCCGTAGTTCACGTGGATCAGCCCGAAGCGCTTGGCGAAGCCGAGGCTCCACTCGAAGTTGTCGAGGAGCGACCAGGCGAAGTAGCCGCGCAGGTCCACGCCGCGCTCCATCGCGCGATGCGCGGCGCGCAGATGCTCCCGGTAGTACCAGACGCGCAGCGGATCGGGCACCGCGCCGTCGATCGCGTGCGGCGGGTCGTAGAACGCCGCGCCGTTCTCCGTGATGTAGAGCGCGACCTTCCCGTACCGCTCGGTGATCCAGACGAGGGTGTCGGTGAGCCCGTCCGGGTAGAGCTCCCACCCCGTCTCCGTGTGGGCGTGCTGCGGCTGGCGCACGGCGCCGGCGCGCACCGGGAGCGCCTTCGGATCGTGGCGCACGACGCTGCGCGTGTAGTAGTTCACCCCGATGAAGTCCACCGGCTCCCGGATGAGCCGCATGTCCTCGTCGGCGAACTCCGGCCACGCCTCGCCGAAGACGTCGCGCATCTCCTCGGGGTAGCGTCCGAGGAGGACCGGGTCGAGGTACTGCCGGTTCATGTAGGCGTGCGCGCGCTCCGTCGCCGCGCGGTCGGCCGGGTCGTCCGAGGCGGCGTACTTCGGCTCGATGTTGACGACGAGGCCGATCGGGTGCGTCCCCCCCGACGCCCGGTACGCCTGCACCCCCTTGCCGTGCGCGCGCAGGAGGTTGTGCGAGGCGATCGGCGCCTCGAAGAGATTGCTGTGCCCGGGCGCGAGCGCGCCGTGCAGGTAGCCGCCGTCCGTGACGACCCAGGGCTCGTTGAGCGTCGCCCACATCGCGACGCGGTCGTCGAGCGCATCGTACATGACGCGGGCGTAGTCGGCGAACCAGTCGGCGATGTCGGGGTTGAGCCATCCGCCCCGGTCGTCGAGCGCCTCCGGCAGGTCCCAGTGGAAGAGCGTGACGTTCGGCCGGATCCCCGCCTCGAGCAGGGCATCCACGAGCCGCGAGTAGAAGTCGAGCCCCTTCGCGTTCACCCGCCCCCGCCCCTCCGGGAGCACGCGGCTCCACGAGATGCTGAAGCGGTAGGCGTTCAGCCCGAGCTCCCGCATCAGCCCCACATCCTCGCGCCATCGGCGGTAGTGGTCGCAGGCGACGTCCCCGGTGTCCCCGCCCGCGGTGAGCCCCGGCGAATGGGTGAAGCGCTGCCAGATGCTCGGTCCTGCCCCATCCGCGAGCGGCGCCCCCTCGATCTGGTAGGCGGAGGTCGCGGCGCCCCAGAGGAAGCCGTCGGGGAAGCGGGGAGGGTTGCTCATGTCGTGTACAGGCGTGATCGTATGTCTGGCGTGTCGAGGCGCGGCGCCAGTCGGGCGCCGCGCCGGACGCATCCTCCGCGAGGCGGCCGGCTGCCGGCGCGCCTCGTCCCACGACGCATCCCTGCCATGGCCCGCGTTCGGCTCGAGGAAGTCCGAAAGATATACGACGACGGGCAGCGGCACGTAGCGGTGCACGGGATCGACCTCGACATCGCCGATGGCGAGCTGGTCGTCCTCGTCGGGCCGTCGGGGTGCGGCAAGAGCACGATCCTGCGGATGATCGCCGGGCTCGAGTCGATCAGCGACGGGCGCCTCTTCATCGGCGACCGCCTCGTCAACGACGTCCCGCCGAAGGAGCGCGACGTCGCGATGGTCTTCCAGAACTACGCGCTCTACCCCCACATGTCGGTCTTCGACAACCTCGCCTTCGGCCTCGCGCTGCGCCGCGTGCCGAAGCCCGAGATCGACCGGCGGGTGCGTGCGGCCGCGGAGACGCTCGGCATCGGAGAGATCCTCTCGCGCAAGCCGCGCCAG
The DNA here is from genome assembly GCA_036375115.1 of Gemmatimonadaceae bacterium. Lineage (GTDB taxonomy): Bacteria > Gemmatimonadota > Gemmatimonadetes > Gemmatimonadales > Gemmatimonadaceae > DASUSM01. Next base: position 18,952 of record DASUSM010000022.1, on the reverse strand, counting down.
CTCTCGGGCGGCCAGCGCCAGCGCGTCGCCGTGGGCCGCGCCATCGTGCGCGAGCCGAGGGTCTTCCTCTTCGACGAGCCGCTCTCCAACCTCGACGCGAAGCTCCGCGTGCAGATGCGGCGCGAGATCTCCCGGCTGCACCAGCAGCTCCGCGCGACGATGGTCTACGTCACCCACGACCAGGTCGAGGCGATGACGATGGGAGACCGCATCGTCGTCCTCGATCGCGGGCGCGTGAAGCAGGTGGACACCCCGCTCGCCCTCTACGAGCGCCCCGCCGACCGCTTCGTCGCCGGCTTCATCGGCACGCCGGCGATGAGCTTCCTCGAGGGGACGCTCGAGCACGCGTCGACGCCCCGCTTCGTCGCCGACGGCGGCGCGCCGGTCGTGTCCCTCCCACCGGATCGCGCGCCCGATCTCGAGCCCGGCACGGGCGGGCGGCGCGTCACGCTCGGCGTGCGTCCCGAGCACGTCGCGCTCGCGCGCGACGGCGCGGGGGCCGACGCGGCGCGCTGGCGTCTCGACCTCGTCGAGCCGATGGGAAACGAGGCGGTGCTCTACGCATCGCTCGGCGCGCACGAGATCACGGCCCGCGTCGCTCCCGCCGCGCTCCCCGAGCCGGGGTCGATGGTCGCGCTCGCGCCCGATCCGGCGCGCGTGCACCTCTTCGACGCCGCGACCGGCGAGCGGCTCGGAAGGCGCGCATGACCGACGTTCGCACCGATGCCGCCGCGGAGCTGTTCGCCGGGCCCGGCGAGATGCGGGCGCTCGCCCGCGCCTTCGACTGGGCGTCCACGCCGCTGGGCCCCGTCTCGAGCTGGTCGCAGAGCCTGCGCACGACCGCCGGGATCATCATGGAGTCGCGGAACCCGATGTTCCTCTGGTGGGGCCCGCATCTCGTCCAGATCTACAACGACGCCTATCGCCCGAGCTTCGGCGGCGGCGGACGGCACCCGCGCGCGCTCGGCGCGTCGGGGAAGGAGTTCTGGACCGACATCTGGGACACGATCGGGCCGCAGATCGAGCAGGTGATGAGCGGCGGCGAGGCGACCTGGCACGAGGACCAGTATCTCCCGATCCTGCGCAACGGCCGGCTCGAGGATGTCTGGTGGACGTACAGCTACAGCGCCGTGCACGACGACGACGGCTCGATCGGCGGGACGCTCGTCGTCTGCCAGGAGACGACGAACCGGGTGCGCGCCGAGTCCGCGCTGCGCGAGAGCGAGGCGCGCTACCGCACGCTGTTCGAGTCGCTCGACGAGGGCTTCTGCGTCCTCGAGATGATCCTCGACGACGCGGACCGGCCCGTGGACTATCGCTTCATCGAGACGAACCCCGCCTTCCAGCGGCAGACGGGGCTCGTGAACGCCGTCGGTCACACCGCGCGCGAGATGGTCCCGGACCTCGAGCAGCACTGGATCGACGTCTACGGCCGCGTCGCGCTGACCGGCGAGTCGCTGCGCTTCGAGAGCGGGTCGGAGCCGATGGGGCGCTGGTTCGACGTCTTCGCCTTCCGCGTCGGCGACCCCGCGGCGCGCCGCGTCGCCCTCGTCTTCAACGACGTCAGCGCCGCGCGCGCGGCCGCCGCGGAGCGCGACCGGCTCCTCCGCGAGCTCGAGGTCGAGCGCGCGCGCCTGGCGTACATCTTCGAGCGGGCGCCGACGTTCCTCGCCGTCCTGCGCGGTCCCGAGCACGTCTTCGAGCTGGTGAACGCCGCGTACTACCAGCTCGTCGGTCACCGCGAGCTCGTCGGCCGGCCGATGCTCGACGCGCTTCCGGAGGTGCGAGGCCAGGGCTTCGAGGAGACGCTCGACCGTGTGCTCGCCACCGGCGAGCCCTACATCGGCCGCGAGATCCAGGTGCTCCTGGCGCGGACGCCGGGAGCGCCGCCGGAGGAGCGCTTCGCGAACTTCGTGTACCTTCCGCTCGTCGAGGCCGACGGCTCGCGGTCGGGGATCGTCGCCCACGGCACCGACGTCACCGAGCAGGTGCTCGCCAGGCGCGAGGTCGAGCGCCTCTACCAGCTCGAGCAGCAGGCGCGCGCCGCCGCCGAAGAGGCGTACCGCAGCGCCGAGTCGGCGAACCGCGCCAAGCGCGACTTCCTCGCCGTGATGAGCCACGAGCTGCGCACCCCGCTGAACGCGATCGGCGGCTACGCCGAGCTGCTCGAGATGGGCGTCCGCGGACCCGTGACGCCGCAGCAGGTGGAGGACCTGCACCGCATCCAGACCAGCCAGCGACACCTCCTCGGACTGATCAACGAGGTGCTCAACTACGCGAAGCTCGAGACCGGCACGGTGCAGTACGACCTCACCGAGGTGATCGTGCGCGAGGCGCTCACCGGCGCGCAGACGCTCGTCGCGCCGCAGGCGAGGAAGAAGAAGCTCGCCCTGACCATCGACGGGACGCCGCCCGATCTCGTGGCGCGCGCGGACGCCGAGAAGCTCCAGCAGATCCTCGTCAACCTCCTCTCGAACGCCGTCAAGTTCACGGAGAGCGGCGGCCGCGTGGACCTCTCCTACTCGACGAACGGATCGGTCGCGTCGATCCGCGTGCGCGACACCGGGATCGGCATCCCCGCCGACAAGCTGAAGGCGATCTTCGACCCGTTCGTCCAGGTGCGCGCCGACCTCACGCGCCGGCACGAGGGGACGGGGCTCGGCCTCGCGATCAGCCGGGACCTCGCGCGCGGGATGGGCGGCGACCTCGCGGCGGAGAGCACCGAGGGCGAGGGAAGCGTCTTCACGCTGACGCTGCCGGCGGGGTGAGGCGGCGCGCCGCCGCGCGCCGTCAGGGCGCGGCGCGCCCGACGACGACGATCGCCTCCGCCGTCGCGCGCGACGGATAGGACTCCTGCACCGGCCCCGTCACCCACGCCTCGACGCGGTCCCCGACGCGCAACGCCTCCTTCTCGATCGCGCGCGGTTCCCCCTCGCGCCGGTCGACGATCGCCGTCTCGAGCGTCACGGCGAGGACCATCTTCGGGGAGCCGGATTCCTCCGCCGGGTTCGCCTCGATGCGCACGGCGCTCGGCCGCGCCGGCGTCGCCCCCGGCTGGACGCTCGTGACGACGCCCGCGATGTCCGCGGGGCGGTCGGGGAGGAGCGTCGCCGATGTGCAGGCGACGGCGAGCGCCGCGACGAGCGCGAGCGATCGCGGCAGGAGGGTCGAGCGGACGGCGCGGGCGGCGCGCGCCGTCATTCCGCCGGCCTCCGCGTCTTCGCCGTCTTCAACGCCTCACCGTCGGTCAGATCCAGCCGCAGCGGCGTCATCGCCACCATCCCGCGCCGCACCGTCCAGCGGTCCGTCCCCTCCTCCACCTCCTCGAGCGCCTTCACGGAGAGCCAGTACAGCTTGCGACCGTAGGGGTCCTGCGTCGGCTCGACGTGGCCGTCGTAGTGCCGCACCGACTGCCGCGCCCAGCAGAGCCCCGTCGGCTCCGGCGGCAGGTTCACGTTCACGAGACAGAGCTCCTTCTCCGGGATGAGGAGGTCGAGCACCCTCGCGATCCACGGCTCGAGGGCGGCGAAGTCCGGCTCGCTGCCGCGCGTCGGCGTGCTGAAGGCGATCCCGCGGAGCCCGAGCAGCGCCGCCTGCCGCGCGGCGGCGAGCGTCCCCGAGTGCCAGGCGGAGTTGCCGAGGTTGTAGCCGAGGTTCACTCCGGAGAGCACGAGGTCCACGCGCTCCCAGAGGTGCGTCCCGAGGGCGACGCAGTCGGCCGGCGTGCCGTTCACGCGCCAGGCGTCGAACTCGCCGATCGGGGTGCGGCGCGCGACGATCGGGCGCGAGTGCGTGATCGCGTGCCCCATCGAGGACTGCTCGACGTCCGGGGCGACGATGCGCACGTCGCCGAAGCGGCTCGCGACGGCCGCGAGCGAGGCGATCCCGGGACTGTAGACGCCGTCGTCGTTGGCGATGAGGATGCGCATGGAGCAGTCTGGGGGCAGGACCCGCGCCCGGGCCGGGCATCGCGCCGCGGCGCAAAGTTCGCACCGGCACCCAACGCCCGCGTCGCGTTCCGCGCTTCGGGCCTCCACCCGAACGACGACGCCGGCGATGCGCGCGACCCTCCTCCACAATTCGAAGGCCGGCGGCGACGCCGCCGCATCGAGGGAGGACCTCCTCGAATGGCTCGAGCGCGCCGGCGTGGAGGCAGCCTACGTCGACTCGAAGAAGGACGATCTCGACGAGGCGCTCGAGGATCCGGGCGCGCTCGTCGTCGCGGCGGGGGGCGACGGCACGATCGCGAAGGCCGCCCGCCGCCTCGCCGGACGCGGGATCCCGCTCGCGATCCTCCCGTTCGGCACGGCGAACAACATCGCGCGGTCGCTCGGCATCGAGGGGGACGCCGAGCGGCTCGTCGCCGCGCTCGGCGCCGTGCCGTTCGGCAAGCTGCCGCGCCGGCGGCTCGACGTCGGCGTCGCCCGCGCGCGCTGGGGAGAGCGCCGCTTCGTCGAGGGCGCGGGCGCAGGACTCATCGCCGCCCTCCTCGCGGCCGACGAGCGGGAGGAGCGGGCGACGAAGGAGCACACCGACGACCCGTCGCACCGCATCGCGCTCGGGCTCGAGCTGCTGCACCGGGTCGCCGGCGAGATGCCGGCGCGTCGCTGGCGCGTGACCGCCGACGGCCGCACCCTGACCGGGGAGTTCGTGATGGTCGAGGCGGTGAACGTCCGCTCCCTCGGCCCGCGGGTCCGCCTCGCGCCCGACGCCGACCCGGGCGACGGCAAGCTCGACCTGGTCCTCGTGCGCGAGTCGCAGCGCGCCGCGCTACTCGCGTACCTCGACCGCGTCGCCACCGGCGAGACGCTCGACCCGCCCGTCCGCGTCCGGCGCGTCCACTCCGTGCGCATCGCCGGCGACTGGTCGTCGTTCGAGGACTTCCACCTCGACGACAAGCGGTGGCCGAAGGAGCTCCCCGAGCCCGAGGCCGGGGAGCGCCGGATCCCCGCCGTCGAGCTGGCGCTGCAGCTCGCGGTGGACGTGGTCGTGCCGGCGTGAGACTCGGCGCTCGGCGCTCGGCGCTCGGCGCTCGGCGCTCGGCGCTCGGCGCTCAGTTCCGGTCCCTGGTCCCCGGTCCCCGGTCCCCAGCCGGTCCCCCGTCCCCGGGTCCCCGGGTCCCCGTCCCCCCGTCCCCCTCAGTCCCCCGCCACCGGCACCGGCAGCTCCGCCGTCCGCATCGGGTTCCGCTTGCCGAGCTTCCCCATCGCCCACTCGCGCCAGTCGTCCATGATCTCGTAGAACGTCGGGATCACGAGGAGCGTGAGCAGCGTCGACGTCAGCACGCCGCCGATCACGGCGATGCCGAGCGGGGCGCGGAACTGCGCGCCCTCGCCGCGGCCGAGCGCGACGGGGATCATCCCCGCCACCAGCGCGAACGTCGTCATGAGGATCGGGCGCAGCCGGATCGCGCCGGCCTCGATGAGCGCCTCGCGCAGGTGCATCCCCTGCTTCTCCCGCGCCCACTTCGCGAAGTCCACGAGCAGGATCGCGTTCTTCGCCACGATCCCGGCGAGGAGGATGATCCCGATCATGCTCATGATGTTGATCGTCATCCCCGTCATCGCGAGCGCGAGCATGACGCCGATCATCGACAGCGGAAGCGAGACGAGGATCGCCAGCGGGTCCATGAACGACCCGAACTGGAGCACGAGGATCAGGTACATGAGCAGCACCGCCACGCCGAGCGCGGTGAAGATCTGCCCGAACACCTCGCCCTGGTCCTCCGCCTCGCCGCCGAGCGAGTAGCGCACGCCCGGCGGGAGCTGCATCGTCCCCACCTTCGCGATGATGTCGCCCGCGACGTCGGCGCTGCCGCGCCCGGCGACGTTCGACTCGACGGTCACGACGACCTCGCGGTCGAGGTGGTCGATGATCGCCGGGCCGCGCCCCTCGGTGATCGTCGCGATCTGGCCGAGCGGGAGCGTCGCCGGCGCGCCGTCGGGGCCGCGCACGATCAGCGGGAGCTGCTGGAGGTCCGCCGCGCGGCGCCGCGACTCCGGCGAGAGCCGCACCTCGACGTCGCGCATCTCCCCGCCCGGGTCCTCCCAGTCGCCGGCGTCGATCCCGGCGAACGCCGGACGCAGCGCCTGCGCGACCTGGCCGACGGTGACGCCGAGCGAGCCGGCGACGCCGCGGTTCAGCTCGACCTCGAGCTCGGGCTTCTGCCCCTTCGTCGAGAGGCTCACGTCCACCGCGCCGGGGATCTTCTCGACCTCGACCTTGATCGCCTCGGCGACGCGCTGGAGCGTCGGCGCGTCGGCGCCGCGGAGCTGGAGCTGGATCTGCTTGTAGCCGCCGCTGAAGTCGCTCGTGAACACCGAGAGCGTCACCCCGGCGACGCGCTTCGCCTCCTCGCGCAGCTCGGCGGCGATCTCCTCGACGCTCTTCTCGCGCTCCGTCTTCGGCACGGTACGGACGTAGATCGAGCCGACGTCCACCGCGCCCGTCACGTCGTTGCCGAGCGTGGTGTAGGTGTACAGCACCTCCGGACGGCGGCGGGCGAGCAGCGCCGCCTCCTCGGCCTTGAGCCGCGTGTACTCGAGGTTCGACCCGGGGGGCGTCTCGAGCGAGATGATGAACTCGGCGCGGTCGTCCTCCGGGAAGAAGCCCGACTCGACCTTCCCCCAGGCGGGGATGACGCTCGGCACGAGCAGGCCGGGGAGCTTGAAGAAGGCGACGATGCCGACGGCCGCGAGCACCCAGCGCTGCCAGGAGAGGAAGCGGCGGTACGTCACGGCGAAGACGATCAGCGCGAGCGCGGCGAAGGTGAGGAGCAGCCCCGGGAAGCCCGCCGCCGGGAGCGTGAACGAGGCGAAGAACGTCCCGACCGCGAGCGCGACCATCGCCGTGCGGTGGTCGAGCGCCCAGGCGATCACCTTCTTGTAGTTCTGCGCCTGCGAGTTGAACCAGGCGTTGAACCGGTCGAGCCACTTCGTGATCCGCCACTTCTCGTCCTCGGGCACGTGCGGGTCCGGCCAGTAGGCCGAGAGCATCGGGTCGAGGGAGAAGGAGACGAAGAGCGAGACGGCGACGGCGCAGGCGATCGTCAGCGCGAAGGGCTTGAACCACTGCCCGCCGACGCCCGGCATGAAGCCGATCGGCACGAACACCGCGAGGATCGAGAACGTCGTCGCCGCGACGGCGAGGCCGATCTCGTCCGTCCCCTCGCGCGCGGCGGTGTAGTGGTCCTTCCCCATCTCCACGTGCCGGACGATGTTCTCGCGCACGACGATGGCATCGTCGATGAGGATGCCGATCGCCAGCGAGAGGCCGAGCAGCGACATCGTCTCGAGCCGGAAGCCGAGCACCCACACGGCGATGAAGCTCGCGAGCACCGAGACGGGGAGCGCGAGTCCCGTGATCACCGTCGAGCGCCACGAGTTCAGGAAGACGAAGACGACGAGCACCGTGAGGAGCGCGCCCTCGAAGAGCGCCTCCTGCACGTTGCGCACGGCCGCGGTGACGCGCGTCCCCGCATCCTTCACGAGCTCGATCGTCGTCCCCGGCGGCAGCGACTCCCGGATCTGCTCGACCCGCGCGCGGACGCGGTCGCTCACGTCGGTCGTGCTGTACCCCTGCGACTTCTTGATGTCGATGCCGACCGCCTCGGTGCCGTTGTAGAGCGCGAGCGTGCGCGGCTCTTCCGTCCCGTCGCGCACGTCGGCGACCTGGCCGAGCCGGATCAGCTGCCCGTTGCGCTCGGCGACGACGAGCTGGAGGAAGTCCTCGGGGCGCTCGAGCCGTCCCTTGAGGCGGATCGACCGCTCCTCGAGCGCGCCGGTCACGCGTCCGACCGGCGCGGCGAGGTTCTGGAGCTGGAGCGCTTGCACGACCTCGGCGACGCTCACGCCCGACGCCTGGAGCGCGTCGGGGCGGAGCTCCACCGTCAGCTCGCGCTCGACCTTCCCGCTGACGATGACGTCGGCGACGCCGGCGATCGAGCGGAACTCGCGCGTCATCCCCGGGTCCACGAGGCGCGTCAGCTCGGCCGGGCTCAGCGAGACCGACGAGACGGCGAGCGAGACGATCGGCCGGTCGGTGTCGTTGAACTTCTTGACGACCGGCTCCTCGAGCTCCTGCGGCAGGTCCACGCGGATCGACGAGATCGCGTCGCGGATCTCCTGCGTCGCCTCGTTGAGGTCCTTCTCGAACTCGAACTCGACGAAGATCGAGCCGAAGCCGTCGTAGGCCTTCCCCATGATCTGCTTCACCCCGGGGATCGCCGCGATCTGCTCCTCGACGGGATCGAGGATCTCCTGCGCCACGCCGTCGGGCGAGGCGCCGGGATAGATCAGCCCGACCGTGACGAACGGGGGCGCGACCTCGGGAAACTCGTCGGTCTTCAGCTTGAAGAGCGCGAAGGCGCCGAAGATCACCAGCGCCACCATCGAGACGACGGTGACGAGGGGGCGCTTGATCGCGAAATCCGAAATCAACATGGTGTCTGCTCGCGGTCAGGGCGCGGAGGGGGCGACCGCGCCGGCCGAGGCCGAGGCGGCGGGAGCGATGTCGGCGATCGTGCCGACCTTCACCGGCGTGCCGACGCTGATCCCCTGCGCGGCGCCGAGGAGGACGGTGTCGCCGGCGGCGATGCCGGAGGTGATCTCGACCGCCTCGCGGGCGGCGTCGCGCAGGCCGACGCGGACGGCCACCTGCTCGACGCGTCCCTCCTTCACGCGCATCACGACCGGCGTCGCGCCGCGGTCGTTCACGGCGTTCTGCGGGACGACGACGCCGGTGTGCGTCTCGCTCGCGACGCGCCCTTCGGCGAACAGGCCGCCGACGAGCGTGCGGCCCGCGTTCGGGATCGAGGCGAAGATGCGCACCTGGCGCGTGACGGGGTCGGCGACGGGGTTCACCCGCGTCACCCGGCCGCTGAACTCGCGGCCGGGGTAGCCGCTGACGGTGAAGCTCACCGGCGCGCCGACCCGCACCGACGAGAGCTGCTCGGCGGGGACGGCGGCCTCGAGCCGCATCGTCGAGGGGTCGATCAGGGTGAACATCGCGCTGCCCGGCTGCACGATGTCGCCGCCCGAGACCTGTCGCTCGCTCACCGTGCCGTCGAACGGCGCGCGGAGCTGCGTGTCGTTCAGCTGCTCCTGCGCGAGCGAGAGCCGCGCGCGCGCGTCGGCGAGCGCGCTCTGCGCCGCGTCGTTCGAGCGCCGCGCCTGCTCCGCGTCCCGCTCGGAGATCGCCCCGGCCTTCAGGAGCGTCTCCATCCGCTCGAGCTCGCGCGCGGCGATCGCGGCGCTCGTCTCGGCCGTCCGCATCCCGGAGCGCGCCGAGAGGAACAGATCGCGGATCGCGTTGTCGTCGATGCGCGCGAGCACCTGGCCGCGCGAGACGCGCTCGCCGGCCTCCACGTACGTCGCGAGCACGGGGCCCGCGATCTCCGCGCGCAACGTCGCCGACTTCTCCGCCGACAACGAGCCGGAGACCACCGGTCCCGTCTCGAGCTCGCCGGTGCGGGCGACGGCGACGTTCTCGACGCCGACGGTGATCGTCTCCGGCGCCGACTCGGCGAGCGCGTCGCCTTCGCGAGCGCACGCGCCCGCCGCGAGCGAGAATGCGGCCAGCGCGAGGATGGTGATGGCGGCCGTGGAGCGCGCCCGTGTCGTCGTCTGCATCAGAAGCTCCCGCCGGTCTGCCCGGTCTGCGCCGCGCCCGCGGCCTGCACCGGGGGCTGGGTCCGTTGAGATGGTTGCTGCTGCCTTTGCTGCTGCTCGGCGGGCTGCGCGCCGCCGCCCATTCCGCTACCGCCCGAGCCGAAGGCGCCGAGCGGCAGGTCGGGGAGGAGGGCGAGGCGCGTCCGCGCCACCTGGAGGTTCCGCGCGGCGAGCGCGCGATTGGCGAGCGCCTGCTGGAGCAGCACCCGCGACTCGCTCAGCTCGAGCTGCGTGGAGATCCCCTCGCGGTACCGCACCTGCGCGATCGTGAACGCCTGCTGCGCCTGCTCCACCGTTCCGACGCTCGCCGCGAGCGAGGCCTCGGCCTGCTCGAGCTGCGCGATCGCAACACGGGTGTCGAGCGCGGCGAGCTCCTGCGTCTGCTCGAGCCGCGCGCGCGACTCGACGACGTCGGCCCGCGCCGCCATCGACTGCCCGGTGAGCCGGAAGCCGGTGAAGAGCGGGATGCTGAGCCCGACGCCGACCGTGGAGTTGGTGACGAAGTCGTTCCACGCCGGCGTCCCCCCGGTCGGGAAGGCGAGGCGCTGGTAGCCGAGCGTCACCGACACCTGCGGAAGGCGCTGCGCCCGCGTGGCGTCGAGCGTCGCCTCGCTCGCGCGGAGCGCCGCCTCCGCCTGGCGCACCGGCGCGCGCTCGAGCGCGTCGAGGTCCACCGACGCGACCGCCTCGTCCACCTCGCGCGCGAGGGCGGTGGTGTCCGCCGTGCGCAGCGCCGCGCCCGTCGCGATCCCGGACACCGAGGCCGGCTCGACGCCAGGGATCGAGGCCTCGATCGGCGTCGAGAGCTGCAGCGGCTCGCCGAGCGGGAGCCCGAGCAGCTGCTTCAGCCGGAGGTGCGCGACGTCGCGGTCGCTCCGTCGCTGGATGACGAGCGGGACCTGGTTGTCGCGCGTCACCTGCGCGCGGAGGAGCTCGAACTGCGACGTGTTGCCGACCGTGCGCGCGATCTGCGTCTGCCGCAGCGCCTCCTGCGTCTGCACGAGCGACGACTCGGCGATGACGAGGAGCCGGTCGCTGAGCGCGGCGTCGAAGTACGCCTCGGTGGTCGCGAGGACGAGCTGCGCCCGTTGCGACGCGAGCTCGACCTCGGCGGCCGAGCGGCCGGCGGACGCGGCGCGGATCCGCGCGACCGTCGCGCCGCCGCTGAACACCGTCCACGAGCCGTTGAGCCCGATCGCCCACTGATTCTCCGCGCCGAAGCCGGCCTGGCTGAAATCGATGCCGCCCGTCGGACGGCAGTCCGAGGCGAGCGCGAGCGCCTGCTCGATCTCGCGGATGCGCGCCTCGTCGATCGGCGACCCGGCCGGCGGCAGCTCGAACGCCTCGCACGGCGGACGCATGTCCGGCGGCCCATCGGCGAGCGACTCGAACTGCGAGGCGAGCGTCCGCGTGTAGCCGAGCGTGCCGGTGAGCTGCGGATAGAGCGCGCTGCGCGCCTCCATCTGCTGGCCGCGCGCGCGGCGCAGACCGGCCTCGGCGATGCGGACGGTCTCGCTGCGGTGCGCGGCGAGGCGGAGCGCCTCGTCGAGCGAGAGCCCCTCGACGTCGCCCGCGCCGGGCGGCACGCGCATGGAGGGCGCCGTGTCCAGGACGACCGGGCGCTGCGCCCCGGCGGCCGCGGGGGCGGCGAGGAGCGCGAGCGCGAGGAGCGCGCGCCGATGATGTCTATGCGAAGTCACGGTGACGAATCGATCGGTGTGAACCCGGGTCAGCGCCTTCCATCGACGCGCTGGCCTGCCGCTGAGCGGCCGGACTGCTCTGGCTGCATCGCCTGCTGCTCCTTCGACTTCCGTCCATCCTTCGACCGGCGGCGGCCGTCCTTCTCATCGGTCGCCGCGCGCACCGCGACCGTCGGCCTCAGCTTCACCCGCGCGTGGTGCAGCGCCTCGGCATCGCGCCGTGCCTCCTCGACGCCGACGGCGCGGAGGAAGAGCCGCGCGTAGAGCCGCGGTGCGGCCGCGGCCGGCTGCGGGAAGACGGTCGGCCAGACGTCTCGCCCCATCGCGTCGGAGAACAGCGTCCCGAGGAGCATCGCCACGGCCGCGGTCACGTCGACGCCGGCGGGCATGAGCCCGGCACGGCGCAGCCGCGAGAGGTAGGCGCGGAGCTCCTGCGCGGCGCACGTCGGTCCGGCGCCGGCGCACGACGCCATCTCCGGGCGCTCCTCGAGCTCGCTCATCACCTTCTTCGTCACCGAGCGCCGGGCGCGCAGGTGCTCGAGGTGCGCGGCGCACCAGCGGGAGAGCTCGCGCAGCGGCTCGACGGGCTCGTCGGGGAGGAGCGTGACGGGGATCTGGCTGGCGCCGGCCTGGAGCACCTCGTCGAGCAGGGCCGACTTCGAGCCGAAGATGCGGAAGAGCGTGACTTCGTTGACGCCCGCCTCGGCGGCGATGCGACGCGTCGTCGCGCCGCGGAAGCCGAACTCGGCGTAAACATGTGCGGCGGCCTGAAGGATCCGGTCGCGCGCGTGCAGGATGCGGTCGTTGGTGTCCATGAGCGGGCGACAGTCTACGTGCGGCGGTCCGGGAATGCAAGTGAGTGCTTGCACGCTGACGAACTCTTTACGTTCGGCGCGGGTTCCGGGTTTCACCGGTGACGCACCGCACGCGCGCCGACAAACGCATGAGTGCCTGACGACTCGCGACGATGCTTTTGTCCGGTCGCGTTGCGAATGTCGTCGAGCGCGGGAGTCGGCATCCCGCACGCGCGCGGTACCGAGATGGAAGGAGGGGAGGCGTCCCCGACGGGAACGCCTCCCCTCCTTCTCGAACCCTGCCGCCCTGCCGAGTGCCGAGCGCCGAGCGCCGGCCCGAGCGCCCGCCCGAGCGCCCCTACTGCCCGTCCACCACCTCGTCCTCCCCGCGCTCCCACCACCACGGCCGCGGGATCTCGCGCTGTCGCGGCCACACCTCGGCGAGCGTCCCCGCGTCGTACAGCCGCCCGTTCTTCATCACGAAGCGCAGCGTGTTCGTGTTCTCGATCCGCTCGAGCGGATTCGCATCGAGCACCTGGAGGTCGGCGAGCTTGCCGGCCTCGAGCGAGCCGAGGTCCTTCTCCAGCCCGATCCCCTCGGCGCCGGTGATGGTCGCCGAGCGGAGCACGTCGTGGTTCGGCATCCCGCCGCTCGCGATCGCCCAGATCTCCCAGTGCGCGCCGAGCCCCTGGAGCTGGCCGTGCGAGCCGAGGCCGACCCTGCCGCCCGCGGCGACGATCTTCGCCGCCTGGCGCGCGATGTCCTGGAAGCTGTACTGGCTCTCGTGGAACCACGACGGCCGGCGGAGCGCACGCACCTCGATCTCGCTCGCCGGCGTCCAGCGGCGGAGCTTCTCGTCCGTCAGGATGTCGAAGCGCTCGTAGTAGTAGTTCTCGCCGAACGGTCCCCCGTAGGCGACGAGGAGCGTCGGCGTGTAGACGATCCCGCTCCGCGCGAACAGCTCGACCGCATCCTTCGCCAGCGGCACGATCGGATACGAGTGCTCCGCGCCCGGGTAGCCGTCGATCGCCTCCGTGAGGTTCTTCTTGAAGTCGAGCCCGTTCTCCGACGTCGGCATGAGGCCGAGCTCGCGCGCGGCGATGATCACCCACTGCCGCACCTTCCGGTCGCCGGCCATGTACTGCTTGATCGTCTTCGTGTCGTAGAACTCGGAGTAGCGGCGCAGCACGTCGCGCGCGTCCTCCTGGCTCTTGATGTCGTCCGTCCAGAAGACGCCCGGCCCCGTCGAGTAGATGCGGGGGCCGAGGATGTCGCCGGTCTCGACGAGGTCGCCGTAGGAGAGGACGTCGGTCGTCGCCGTCTGCGGGTCGCGCGTCGTCGTCACGCCGTAGGCGAGGTTCGCCATGTACTGCCAGACCTGCGTGCGGTGGATCCCCCACGACGACCACATGTGCGAGTGGATGTCCACGTAGCCGGGGAGGATCGTCTTCCCGCTGACGTCGATCTCGCGCGCGCCCGCCGGGATCTGCACCGAGCCGCGCGCCCCGACGGCGACGATGCGGTTGTCGCGGACGACGATGTCGCCGTTCTCGATGACCTCGTCCCCGCGCATCGTGACGAGGCGCGCGCCGCGCAGCGCGACGACGCCTTTCGGCCGGTCCTTCGGCACGGTGATGACGACGTCGATCCGCGTCGGCTCGTACGCCGGCGTCGACGCCTTCGACGAGTCCGCCGCGGCGGCGACGGCGGCGGCCGCGCGCGCGACGCTGTCCGCGCCGGCGGCCGCCGCCTGCACCGAGTCGGCCCGCGTCGTCGAGTCGCGCACGAGCGAGTCGGCGATGGCGATGTCGTACGAGAAGTACGACTTCCCGATCGAGAAGTGGAAGCGGCGGCCGCCGGCGTACCAGCCGGGGAAGTCGCCGCCGATGCGCGTCGCGCGGCGCACCGGTACCGGCGCGCTCGACGGGTCGAGGATCGAGATGCTCGGCGTCGACCCGGTCACCGGGACGGCGACGACGTAGATGTTGTTCCCGATCGCGGCGAGCGCCTGGTCGCCCTCGGGCGACACGAGGATCTCGTCCGCCTGCTCCGGCTGCGGGTTCTCCCCGCCCGGGGGCGTGTACCCCGTCACCTTCAGGTGGACCTTGCGGTCGGTCCCGTCGAAGCGCATCGAGACGAGTCCCTCGCGCGGCTCGTAGAGGAAGACGCGCGCCGAGTCGCGGGTGAAGTGCGGCATCCCGTGCGCGTTGATCGGGCTGATCACGCGCGCCTCGCCGCCGCCGGCCGGCAGCCAGACGAGCTCGATCCCGGCCGCCTGCGAGTAGTCGGTCGCCTCGCCGAGCTCGATGCGCGGCTGGCGCGGTCCGCGCGCGGCGACGATCCGCGCGCCGTCGGGTGTGAAGTTCGGCGTCTCCCAGAAGGCGCGCTGCCGCGAGACGCGCTCGGGGCGGCCGCGTCCGTCCGCGCGCACGCGCATGACGTCGCCCCCGTCCTCCGTCCACGTGACGTAGGCGATCCACCGGCCATCGGGCGACCAGACGGGGGAATGCTCTCCCTCGCTCGCCGTCGTCAGGCGGCGCGGCGTCCCCGACGGGACATCCATGATCCAGAGCTTGTCGAGCGCCGTGAAGACGAGGCGGCGCCCGTCGGGCGACGGCCGCGCCCCGCGGATCTGCGAGACGGTGAGGACGGAGTCGTTCACGGGGTAGTCGAACGACACGACGGGGCCGAGCGACTGGGTGACCTGCGCCGTGAAGGGGACGGGGGTGATCCGCCCGTCCGGCACGCCGATGCGGACGATCTTCCCGCCGGCCGTCGCGAGGAGCGCGCGCGAGTCGGGGGTGAACGTCATCCCCGGCATCAGGTCGCGCGTGAAGCGCGACTCCTGGTCGTCCTTCTGCACGCTGTCGGCGAGCCAGCGCTCGTCGCCGGTGGCGAGCTCGCGCAGGCGGAGCGCGGTGTTCCGGCCGTGGCGCGTCGCGTACACGAGCCACTTCCCGTCGGGGCTGACGACGGGGCGCATCGCGCTCCCGCGCGCCGCCGTCCGCGCGAAGATCTTCCCCGTCTGGCGGTCGTAGACGACGACCTGCCAGCTCGGGAGCATCTGGTTGTAGACGAAGCCGCCGCGCTTGGCCGCGGCATAGATGTATCGCCCGTCGGACCCGAACGCCGCGCCGAGGAAGTTGTTCGGCGGCGGGGGGCCCTGCCCCGGGCCGCCCCCGGCGCCGCCGGCGCCGCCGCCCTGCGGCTGCCCGGTGAGCTTGATCCCGCCGCCGCCGTTCCGGTGGATGAGCTGGAGGTCGTAGGTGCTGCCGAGCACCCCCGTCATGTTCTTCGAGACGACGATGTAGTCGCCGTCGGGCGTCCACTCGGGGGAGATGTACTGCGCCTTCGTGTCCTTCGTCAGCGCACGCGGGTTCGTCCCATCGGCGTCGACGAGCCAGAGGTTCTCGTAGCCGCTGCGGTCGCTCACGAAGAGGATCGACGTTCCGTCCGGCGAGAAGCGCGGCTGGCCGTCGAACGCCATCCCCTCGGTGATGCGCGTGGCCGCGCCGCCGCCGATGGGCATCGTGTACAGGTCGCCGACGAGGTCGAAGACGATCGTGCGCCCGTCCGGGGAGACGTCCAGCGACATCCACGTCCCCTCGTCGGTGGAGAAGCCGATGGAGCGCGCCGCCTCGAGCGGCAGGTCGCCCTGCTTCTTCTTCGCCGAGTCCGCGCGAGCGGGGGCCTGCGCGTCGAGGGTGGCGGGGAGCGCGATCGGCGCGACGAGCAGCGCGGCGGCCGCGGCGAGCAGTGTGTGGCGCATGCGGAGACGGGGGCCGGGGTTGGGACCGGAGCGGGACCGTCGGGCGCGTGCCGAACGGTCCGGGTCCGGAGAGTCCGATATTCTGCCGACGCCCGCGGGCGGCGGCAACCGGCGCCGCGCCGGCGCGCGAAATATCTTACAGGTCCGCCGTCCCCATCCCGGAGGAGCCCTGCACCCCTCGATGTCCCCCGCCCCGCGCGCGCCGCGTCGTCCGCTGCGCCTCGCGCTCGCCGGCGCCGCGCTCCTGCTCGCCGCCACACCGCTCCTCGCGCACGACCTCTTCCTCGTCCCCGATCGCTTCCGCGTCGAGGCGGGACGGCCGATCCGCGTCGCGCTCGTCAACGGCACCTTCGCCCTCGCCGAGAACGTCGTCGAGCGCGAGCGCGTCCGCGCGATCCGCGTCGCCGCGGCCGACACGGCGATCGACGTCGCGCCGACCGCGTGGTCGGAGAGCGGGGAGACGACCTTCGTCCATCTCCCCGCGCCCCCCGCGGGGACGATCGCGCTCGGCGTCTCCCTCCACCCGGCGACGATCGCGCTCGCCGGCGAGGACTTCGATGCCTATCTCGTGGAGGAGGGGCTCGACGAGGCGCGAGGCGACAGAGAGCGGCGCGGCGTCGCCGCCGACTCCGCGCGCGAGCGCTACGCGAAGCACGCGAAGGCGGTGCTGCGCGTCGGCGGTGGAGGCGGCGAGGGGTGGGGCGCGATCCTCGGCTTCCAGGCGGAGCTCGTCCCGCTCTCCGACCCGACGGCGCTCGCGCCGGGCGACACGCTGCGCGTGCGCGCGATGAGCGGCGGGCTCCCGGCGGTCGGCGTCGCGCTGCGCGCCGGGTGGCGGGCTGCGCGCGGCGGGGCGCAGCGGATCGCCCCGGTCCGCACGGACTCGACCGGCGTCGCCGCGATCCCGATCGCCGCCGCGGGCCGCTGGTACGTGAAGACGATCGACCTGCGCCGCTCGACCGAGGCGGGCCTCGACTACGAGTCGGAGTGGGCGACGCTCACCTTCGAGGTCGCCGGCCCGGCGACGCGGGGGCGATAGCGCCCGCCGGGGCGCGACGCCCCGGCGAGACGACGAGGAGAGCTACCGCGTGCGCCCGTGTCCGGTGACGCGGTCCCAGGCATCCTTCACCGCGTCCTTGATCCCGTCCCACGCCGAGCGGTCGTCGGCGTGGTCCACCTCCCAGCCGGCGCGCAGCTCCGGCTCGACCTTCTCCCACGGCTCCCTGCCGAGTCGCCCGGCCGACTCGTAGCCGTAGCGATAGGCGGGCTGGTAGTGCTCGTAGGCGAGATCGGCGCGCGCGTACGGGCGGCTCCCGTAGTTGTTGCGCCAGTAGTCGTCCTCGGACGCCCAGTCGGGCGTCGCGTGCGCGCCGGCGCTCGAGGGACGGTCCGCGAGCTCGCTCCGGTTGATCGGGCTGCGCGACTGCGCGCCGCCGCTGAAGTCGCTCGTGCCGATGCGGGAAGGATCGTAAGGCATGTGATGGCTCCTCGGTGAGTCGTACGTCGTCGTCGCCGGCGTCGGGTGCGCTACCGCGCGTCCGGGTCCTTTCCGCCCTGGAAGACGTGGACCGCGCGCTCGAAGGCGTGGCGGGTCGCATGCTTCACCTCCTCCCACTTCGCCGACGAGCTGCCGCGCGCCTTCTCCCACCCCGTCGCGAGCTCTGGCTCCACATCGTTCCACGCGCGGCCGGAGTGCGCGGCGCGCGACTCCCACCCGTAGCGGAGCGCGGGCTCGTAGTAGTCGTAGCCGCGGTCGGCCTGGATCCCCTCGATCCCCGCGTAGTTGTCGCGCCACCAGAACTTGTCGAAGGTGGCCATCACCCCGTAGCCGGCGTCGGCGCTGTTCGCGGCGGGCTGGTCGCGGTTCGGGTTCGGTCCGTCGAGATGGCTGTATCCGGGCATCGTCATCCTCCTGGAGTCTGCGCGGAGGGGGAGCAAACGGCGGACCCGGATCGCCGCGGAGGCGGGAGAACGCGGGCTCCGGCGAAAGCGGCCTCGTCTCTTGCCGCGGCTCGGCGCGGTGCGCCTATATTGTCCATCCACGGCCCCGGGGAGCGGACGACCATGACCGACCTCCGTGCACGGGTCGGCGGCGCCTTCGCCGACCGCTACGTCATCGAAGGCGAGCTCGGACACGGCGCCACCGCCGCCGTGTACCTCGCGCGCGACGTCAAGCACGACCGCCACGTCGCCCTCAAGGTCCTGCACGCCGATCTCGCCGCCTCGCTCGAGTCCGCGCGCTTCCTCCGCGAGATCCGCCTCCTCGCCGGGCTCCAGCATCCGCACATCCTCCCGCTCTTCGACTCCGGCGCGGACGACGGGCAGCTCTTCTTCGTCATGCCGCGCGTGGATGGCGAGACGCTCGGCGCGCGTCTGCGCCGCGAGCGGCGCCTCCCGGTCGGCGAGGCGCTGCGCATCACGCGCGAGGTCGCCGATGCGCTCGCCTACGCGCACGCGCGCGGCGTCGTCCACCGCGACATCAAACCCGACAACATCCTCCTCGACGGCGCCCACGCGCTCGTCGCCGACTTCGGCATCGCGCGCGCCGTGCGGCGCGCGGCGGATGGCGGCGTCGACAACATCACGAGCGCGGGGCGCGTCATCGGCACGCCGGCGTACATGAGCCCGGAGCAGGCGAGCGGCGAGACGGACGTGGAGGAGCGGAGCGACATCTACAGCCTCGCCTGCGTGCTCTACGAGATGCTCGCCGGGGAGTACCCGTTCCACGGACCGAGCCTCCAGGCGACGATCGCGCGCCGCTTCGCCGGTCCGCCGCCGCCGGTGAGCACGGTGCGCGAGGGCATCCCGCGCGAGGTCGACGACGCCCTCACGCGGGCGCTCGCGCCGCACCCCGACGCGCGCTTCCGGACCGTGCGCGAGTTCGCCGCCGCGCTTCCGCGCACGACCGGCGCGACGAGTGCCCGGGCATCGCGGCAGTGGATCCGCTGGCCGCTCGCCGTCGCCGCCGTCTCCGTCCTCGCGGCCGCGCTCGTCTTCCTCGCGGGGCGTTGCGCGGCGTGA
>DASUSM010000021.1:0-3516 GCA_036375115.1 Gemmatimonadaceae bacterium | reverse complement strand
GGGTTATGAGCCCGACGAGCTACCAGGCTGCTCCACCCCGCGTCAGTGACCTAAAGATAGTGTCGCTCACCGGGGTGTCAAGCGCGTCAGGGCCCCTCCTCCTGCGCCGGCGCCGGCTCCGCGAACCGGTACAGCAGCTCGCGGTCCCCCTTCACCATCCCGAACTCCTCGCGCGCGATCCGCTCCTGCAGCGCGGGGTCGGTCTGCAGCCGGCGATGATACTCGCGCAGCGAGTCCACGCGCTGCTCCAGCGAGTCGATCTCGCGGACGAGCCGCTGCTTCCGCGAGCGCTGGTCGAGCAGGTCGAGCGTCCCGTACTCCCCGCCCTGCACCGCGAAGTACAGCGCCGCCGCGCCGATC
Source organism: Gemmatimonadaceae bacterium (assembly GCA_036375115.1). Taxonomy (GTDB): domain Bacteria; phylum Gemmatimonadota; class Gemmatimonadetes; order Gemmatimonadales; family Gemmatimonadaceae; genus DASUSM01. Next base: position 3,156 of record DASUSM010000021.1, on the reverse strand, counting down.
CCGAGCAGCACGAGCAGCTTCGCCCGCGACCGCTGCGGCCGATCCCCCGACGACGACGCGCGCTGGCGCTGCGCCACCTCAGAGCCCGTACAGCGCGCCGCCGGGATACTCGGCGGCGCCGCCGAGCTCCTCCTCGATGCGCAGGAGCTGGTTGTACTTCGCGACGCGGTCCGAGCGCGACGCCGAGCCCGTCTTGATCTGCCCCGCGCCCGTGCCGACGGCGAGGTCGGCGATGAACGTGTCCTCCGTCTCCCCCGAGCGGTGCGAGATCACCGACAGATACCCCGCCGCGCGCGCCATCTCGATCGCCTCGAGCGTCTCGGTCAGCGTCCCGATCTGGTTCACCTTGATGAGGATCGCGTTCGCCACGCCGCTCTCGATGCCGCGCGAGAGGCGCTCCGTGTTCGTGACGAAGAGATCGTCGCCGACGAGCTGCACGCGGTCGCCGAGCTGCTGCGTCAGCTTCGCCCACCCGTCCCAGTCGTCCTCGGAGAGGCCGTCCTCGATCGACACGATCGGGTACTCGTCCAGCCAGCGCGCGTAGAGCTCGATCATCCCCTCCGCGTCCTTCGTTCCCGCGCCGCTCTTCTTGAAGGTGTACTTCCCTCCCTTGTGCAGCTCGGAGGCGGCGACGTCGAGCGCGAGCGCGACCTGTTTCCCCGGCTGGAACCCCGCCGCCTCGATCGCCTCGAGGATCACCTTGATCGCGTCCTCGTCGCTCTTCAGGTCGGGCGCGAAGCCGCCCTCGTCGCCGACGCCGGTCGCGAGCTTGCGCTTGACGAGCACCTTCTTCAGCGAGTGGAAGACCTCGGCGCCCATCCGCAGCCCGTCGGCGAACGTGTCGGCGCCGACGGGGACGACCATGAACTCCTGGAAGTCCACCGTGTTCGTCGCGTGCGCGCCGCCGTTGACGATGTTCATCATCGGTACCGGCATCGTCCGCGTCAGGGGCCCGCCGAGGTAGCGATACAGAGGAAGACCCACCTCCTCGGCCGCCGCCCTGGCAGTGGCCATCGACACGGCGAGGATCGCGTTCGCGCCGAGCCGTCCCTTGTTGTCCGTGCCGTCGAGCTCGAGCATCGTGTGGTCGACGAGCATCTGGTCGGTCGCGTCGATCCCCATCAGCGCCGGCGCGATCGTCTCCTCGATGTGCTGCACCGCCTTGCGCACTCCCTTCCCGAGGTAGCGCTCGGCGTCGCCGTCGCGCAGCTCGATCGCCTCGTGCTCGCCGGTGCTCGCCCCGCTCGGCACCGCCGCGCGGCCGCTGGCGCCGGACGCGAGCGTCACGTCGCACTCGACGGTGGGATTGCCGCGGGAGTCGAGGATCTCACGGGCGCGGATATCGAGGATCGTAGGCATGTGTGACGGTTCGAGTCGAATGAAGGATCGGCGTGCGTCGCCGAAAGCTAGGCGGCTCCGGCCTCGCGCTCAATCGCGCGGCCGGCGCTCCGGACGCCGTAGAGCCGCTCCATCTCGTCGGCCATCCGCATCCAGACGACGCGCACCAGCTCGTCGCGCTGCTCGTGGGTGTAGCCGTCGGTCGGAACCTCCTCGAGCGGATGCACGTGCACCGTGCCCGGACGCAGCCGGAAGCTCCCCTTCGGCTGCACCTCGCGCGCGCCGTACACGAGGACGGGGACGATCGGGACGTGGGCGGAGATCGCGAAGACGAACGGCCCCTTCTTGAAGGGGCGCAGCTCGTACGATGCGCCGCGCGTCCCCTCCGCGCAGATGACGACCGACTGGCCGCCGTGCACGGCGCTCGCCGCGTCCTTGTAGCTGTCGAACGCCGACTTGCGGTTCCCGCGGTCGATCCAGATCACCCCCCAGCCCTTCGCCGCCCAGCCGAAGATCGGGATGCGCGACAGCTCGCGCTTCGCGATGAAGGTGTAGTTCGGGAGGATCTCGCCGAGCACGAAGACGTCGAACCAGCTGACGTGGTTCGAGATGTAGACGCGCGGCGCGCCGTGCACGATGCGCTGCTCGTCGTGCACGACGATCCGCACGCCCGCGATGCGGTTCAGCGTCCCCGCCCAGAACCGGCTGCACTTCTGGTAGATGCTGTCCTCGCCGTGCGGGATCCGGAGCACCGAGGCGGCGACGACGATGGCGCCGAGGATCGGCGTGAGGACGAGGAGGGCGAAGAAGGCGACGATCGCGCGGATCATCCCGAAAAGTGGTCGTGCCCCCTCGGGGACGCAACGCGGCGTCCGCCCAGCGTCGCCTCCACGCCGGGGCTCCCCTCGAGCACGCTACCGATCTCCGTGAGCGGGATCCCCCACCGCTCGCGAAAGGCGTGCGCGTCGATGCGGCCGGTGAGCGCGAGCTCGTACTCCTCGCCGCTGCGCGCCGCCTCCTCCGGCGCGACGCCCGGCATCGTCGGGATCGCGTCGAGCGAGACGGCGAGCCGCGCACCGCTCGCCGCCGCGATGTGCGCGAGATCCGCGAGCAACCCGTCGGAGACGTCCACGGCCGCGGTCGCGCCGTGCTCCGCGAGCCATCGCGCCTCCCCGATGCGCGGGTCGGGGCGCACGAGCCGCGCCCGCGCGAGCCCGGTGACGGCCTCGCCGCGCTCGAGCGCCGCGAGGGCGAGGAGAGGCCCGCCGAGCGAGCCGGTGACGTAGACGCGGTCCCCGGGACGGGCGCCGTCGCGCGAGAGGAGCCGGCGGCCGCTCCCGAACACGGTCGTCGTGATGGAGAGCTCCGAGGCGCGCGACAGGTTCCCGCCGACGATCGGGCACCCGCACTCGCGCGCCGCCTCACCGATCCCCTCGGCGAGCGCGCCGACATCCGCGACCCACTCGCGCGGCAGGGCGAGCGCGACTACGAGACCGAGCGGCCGCGCGGCCATCGCCGCGAGGTCGCTCAGCGCCGCGGCCGTCGCGCGGTAGCCGATCTCCGCGGGCGTCATCCACTCGCGGCGGAAATGCACGTGCTCGACGGTCGCATCGGTGCTGACGACGAGGCGCTCCCCGGCCGGCACGTCGAGCACCGCCGCATCGTCGCCGACGCCGTGCGCGGCGTCGCCCCAGCGTGCGAGCATCGCGCGCACGAGGTCGAACTCGCCGCCGGGTCCCATCGCCGTCTCGCCGCGCTCCGGGCTCACGCGCGTCGCCTCATCGCGCCGCCGTGCACGTCCGTCGCGGGGGCGTGCTC
>DASUSM010000020.1:0-10121 GCA_036375115.1 Gemmatimonadaceae bacterium | reverse complement strand
GGGGATGCCGTTGCGCGTCGACGCGGGGCCGCCGTACCCGCTCGAGACGGCGCGTGAGGACTTCGCGCCCTCGATGCGCGACGGGCTCTTCCTCGTCCCGCGGCTCGCGACGCACGAGGACGCGGCCGAGGTGCTCGAGTGACCCCCGCGCGCCCGTCGGACGGCGCCGCCGCCCTCGCGGCCGACGTGCTCGCGGGGCGCATCGCCGCCGAGGACGCGGTCGAGGCGAGCTTCGCGCGGGCGCAGGAGGCGCACGCGGGCGCCGATGGACTGAACGCGATCCTCTGGACCGATCCGAAGGCCGCGCGCCGCGAGGCGCGCGCGGTCGCCGAGCGCGTGCGCGGCGAGGCGGACCTCCTGCCGCTCGCCGGCGTCCCCGTGGCCGTGAAGGACAACATCGCCACGCTCGACCTCCCGACGACCTGCGGCTCGCGCATCCTCGAGGGCTACGTCAGCCCCTTCGAGGCGACGGCGATCACCCGCCTGCGGCGCGCCGGCGCCGTCGTCGTCGCGAAGACGAACTGCGACGAGTTCGCGATGGGCTCCTCGAACGAGCACAGCGCCTGGGGGCCGGCGCGGAATCCGGTCGATCCCACCCGCGTCCCCGGCGGATCCTCCGGCGGCTCCGCCGCCGCGGTCGCCGCCGGCGTCGTCCCGATCGCCCTCGGCTCCGAGACCGGCGGCTCCGTGCGGCAGCCGGCCGCCTTCTGCGGCGTCGTCGGCATCAAGCCGACGTACGGCCGCGTGAGCCGCTACGGACTCGTCGCCTTCGCCTCCTCGCTCGACCAGATCGGCGTCTTCGGCCGCACGGTCGACGATGCCGCGCTCGCCCTCGAGACGATCGCCGGCGCCGACCCGATGGACGCGACGAGCGCGCCGCACCCGGTGCCATCGCTGCGCGGCGCGGCGACGGATGGCCTGAAGGGCGTGCGCATCGGGCGCCCCGCGGAGTACTTCACCGCGGACCTCGACGCGGCGATGCGCCATCGCTGCGACCGCGCCCTCGACGCCTTGCGCGCGCTCGGCGCCGAGATCGTCGATGTCTCTCTACCGAGCACGCCGCACGCGATCCCCTGCTACTACGTGATCGCCCCGGCCGAGGCCTCGTCCAACCTCGCGCGCTTCGACGGCGTGCGCTACGGCCGTCGCATCGAGGGCGCGGACGGCCTGAAGGGGATGTACGTGGCGTCGCGGTCCCGCGGCTTCGGACGCGAGGTCACGCGGCGCATCCTGCTCGGCACCTACGTCCTCTCCGCCGGCTACTACGACGCGTACTACCGCAAGGCGCAGGAGGTGCGCGCGCTCATCGCGCAGGACTTCGTCGACGCCTTCGCGAAGGTGGACCTTCTGTTCACGCCGACGACGCCGACGCCGGCCTTCCCGCTCGGCGCGAAGTCCGATCCCTACGAGATGTACCTGAGCGACATCTTCACCGTCACGGCGAACCTCGCCGGCGTCCCCGCGATGTCCGTCCCCATCGGACGCGTCGGCGGACTGCCGGTCGGCGGCCAGATCCTCGCGCCGCACTTCGAGGAGCGTCGCATGCTGGCCGCGGCCTTCGCCCTCGAGCGCGCCCTCGGCGCGGAGGCGCACCGATGACCCTCACGCCCACCGCGCCCCCGGCGCACGCGGAGCGCTTCGAGATGGTCGTCGGGCTCGAGGTGCACGTGCAGCTGAAGACCCGCACGAAGGCGTTCTGCAACTGCTCGACGAGCTTCGGCGACCCGCCGAACGTGAACACCTGCCCGGTCTGCCTCGCCCTGCCCGGCGCCCTCCCCGTCCTCAACGCGCACGCCGTGGCGCTCGCCGTCCGCGCGGCGCTCGCCCTCGGCTGCACCGTGCACCCGACCTCCATCTTCGCGCGCAAGAACTACTTTTACCCCGACCTGCCGAAGGGCTACCAGATCTCGCAGTACGACCGGCCGCTCGCGACCGCGGGACGCCTGACGATCGGCGGTGGCGCGGACGGGCGCGAGCTCACCGTCGGCATCACGCGCGTGCACATGGAGGAGGACGCGGGGAAGTCGCTGCACGACCGGTATCCCGGCGCCACCGCCATCGACCTCAACCGCGCGGGCGTCCCGCTCATCGAGATCGTGAGCGAGCCCGACATCCGGTCGTCCGCGGAGGCCGGGGCGTATCTCCGCGCGCTGCGCGAGATCCTGGAGTACACCGGGATCAGCGACGTCAACATGGAGGAGGGGAGCCTGCGCGTCGACGCCAACGTCAGCGCGCGTCCGCGCGGCGAGGTGGAGCTCGGGACGAAGACCGAGGTGAAGAACATGAACTCCTTCTCCGGCGTCGAGCGCGCGCTCGAGGCGGAGTTCGCGCGCCAGTGCGCCCTCCTCGCCGCCGGCGGGCGCGTGGAGCACCAGACGATGCTCTGGGACGGCGCGCGCGGCGAGGTCCGGCCGGCGCGCAGCAAGGAGCAGAGCCACGACTACCGCTATTTCCCGGAGCCGGACCTCCCGCCGCTCCTGCTCGAGCGCGACTGGATCGCGGAGCAGCGGGACGCCCTGCCGGAGCTCCCGGCCGCGCGGCGCGGGCGCTTCGGGCGCGAGTACGCGCTCTCCTCCTATGACGTCGAGGTGCTCACGACGAGCTCCGCGCTCGCCGACTACTACGAGTCGGTCGCGCGCCGCGCCGAGGACCCGAAGGCGGCGGCGAACTGGGTGATCAACGACGTCCTCGCCGCCGTGAACGCGACGGGGAAGGGGCTCGCGGAGTTCCGCGTCCGCCCCGCCGACCTCGGGACGCTCATCACGATGGTCCGCGACGGCGTCGTCAGCAGCTCCGCCGCGCGCGCGATCTTCGGCATCATGGTCGCGACCGGCGACCCGCCGGCGCAGATCGCCGAGCGGGAGGGGCTCGCGCAGGTCGGGGACGACGCCGCGCTGCGCGCCTGGATCGAGGAGGTCCTCGCCGAGCTCCCGGCGGAGGCGGCGCGCTACCGCGCCGGGGAGCGGAAGCTCCAGGGCGTGCTCGTCGGCGCGGTGATGCGGAAGTCGAAGGGGCGCGCCGACCCGAAGCGCGTGAATCAGTTGCTGTCGGAGCGCGTCGGGACGTAGAGCGGCTCGGCGAGCGTCGTCGCGTAGCGCAGCGGCGACGTCGGCAGCCCGAAGTGCCGCTGCGCCGCGTCGTCCACGGCCTCCACGCCGCCGAGCCGCAGCGCCTCGCGCCGCACGCGCTTCGCGAGCCGCAGCGGCTCGTCGCCGGAAGGGTCGAGCCGGTACGGCTCCGACTCGTCCATGCGCACGAGCAGGTCCATGATGTAGTCGTACGAGCGCTCGAGGTAGTTCGCGACGTGCGGCTCCGGCAGGTCCCAGCGCGAGTTCTCCGACACGACCTGGAAGATCCGCTGCCACGACTCGCTGTCGGCGACGTAGACCATCCCACGAAAGATCCGCCGGTTGGTGCGCGTGCTGAAGATCGTCGGGCTCAGGATGCGGTCGAGGTGCTCGTCGGCGACGGAGTGGTCGAGGAGGATCAGCTCGCGTGCGCGGCGCGGCCAGATGTCGCCGAGGTGGGTCTCGAAGCGGCTCTCCCAGTAGCTGTGCCCGAGCGACGCCGTGCTCGACGTGACGGCGAGCTGCTTCGGGACGAAGTAGTTGTGCGCGACGGCGTCGGCGGCGAGGTGCGCCATGTAGCCGAGGCCGAACGAGCGCATTCGCCCTTCGTCGGCCGCCTCGAAGATCTCGCGCCCCACCGTCCACGAGTGGCAGTGCCGACCGGCCGGCGCGTATTTCTTCGCGATGCTCGTGTCCGCGGCGATCGACCCGTAGAGGAAGTCGTACGGGAAGGCGTGCAGCAGCTCGGCGATCGCGCCGGGGAGCGCGGCGATCGCCTGGAGCACCGCCTGCCCGAGGAACACGTGCGTCCCCGGCGTCCACGCGTACGCCGGGGTGGGGAAGAGTGCGAGCAGCGCCAGCCCGAGAACGGCGACGGCGAGGCCGCGCGCCGCCATGCGATCAGACGCCGAGGCGCTTGCGCTGGCGTCGGATCGCCTTCCGGAGATCGTCCAGCTCCTCCTCGACGACGTCGCTGATCGTCTCACGCGCCTCGTCCAGGTAGTCGCGCACCCGCTCGCCGACCTCGTCCATCCCCGCGCGATCCCACAGCTCGCCGCCGCGCTCGGCCGCCCAGCGGGCCCCTTCCGCGCCGAGCACGCCCGCGCGCTTCGCGCCGCGGCCGGCGACGCGCAGCATCGTCGCGCCGGGACGCTGTCCCCTCGGCCCCTGCCGCAGCAGCAGCGTGACGCCCGCGCCGAGCGCGACGCCGAGCAGCGTTGCCGTGAGCAGGTCGAACTGCTCGTCACGCCTCGTCGCCACGTCCGTGTCGCGGCTTGAGTCGCGGCCCCCCCCTCGGGCGCCCGGCGTACGGGCGCGCGTCCGAACCGTCGTCTCCATCGATCTCCTCCTCCATGTCGTCAGCCGCCGCTCGCGCCGCCTCGGCGATCGCCTCTGCGTCGAACGGCGAGAGCTCCATGTCGCGCCGGCGAACGCCGAGCGCCTCCGCCCCCGCACGGACCCCGCGCACCGTCGATGCCGTCGTCACGAAGGTGTCCTCCGCCTCCGCCTGCACGACGGCCAGAAAGGCGCGGAGCTCGCGCAGCTGCTCCTCCGCCTCGTCCATCGCCGCGCGAACCTTCGCGTTCGCGGCGGCGACCGTCCGGTTGACCTCCTGCACGTCCACCCGCACCGACGTCGTGATGTAGTTCACGTCGTCGGCGATGGCGCTCACGTGCCGCATGATCGGGTTCACGTCGCCGTACACCCGGTCCAGCAGCTCGTTGATGCGCTTGTAGCTCTTCCGGAAGTTCCACGCCGCCGGCACCAGCGCCACCGTCAGCACGAGCAGCGTGATCGAGACGAGCCCGCTCGCCACCCCGGTGATCCGCTCGAACGCCGTCGGGCTCGCGGTCACCATCTTCACGACCGGCGTGTCCGCCACGAGCCGCAGCGAGTCCGCCGTCTGCTGGACGAGGGGCGCCGCCTGCGCCAGCCACATCATGCCGTCGATGTCCGTCATGTGCCGGGTCGAGGGGGCGGCGGCCGATGGTCGCCGCCGGTCGAGCTTGCAAGGGTAGGGCCAGCCGCCGACCGGGCGGGCGTCAGCTCTCCAGCTCCGGCTTCAGCCCGACGACGCGAGCCACCGGGAGCACGAACAGGATCCCCGCGCCCGCCTTTCCGAGATCGCCGCAGATCTTCTGGATGAGCGTGATCGCCGCCTCGACCTTCGCATCGTCGGCGACGCAGAAGATCGTCTGGTTCCCCGGACGCGAGCCCGCGCCGAGCGAGCGGAGGCCGGCGAAGATCGGCACATCCGTGCTCAGCACGCGGCCCATCCCCTTGCTGCCGATGATCGTCGCGCCCGTGATCCCGAGCTCGACGAAGCCGGCGAGGATGTCGTCCACCTGCTCTTCGTGGTTGATCACGGCGATGAGAAGCTGCATCCGGTCTGGCTCGAGGTGCGGAATCGTAACCTCGGGCGGGAACGAGCGTCAAGCAACGCGGACGCCGCCGCGCTTCGCCGCCGCGTTCGTCCGCGGCGCGCCCCGCCGCGCTTGATTTTGCGGGGGGCGCCTCGGCATCCTTCGCGCCAGCCTCACCTCCGAGTCTCAATGCCCGCACAGCAATTCATCGTCGAAGGCGGTCACCGCCTCGCCGGCACGATCCGCCCCTCCGGGAACAAGAACGCGGCGCTCCCCATCGTCGCCGCCACCCTCCTCACCTCCGAGGAGGTCGTCCTCGAGAACGTGCCCCGCATCCGGGACATCGAGACCCTCGTGGAGCTCGTGCGCACGGTCGGCGCCGAGATCGAGTGGAGCGCCCGCAACACGCTCCGCGTGCGCGCCGCCGAGGTCCGCGCGACTTCGCTCGACCGTGAGCTCTGCGCGAAGATCCGCGGCGCGATCCTTCTCGCCGGCCCCCTCCTCGCCCGCTGCGGCGAGATCACCCTGCCGCCCCCGGGTGGCGACGTCATCGGCCGCCGGCGCCTCGACACCCACTTCCTCGCGCTCCAGCAGCTCGGCGCCGAGTACACCGTCTCCGACGTCTTCGAGTTCCGCGCGAAGAAGCTCCGCGGCCGGGACATCTTCCTCGACGAGCCGAGCGTCACCGGGACGGAGAACGCGGTCATGGCCGCCGTCGCGGCGGAGGGCACGACGGTCCTCCGCAATGCCGCGTGCGAGCCCCACGTGCAGGATCTCTGTCACTTCCTCGAGACGCTCGGCGCGCGCATCGACGGCATCGGGAGCAACGTCCTGACGATCGAGGGCGGACGCCCCCTCCACGGCGGTACGCACCGCATCGGCCCCGATCACATCGAGGTCGGTTCCTTCATCGGGCTCGCCGCGGTCACCCGCTCGACGATCCGCATCGAGAACGCCGGCGTCGAGCACCTGCGCTCCACGCGCCTCGGGTTCGAGCGCATCGGCATCCACTGCCGCGCCGAGGGCGACGACCTCATCGTCCCCGCCGAGCAGTCGCGCATCATCCAGTCGGACATCGGCGGGCACGTCCCGAAGCTCGAGGACCAGCCCTGGCCCGCCTTTCCGGCGGACGTCATGTCGATCGCGATCGTCGCCGCGACCCAGTGCGAGGGCGTCATCCTCGTCCACGAGAAGATGTTCGAGTCGCGGATGTTCTTCGTCGACAAGCTGATCGGCATGGGTGCGCGGATCGTCCTCTGCGATCCGCACCGCGCCCTCGTCATCGGGCCCGCGCGGCTCCGCGGTGCGACCGTCGAGTCCCCCGACATCCGCGCCGGGATGGCCATGCTCCTCGCCGCGCTCTGCGCCGAGGGGCAGAGCACGATCAACAACGTCGGCCAGATCGAGCGCGGCTACGAGCGCATCGACGAGCGGCTCATCGCCCTCGGCGCCCGCATCGAGCGCGTCGAGGACCGGCGGACGTGAGCGCCGGCGCGGCGCCCGCCGGGCTCGCGTCCGGCGAGCTCGCCGCCATCGAGGACTTCGTCGACTTCGGCGTTCGCGCCTTCACCACGACGCGCCGGGCCGGCAGCTTCGGCACCGGGAGCGACGAGCCGGTACGCGCGGTGATGGAGCGATGGGCGCGCCTCCGTGCCGAGCTCGCGCCCGGCGCCCGCCGACTCGCGACCGCCAGCCAGGTGCACGGCGCGCGCGTCGTCGTGCACGCCGGCGGATGGGACGGGTGGCTGCGCGTCGACGCGGCCGACGGACACGTCGCCCCGGAGCGGGGCACGGCCCTCGCCGTGACCATCGCCGACTGCGTCCCCGTGCTGCTCGCGCATCCGTCCGGCGCCGTCGCCGCGCTGCACTCCGGCTGGAGAGGGACCGAGGCCAACATCGCCGCCGAAGGCGTCCGTCTCCTCGCCGCGGGCGGACGCGCACCACGCGAGCTCCGCGCCCACCTCGGCCCGGCCATCTGCGGCCGCTGCTACGAGGTCAGCCCCGACGTCTTCCGTCGCCTCACCGGCCGCGCCGTCGAGCGCCCCACCCCGGTGGATCTGCGCGCGCTCATCGCCGATCAGCTCCGCGCCGCCGGCGTCCGCGAGATCGCGCGCAGCGAATGGTGCACGCGCTGCGACGGGGACCGCTTCCACTCGCATCGCGCGGGCGATCCCGGGCGCCAGCTCGCCGTCATCGTCGCCCCGCGCGGCGACGCGAGCGAGGAGGGCGAGCTCTAGCCGAGGTCGGCGTTTCGCTTGACGCCCCCCAGGACGGGGTCTAGATTATGGATCGACGTCGGTGGCCACGCCGGCGCTGGAAATGTGGGGGATGCTCCCCACATTTTTTGTTTGTTGGGGGGACCCTCGACAGATCGTGAACGACGCGCTGGAAGAGATTGTGACACAACGGCTTGCCGAGATCGGATACGATCTCGTCGAGCTCCGCCGGGGCGGGTCGCGAAACCGTCCCGTGCTCGACGTGCGGATCGATCGGCGCGATGGCGCGCCGGTGACGGTGGACGACTGCGCGCGGGCGTCGCGCGCGATCGAGGAGCGGCTGGACGGCGGCGAGGTGATCGCCGATCGGTATCGCCTCGAGGTGTCGTCGCCCGGCGTCGAACGACCGCTGAAGACGGCGGCGGATTTCCGCCGCTTCGCCGGCAAGCCGGCGAGTCTCCTCGCGCCCGCGCTCGGCGGGCGGGTGGAGGTCACGCTCGTCGCGGTCGAGGGCGAGCCGGGGTCGGAGGAGATCGTGGTTCGGACGGCGAAGGGCGAGGAGCGGCGGGTGCCCCTCGGCGGCGTCTCCGAGGCGCGGCTGGCATTTCACTGGTAAGGGACGGAGACTGACGATGGTCGGGTCGGCAGAGATTCTGACGGCGGTTCGCGAGCTGACGAACACCAAGCAGCTCGACCGCACGGAGCTCCACGAGCTGCTGCAGGACGGCATCTACGCCGCCCTCGCGAAGAAGTACGGCCCCACCGTGCAGGCCGAGGTCGAGATCGACGACGGCCGCGGCGACATCCGCATCGTCGTCCTGAAGACCGTCGTCGAGCAGGTCACCGACCCGGCGCGCGAGGTCACGCTCGAGGAGGCCCGCTTCGAGGACCCCGAGTTCCAGCTCGGCGATCAGCAGGAGATCCCCGTGGACTTCGCCGAGTTCGGCCGCGCGGCCGTGCAGGCGGCGAAGCAGCGCATCATCCAGCGCGTCCGCGAGGGGGAGCGCACCCGCATCCGCGACGAGTTCACGACCCGCGTCGGCGAGCTCCTCTCCGGCGAGGTCCAGCAGATCGAGCGTGGAAAGCTCGTCATCATGCTGAACAAGTTCCGCGAGGCGGAGGCGATCATCCCCTACCGCGAGCAGAACCACCGCGAGCACTTTCACCAGGGCGAGCCGATCCGCGCCGTCCTCAAGCGCGTCGAGGAGACGCCGAAGGGCCCGCGCCTGATCTTCAGCCGCGCCGATGCGCTCTTCGTGAAGGCGCTCTTCAAGCTCGAGGTCCCGGAGATCCAGCAGGGGATCGTCGAGATCCGCGCCGCCGCCCGCGAGGTCGGGAGCCGGACGAAGATCGCCGTGTTCTCGCGCGACGACTCGATCGACCCGGTCGGCGCCTGCGTCGGGCTGAAGGGCTCCCGCGTGCAGGCGGTCGTCAACGAGCTCGGCGGCGAGCGCATCGACATCGTGCCGTGGTCGTCCGACCCGGAGCGCTTCGCCAAGCTCGCGCTCGCGCCGGCGCGCGTCGCCCGTGTCTTCAGCGACCCGGCGGCGAAGACGATCCAGGCGGTCGTGGACGAGGACCAGCTCTCGCTCGCCATCGGACGCAACGGGCAGAACGTCCGCCTCGCCTCCGAGCTCACCGGGTGGAAGATCGACCTCTACTCGAGCCGTGAGTGGATGGAGCGCGGCGGCGAGACGCCGCTCTTCGCGCCCCTCCCCGAGGAGGAGAGCGAGACGGTGGACGTGCGGCTCGCGGAGATCGCCGACATTCCGCCGGCGACCGTCGCCGTCCTCGAGCACGCCGGCTTCCGGACGCTGAACGACATCATCGATCTCGAGCGCGAGGACTTCCTCAAGCTCCCCGGCATCGCCCCCGAGGAGGCCGACCGGTTGATCGCGATGCTGAACGAGCTCACCGAGGAGGGGCAGGGCGGTGACGCGGCGAACGAGGAGACGGACGAGGCGGGCGGGGAGCGCGTCGGATAGTGCCGCTCGACGACGTGGCACGCCGCAGGCTGCTCGCCCTCGTGGGGCTCGGCGTGCGCGGCCGGCTCGTCGTCGTCGGAGTGAATCAGGTGCGGGATGCGGCACTGAAGGACGAGGTGGTGATCGCGGTGGTTGCGTCCGACGTTTCCCGGCATAGCATCGACAAGGTGGTTCCGCTGTTGCGGGCCCGCCGGATCCGGATGGTGGAGGTGCCGTCGGCGGCCGAGCTCGGCGCGGCGGTGGGACGAGAGGCGACGGCCGCGATCGGCGTGGTCGATCGGGAGCTCGCTCGCGGCATTCAGGCGCTCGTGGAAGCGCCGGCCGCGGCGAGGGAGTCGGGCCCCGGCGGGGCCCAATAGGAGGATGGTTTGAGCAAGCTTCGTGTGAGTGACATGGCAGGCGAGTTCGGCATCGCCACCGATGAGCTGATCCAGCTGCTTCGGCAGATGGAGGTCCCGGTGCGCAGCCAGGCGAGCCCGCTGACCGACG
>DASUSM010000019.1:0-20334 GCA_036375115.1 Gemmatimonadaceae bacterium | reverse complement strand
CCCCGCCCGGCGGCGAGGAGGAGCGCCGAGGTGTAGCTCGTGCGCAGGCGCCGCGCCCCCTCGCGCAGGGCGTCGAGCGGGAGCGTCGCACAGCGCAGGCGCCCCGGCGGGATCGGAGCGCCGAGCGCGGCGAGCAGCTCCTCGTCGGTCATCGACTCGCACGCCGCCAGCGTGCGCCCGCGGGCGAGTCCGGTGAGGAGCGAGGCGGCGGCGACGCCGATCGCGCACGCGTCTCCGACGAAGCCGACGTCCGTCACCACGCCGGCGGCCGTGCGCGCCTCGATGCGCACGCGGTCGCCGCAGAGGGCGTTCGCCGCCTCGCGCGTCAGCGAGGCGTGCTCCAGCGTCCGCCGGTTGCGGGGGCGGCGGAAGTGCTCGAGGACGACGGCGCCGTACGCGCTCATCCCGTCGGCGCGCCGCTCGTGACCCTCAGGCGATGTCAGCACGCAGCGACCCTCCGGACCGGCCGCGGACGGCGGCGATCGCCTCCGCGAGGATGCTCAACGCGATCTCCTCCGTCGTGCGCGCCCCGATGTCCAGGCCGGCGGGGACGCGGACGCGCGCCAGCCGCTCCTCGGCGATGCCCGCCTCGCGCAGCTCGGAGAGGATCGCCGCGCCGCGCCGCCGGCTGCCGAGGAGGCCGACGTACCCCGCCGCCGTGGCGAGGACGACGCGCAGCACCGGGAGGTCGAACTTGTAGTCGTGCGCGACGAGGACGACCGCGTCGGCGGCACCGAGCGGCATCGCGCCGACGAGCTCCGAGGGGATGCCGACGAGGCGCTCGTCGGCATCGGGGAAGCGCTCCGCGGACGCCCATCGCTCGCGCGCATCGACGATCACGGTGCGGAGCCCGAGCGGCGCGGCGAGCCGGGAGAGCGCCATCGCGACGTGGCCGGCGCCGACGACGACGAGCGCGCCGGCCGGGGCGTGCACCTCGACCGCGACGGGAATCGCGTCACCCTCGCCGAGCACGACGACGCCCGACTCGCCGGCGAGGAGATCCGCGGCGCGGGCGCGCAGCGCGGCATCGAGCGCCGCATCGCCGAGCGTGCCGGCGACGCCGCCGTCGTCGAGCAGCGCGATCCTGCGCGGCGCCGCGCCGGGGATCGTCGCGATCGCCGCGCGGCCGCCGCGCCGCACGTGCGCCCCGACGTGCTCGTAGAGGGCGACGACGGGGTCGTCCGCGGCGAGCCGGAGGGGCTCGACGAGCAGCTCGATCGTGCCGCCGCAGGTGAGCCCGAGCTCCAGCGCCTCGTCCGCGCCGAGGTGGAGCGCGATCGTCCTCGCGCGCCCCTCGGCGAGGACGCCCTCGGACTCGGCGACGACTCGCGCATCCACGCAGCCGCCGATCGTCACGCTGCCGAGCACGCGGCCGTCCTCGCCCACCCACATCTTCGCGCCCGCACGCCGCGGCGTCGCGCCGCGCGTGGCGACGAGCGTCGCCATCGCCACGCGCCCCCCGCTCGCCAGCCAGGGGCGGACCGCGTCGAGCGTGTCGCTCATGGCGCCGCTCGCGGTCGTCAGGCCGCGGGCCGCTGCCCCTGCGCTTCCGCGGGCCGGTCGTGCACCGCGGCGTCGCGGCGGCCGGCGGCGGCGGGAGTCGGAGCGGCATCGTGGAACTGCTCCGCCTCCGTCGACCCGGCGAGCGCCGACGTGGAGGTGCTGCCGCCGGTCACGGCGAGCAGGAGGTCGTCGAAGTAGCCCGTCCCGGCCTCGCGCTGGTGCCGCGTCGCCGTGTAGCCCTCCGCCTCGAGCGCGAACTCCCGCTCCTGGAGACGGACGTACGCCGGCATCCCCTCGTCGCGGTACGCGCTCGCGAGCTCGAACGTGTGCAGGTTCACGAGGTGCCACCCGGCCAGCGTGATGAACTGGAAGCGGTAGCCCATCGCGGCGAGCTCGCGCTGGAACTTCGCGATCGTCGCCGCGTCGAGGTTGCGCTGCCAGTTGAACGACGGCGAGCAGTTGTACGCGAGCATCTTCCGGGGGAAGCGCGCATGCACGCCCTCGGCGAAGCGCCGCGCCTCGGCGAGGTCGGGCTTCGACGTCTCGCACCAGATCAGGTCGGCGTACGGCGCGTAGGCGAGCGCGCGGGCGACGGCGGAGTCCATCCCGCCGCGCACCGCGTGATAGCCTTCCGGCGTGCGCCCGCCGGTGAGGAAGGCGCGGTCGCCCTCGTCCACGTCGCTCATGAGGAGCGTGGCGGCGAGCGCATCGGTGCGGGCGACGAGGAACGTCGGGACGTCGCAGACGTCGGCGGCGAAGCGCGCCGCGCGCAGCGTGCTCACGAAGGCCGACGTCGGCACGAGCACCTTGCCGCCCATGTGGCCGCACTTCTTCGCCGAGGCCAGCTGGTCCTCGAAGTGCACGCCCGCCGCGCCCGCCTCGATCATCCCCTTCATGAGCTCGAAGGCGTGGAGCGGGCCGCCGAACCCCGCCTCGGCGTCGGCGACGATCGGCACGAGCCAGTCGCGTCCGACGCGCCCCTCGCTGCTCTCGACCTGGTCGGCGCGCAGCAGCGCGTTGTTGAGTCGCCGGACGAGCGCCGGCACACTGTTCGAGGGATAGAGGCTCTGATCCGGGTACGTCTGCCCGGCGAGGTTCGCGTCGGCCGCGACCTGCCAGCCGCTGAGGTAGATCGCCTCGAGCCCCGCGCGGACCATCTGCACCGCCTGTGCACCGGTCAGCGCGCCGAAGGTGTGCACGTAATCACGATCGCGCAGCAGGCTCCAGAGGCGCTCCGCACCCCGCCGCGCGAGCGTGTGCTCGACGCGCACGGAGCCGCGCAGCCGCAGCACGTCCTCCGGCGTCCAGTCCCGCACGATCCCCTGCCACCGCTCGTCCTCTGCCCACCGCCGGCGCAGCGCGTCGGCCTCCGTGGTGTCCCCGTTCTGGTTCGTGGCCGTCTGGTCGGTCGTCTGCATGAAGAGCCTCCGGTCAGGCGAGAAGGTCGTATCCGGGGAGCGTGAGGAAATCGGCGAAATCCGAGTCGAGCACGAGACGGTCGAGCAGCGCGGCCGCCTCGTCGAGGCGCGAGTCGGGACCCGCCTCGGCGCGCAGCGCGCCGACCGCGCGGCCGCGGACCTCGCGGTAGAGCTCCGCGGTGACGGTCCCGCCCTCGGCGAGCGCGGCGTCGTGGCGGATCCACTGCCAGAGCTGCGCGCGCGAGATCTCCGCCGTCGCGGTGTCCTCCATCAGTCCGTGGATCGCCACCGCGCCGGCGCCGCGGAGCCAGGCGTCCAGGTAGCGGAGCGCGACGTCCACGTTGGCCTCGACGCCGCCGCGCGTGATCGTCCCCCCCGGGACGCGCACATCGGCGATGCGGTCGGCGGTGACGGCCACGTCGAGGCGGAGCACATCCTTCTGGTGCGGGCGCGCGCCGAGGACGGCGTCGAAGACCTCGCGCGCGACCGGGACGAGATCCGGGTGGGCGACCCAGGTGCCGTCGAATCCGTCTCCCGACTCGCGGCGCTTGTCCTCGCGCACCTTCTCGAGCGCGCGCGCGTTGACCTCGGCGTCGCGCCGGCTCGGGATGAAGGCCGCCATCCCGCCGATCGCGTGCGCGCCGCGGCGGTGACAGGTGCGGACGAGCAGCTCGGTGTAGGCGCGCATGAAGGGGACGGTCATCGTCACCTGCGCGCGGTCCGGGAGAACGGCGTCGGGACGGTCGCGCAGCTGCTTGATGGCGCTGAAGATGTAGTCCCACCGGCCGGCATTGAGCCCGGCCGCGTGCTCGCGGAGCTCGAAGAGGATCTCGTCCATCTCGAACGCCGCGGGGAGCGTCTCGACGAGCACCGTCGCGCGGATCGTCCCGCTCGGGATGCCGAGCGCCTCCTGCGCCGCGACGAACACGTCGTTCCAGAGGCGCGCCTCGAGATGGCTCTCCATCTTCGGGAGGTAGAAGTATGGCCCGCTCCCGCGCGCGAGGAGCTCCCGCGCGTTGTGGAAGAAGTAGAGACCGAAGTCGAAGAGGCTCGCCGAAACCGGCCCGCCGTCCACCTCGACGTGCTTCTCCACGAGATGCCAGCCGCGCGGCCGCACGACGAGCGTGGCGAGCCGTTCGCCGAGCCGGTACTCCTTCCCCTCCGGGGAGGTGAAGGAGAGCGTGCGGCGCACCGCGTCCATCACGTTCGCCTGCCCCTCGACGACGTTCTCCCAGGTCGGGGAGGTCGCGTCCTCGAAGTCCGCCATGAAGACGCGCGCGCCGGAGTTGAGCGCGTTGATGAGCATCTTCCGGTCGACCGGACCGGTGATCTCGACGCGCCGGTCCTGGAGGTCGTCGGGGGCGCCCGCGACGCGCCAATCGCCCTCGCGCACCTGGGAGGTCGCCCGGAGAAAGCCGAAGGACTCGCCCGCCGCGAGCCGGTCGGCGCGCTCGCGGCGGCGCCCGAGCAGCGTCCGTCGCGTCTCGTCGAACTCGCGGTGCAGCATGGCGACGAAATCGAGCGCGTCCGGGGTGAGGACGCGCGCGATGCTCGCCGTCGCGGGTCCGAGGAGCCGGACCCGCTCAGCGGTACGTGAGGGCATGTCGTCTCCGAAAGGGGAGGTAGCGAGCCCAAGCGCAAGAGGCGTGCTACCCGCCTGGCCCCGCGAATCGCGCGTCAGGAGCGCTCGACGAGGGGGCTCAGGCCGTGCCAGCGCCTCAGGTAGCCCATCTGCCCCACATGGTAGGCCTCGTGGTACGCGGCGAAGGCGATCGCGCCGAGGAGGGTGTGGTCGTGGCTCGGGACGCGGAGCGAGGGGGGGCCGGCGAGCGTCTCGGCGTCGAGCGCGGCGAGCCGCAGCAGGAGCGCCTCGGTGGTCTGGCGCCAGCGCGACAGCAGCTCGTCCACCGACGGGTAGCCCGCGGGGTCGGCGAGCGGACCGTCGGGGCCGAAGATCTCCTTCCAGGGGGTGTCGACCTTCTCCCCGGCGAGCCGGCGGAGCCGGACGCGCGACTGGAGGAGGTGTCCGGCGATCCAGACGAGCGAGTTCGTCCGCTCGCCCGGTCGTGCGACGAAGGCATCGCGGCTCACGCCGGCGAGCGCCTTCACGTAGAGGTTCGTCGTGATCTCGATGAGACCGACGATTGGGGCAAGCCGCTCCTTCACCGATCGCTCCGCGTGCGGGGTCTGCGCGCCTCGCGCCGCGTCACGGCGCGCCGAAGGGATCTCCGGGCGGCGCACGAAGCGCGGGGGTGGGCGACGGCAGCTCCTCCCGGTCGATCCAGCGCCGCAGGTCGCCGGCGAGCGCGAGCCAGTGCGCGCGCTCCACATCCGTGCCTCGCGCCGACCGCGTCGACGCGACCGAGGCGAGCGTCCGCAGCTTCAGTTCGGCCATCGCCCGCACCTCGGGCATCGCCGCAGTGTCGGCCGCGAGCTCGAGCAGTCCGTCGGCCACGGCGCGCTGACCGATGCGGGCGAGCGCCGCCGCCTTCGGCGACGCCGGCGCCGGCCGCTGCCACGTCGCGGCGACCAGCGAGTCGATCGTCTCGGCGAGTCCGAGCGCGTCCCCACCCCGAGTCGAGAAAGTCGCGAGACGCCCCGCGCGTTCCCGCTGCAGGATGGCGTCCACGACCATCTGCGCGAGCGTGCGCGCGGCGCCGAGCTCGTCGAAGGCGGGCGCGGTGCGCGATCCGAAGAGCTCGACCGAGCTGCGATAGCCGTAGGGGCGCGGCGCGAGGAGGGCGACGACGGTGTCCGGGATCGCGAGCTCGGCGGGGCGCAGCACGGTGAGGAGCTGCGACAGCGCCGCCCGCTGCCGCGCGCCGGGGACTGGCCGCGTCGCCGCGAGCCCGTCGCCGCGCAGCGCGTAGGCGTACTCCATCCCGCCGACCGCCTTGGCCAGCGAGGCGATGGCGAAGCGGTGCATGAAGTAGACGGGCGCGAAGCGCTCCTGGAGGAGCGCGATCGGCTCCCCCTCGCGGATGTTGCGCTCGCCGTACGCGCGCATCGCGACGCGGCGTACGTCCATCTGGTGGCGGAGGAACTCCTCCGGCGTCGCCGCGTCGTCCCAGAGGCTCGTGCGCGGGTCGGCGGCGAACTCCGGCCGCGCGTCGGCGTCGGAGAGGAAGAGGAAGCCGCGCTCGAGTCCCTCGCGCACGATCGCGGCGAGCGAGTCGCGCTCGCTTTCCGGCGGGAAGATGCCGTACCCCCAGCGGATCGCCCAGACGTCGAACTCCCCCGGACCGGCGTCGTACGCCTCGGCGATGTCGACGCGCCCCGCGGCGTCGAGACGCACGCGCGGCGGCGGATAGTCCATGACCGATCCGCGCTCGTAGGTCGAGGCGATGTAGTTGTGGGCGAGGCCGAGGGTGTGCCCGATCTCGTGCGCGGTCACCTGGCGGATGCGGGCGAGGACGAAGGCGGTGTCGGCGGCCGCGGCGTCGGCGCCCATCAGCCCCGCGTAGAGGTTGTAGTCGGTGCGCGCGCGGTGCGAGTCCATGCGCGCCATCCCCTTCACGATCTCCCCGGTGCGCGGATCGCCGAGCGAGCCCCCGATGGACCAGCCGCGCTCGTTGCGATTCTCCCACTGGACGACGTTGTAGCGCGCGTCCATCGGGTCCGCGTCCTCCGGAAGGTCGCGCACGACGAAGGCGCCGGGGAGCCCCGCGCGCGCGAAGGCCTCCTCCCACCATTTCGCTCCCTCGACGGTCGCGCTGCGCACGGGCTCGGGGATGCCGCGGTCGATGTGGTAGACGATCGGTGCGACGATCGGGCTCGACGGGTCGCGCGGGTCGGCGCGCAGCAGGCGGTGCCGCGCCGCCCACCGCTGCTCGAGCGCCGCCTGGATCGGCTGCGCGTAGTCCTTGAACTGCACGCCGAAGTAGCCGACGCGCGGGTCCGCGGGGCGCGGGCGAAAGCGGTCGTCCGGAAGCGGAAGGAGGGAGATGTGCTGGCGCAGCGTGAGCGCCTGCGCATCGGGCAGGAGCTCGCGCATGATCGGGCCCGGCCGCCCGCTCGTCGTGAAGGTCAGCGCGGCGTCGATCTCGGTGTTGCCGGGAAAGGCGCGGGTGAGCGGGCGGTGGATCGTCGAACGGTCGCGCGCGAGCGCGTAGCTCCCCTGTCCAGCGCGCTGGAGGGCATCGGCGATGCCGGTCCAGTCGCGGAGGACGAAGTCGCTGGCATCGGCGAGGAGGCGGCCGCCCTCGGCGGCGACGAGCGGAAGCGCGGCGACGGTGCTCGGCGGGAAGGACTCGGCGACGGTGCGCGCGTGCGCCGTCGTGTCGCCGGCGGAGCTGCGATAGCGCCAGTTCTCGAGGACGACGAGGACGCGGTCGCCGGCGCGGTCGAAGCGGACGACGTGCGCGTCGCCGTCGGCGCCGCGGTCGAGCCCCACCGGGTTCGAGCCGAGCCCCGTGGCGAGGGAGAAGAAGAGGAGCGCGCGTGTCGAGTCCGCGGGGAGCTCGAGCAGGAGCTTCTCCGCTCGCGGATCCACGTGGATGGGGATGAAGCCGTCGTGGCGCGCCATCCCCGCGGTGCGCGCGGCGATGCTCGCGGCCGGCGCGGACGGCGCCGACGCGGGCGCGGCGGGTCCGGCGGGCGCCGGCCGGGCGGACGGAGCGCAGGCGAGGAGGAGGAGCGCGGAGGCGAGACGCGGTCGGATCGGCATCGGGAGCGGGCGGTGGAAGGCGGGTCGAAGCCCCGCGATTATCTCCTCGGCCGGTGCACGGCGCAAGCAGCCGGCGACGCTTCGCGCTCCGCCGGCGGAGCAGCACACCCCTTGCGCTCGGGAATGCGCGCGGCGCATGTGCAGACGGGATCGCTCGGAGGGTCGGACGTGGCTGACTTGTGGGAGACGCTCGGTCGGATCGGCAGGGAGCTGTACGAGGGGGCGAGCGCGGCATCGGAGCTCGTGCCGCGCATCGGCCGGCCCTCGGACCGCGTGCAGATCGTCCCCTACCGCGGATACGGCACGGCGAGCGAGGTGCGGGTGATCGCGCGGGTGATCGAGGAGGAGTCGATCGCCGCGGCGGCCCGCACCGACTCGGCGTGGCGGAACCTCGTGCACAGCGTCAAGCGCATGGAGAGCGACGAGGTCCCCGGCGCCCTCGTGCGCGTGTCGGTCGGCGGCGCGACGATGAACGCGGCGACGGACGTCGAGGGGTACATCGACGCGCGCGTCTTCGTGGACGGCTCGCTTCCGGCCGACATCGGCTGGCACGAGGTGTCGCTCGACCTGCTCGCCGAGCCGCGCGGGCGCGGCAAGGGGGTGCGTGCGGCGGCGCACGTGCTCGTGCCGACGGCCAGCGCACGCTTCGGCGTGATCAGCGACATCGACGACACGATCGTGCGGACCGACGTGCGCAACCTCCTGCGCATGGCGCGATCGGTCCTCCTCACGAACGCGCACACACGGCTCCCCTTCCCCGGCGTGGCGGCGTTCTACCGGGCGCTTCGCGCCGGCGGCTCCGGCGCCGACGCGAACCCGATCTTCTACGTCTCGCAGAGCCCCTGGAACCTGTACGACGTGCTGTCGGAGTACCTGACGATCCAGGGGATCCCGCAGGGCCCGATCCTCCTGCGCGACTGGGGTCGCTCCGACCGGACGACGATCTCGGGCGGACGCGGCACGCACAAGCGTATCGCGATCCACGACATCCTCGAGCGCTACCCGCACCTGCCGTTCATCCTCATCGGCGACAGCGGCCAGGAGGACCCGGAGATCTATCGCGAGGTGGTCGAGCGCTTCCCGCAGCGCGTCGTCGCGATCTACATCCGCAACGTGACGCCGGACCCGCTGCGGGCCACGGCGATCGCCGCGCTGGCGGCGGAGGTCGAGAAGGCGGGGAGCGCGCTGATCCTCGCCGACGACACGATGGCGGCGGCGCGGCACGCGGCGGAGCACGGGTGGATCCAGGCCGCGACGCTCGCGGGGATCGGCGCCGAGCGCGCGCACGACGAGGCGGAGGCGCGCCGCGAGGGAGAGGCCGAGGAGGCGCCGACCGTCGAGGTCGGGACGGAGGACGCCGGGCCGCGCTGAGACATACACCGACGGCGCGTGCTGACGGCGCATCGCGCGTCGCGCCATATTGTCACGGCGGAGCGGCGCTCCCGCTTGCCCCCGTCCGCCTCCCCCGTCCATTCCGCATGCCCGGCATCGAGACCGCATTCACCCGACAGGTCGGCATCGACGTGCCGCTCATCTGCGGCGCGATGTACCCGTGCAGCAACCCGGAGCTCGTCGCCGCCGTCTCCGCGGCCGGCGGGATCGGCGTCCTCCAGCCGATCTCGCTCACCTACGTGCACGGCCACGACTATCGCGAGGGACTGCGCCTGATGCGCCGTCTCGCCGGCGGGCGCCCGCTCGGGATGAACGCGCTCATCGAGGGGACGTCGAGGGTCTATCGCGAGCGGATGGAGCGGTGGATCGACATCGCGCTCGAGGAGGGGGTCCGCTTCTTCGTGACGTCGCTCGGCAATCCGCGATGGGTGGTGGACCGCGTCTCGCCGGTCGGCGGGATCGTCTATCACGACGTGACCGAGCGGAAGTGGGCGCAGAAGGGGCTCGACGGCGGCGTGCACGGGCTCGTCGCGGTGAACGACCGCGCGGGCGGGCACGCGGGCGGCCGGACGCGCGAGGCGCTGTACGAGATGCTCGCCGGATTCGGCGTCCCGCTGATCTGCGCGGGCGGCGTCGGCGACGAGGCGGACTTCGTCGCGGCGCTGCGGCTCGGCTACGCCGGCGTGCAGATGGGGACGCGCTTCATCGCGACCGAGGAGTGCCGCGTCCACCCGGACTACAAGGCCGCGATCGTCGCGGCGCGCGAGGAGGACGTCGTGCTCACCGAGCGGATCACGGGCGTCCCGGTGGCCGTGCTGAACACGCCGTACATCCAGCGCATGGGGACGCGGGCCGGTCCCGTCGCGCGGTGGCTGCTGCGGAACCGGCGCACGAAGCACTGGATGCGCACCCTGTACGCGGTGCGCTCGCTGCGCCGGCTCAAGCACGCCTCGAAGGCGGCGCGCGGCAGCGACGACTACTGGCAGGCGGGGAAGTCGGTCGCGGGGATCACGCGCATCGAGCCGGCGGGCGAGATCGTCCGCCGCTTCGCCGCCGCGGCGGAGCGGGCGTTCGCGAACGACGCGGTCGCGCGCCGGGGGTGAGGACGCGCTACGTGAACAGGATCCCGTCCTCGGCGCTGAGCACGAAGCGCGGGATCTGGGCGTCGAACGTCGTGTGGTCGGGGCGGACGAAGGAGTAGTGGCCTTCCATGTATCCGCTCGGCGACTTCAGCACGCAGTAGCTCTGGTACTCGTGCACGTTCCCCGGGGCGATCGTCGGCGTCTCGCCGATCACGCCTTCCCCCTCCACCGTGTTCTCCTCGCCGATCGAGTCGTGGATCAGCCAGCGGCGGCGCAGCAGCTGTGCCGGCTGCGGGCCGACGTTCTCGATGCGCACCTGGTACGCGAAGACGTAGTGGCGCAGCTCCGGGCGGGAGTGGTCGCGCATGTACGTCGGGCGCACCGTGATGCGGATCCCGTTCGACTGCTTGTAGAAGAAGCGTCTCGGAGACGACATCCGGGCTCGTGCGATTCGGGTGCGGGGCTCCGAGGCAATCCTAGCGCCAGCGGCGCGGCGCGGCTACCTCCGACGACCATGGGGCGCGCGCGAGACGGGCGACGACGCCGCGCGGCCGCCGCGACTCACTCTGCGGGCGAGACGGAGGCCGACGGCGACGCGCCGTCGCCGCGCGCGAACCGCTCGCGGACGCGCGTGAAGATCTCGTCCTCGAGCTCGGCCGCGCTCAGCCGCTCGAGCTCCTCGGGCGACCTCGTGGTGAGGCCGAAGGCGCGGGCGATGAGTCGCAGGTGCTGCGCGGAGAGCGCGCCGAGCTCCTGCCGCAGCAGCTCGTCGCCCTGCGCGTAGACCTCGAACGGATCGAGCACGGCGTGCGCCGGGAGCGGCGTCGCGCGCCGGCCGGCGCGGCCGGGACTCACCTCCCGCTCCCCGTGGGCCGCCGGACGGCCGGGGCGCGCGCGCACCGGCTTGCGCGGCCCCGGACCGCGGCCGAGTCGCGCTCGCGAGCCCGGCGCGTCCGCTGCGGCCAGCGCGCGTGCCAGCGCTCCCTCGAGGAAGGTGTGGGTGAGACCCGTGGCCCAGTAGACGAGGTCGCGGCGCGACGGCTGCAGGGTCTCCCGCCCCGTGCGCAGCGCGGCCCCGTCGCCGCCGGCGGGCGCGAACTCGATCCACCCCTCCCAGTGGGCATCGGCGAGCTTCCGCCCGCAGACGCGCGCACCGAACGCGGAGTCGCCCGGCCCACCCACGCGATCGTCGAACACCAGCATCACCTCGGCCCCCTCGGCCATGCGCTCCTCCGTGTCCCCGGCGCCGTACTCTCGCGTCGGCGCACTCGTGTCGTACGCGCTCGCCCAATGCAACGGCTCTGCCACCGGCGTCCGACCGCGGCGCGTGCCGGTGAAAGAAAAGCGCTCGACCGTGCATCCGGCCGAGCTCGCTGAAGAAAAAAAATCGCAGGCCGAGGAACCGCGCGCCGGAAAATCGTGTAAATTGCGCCGAGTCGCGCCACGTGCGCGGCATCGTGTCCCGCCCGATGTTCAACCCTGCGCCAGGAGGTGATCCATTGTCTAGATACAGCCCCATTGCCGGCTCGACCTGGGCAAGCGGTCGCCTGATCGCCACCCGCTGAACCGGGTTCCGGTTCGGGCGCTCGCCTCGAGCCGGCTGTGGAGAACGGCCGCCGGAGCAACATGCTCCGGCGGCCGTCTCGCGTTCACCCCCGACGCTCCTTCGAGCCGCTGCGTCCGGGACGTCGGCCGCCGTCGCCGCGCCCGCCCCCGCGCGGCGGCGCGCTGCCGCCGCGGGCCGGTGCGGAGCCGCTCCGCGCCGGGGACCCACCGCCGCGCGCGGCCGGACCGCGCCGCTCGTCCTTGCGGCGGCGGGCCTCCTCGGCCGCGCGCTCGGCCGCGGTGCGCCGCTCCGCCTTCGCCTTCGCGCGCGCGCGCTCCTCGGCCTTGCGCGCGCGGATCGCGGCGATGCGCTCGGCGATCGGCACCTCGAGCCGCTCCGGCGCGCGCGCCTTGTAGTCGAAGCCCGGCAACGTGCTCCGCGGGATCCGGCGGCCGATCGCGCGCTCGATCTGCGCGAAGTCGGACTCCTCGTCCGGAGAGACGAAGGTGATCGCGTCGCCCGTCGCCTCCGCGCGCGCGGTGCGGCCGACGCGGTGGATGTAGTCCTCGGACATCGTCGGCACATCGAAGTTGACGACGTGGCCGAGCTGGTCGATGTCGATCCCGCGCGCCGCGATGTCGGTCGCGACGAGCACCTGGATCTCCCCCGACTTGAATCCGGCGAGCGCCTGCGTGCGCTGCGCCTGCGACCGGTTGCCGTGGATGCGGTCCGCCCTGATCCCGTTCTTGACGAGGAACTCGGCGACGCGGTTCGCGCGGTGCTTCGTCCGCGTGAAGACGAGCGTGTCGTCCATGTGCTCGCGGCGCAGCAGCTCGAGGAGAAGCGCGCCCTTGAGCTCCTGGGGCACCGGGTACACCTCCTGCGCCACCCCCGTCGCCGGCTTCGACTGCCGCTCGACGTCGATGCGCACGGGATCCTTCAGCATCTCCTGCGCGAGCGAGGCGATCGGCCCCGGCATCGTCGCCGAGAAGAGGAGCGTCTGGCGGTTGCGTGGGAGCTGCGCGAGGATGCGGCGGATGTCGGGCAGGAAGCCCATGTCGAGCATCCGGTCCGCCTCGTCGAGGACGAGCACCTCGAGCGCCCGGAAGTCGGTGTACGGCTCCTTGAGGTGGTCGAGGAGGCGTCCCGGCGTGGCGACGACGACGTCCACGCCCCGGCGCAGCGCGTCCGCCTGCGGTCCGGGTCCGACGCCGCCGAAGACCGCGGCCACCGAGAGCGGGGTGTGGGCGGCGAGCTCGCGGAAGCTCTGCTCCGTCTGCGCGGCGAGCTCGCGCGTGGGAGAGAGGACGAGCGCGCGCGTCGCGCCGCGCGGCCGGTCGAGGAGACGCTGGATGATCGGAAGGAGGAAGGCGGCGGTCTTGCCGCTCCCCGTCATCGCACAGGCGAGCAGGTCGCGCCCGCCGCGCGCCGGCGGAATCGCCTCGCGCTGGATCGGGGTGGGCTGCTCGTAACCGAGCTCGCGGACGCCGCGAAGGATGCGCGCGTCGAGCTGAAAGCTGTCGAATGCCATGGCGAAACTAAGCGGGGCGCGCGGCGCCGGACAAGCGTCGCGCGGGACGCGCGCCGGGCACGCGTCGCATTCACCACGCGCCGTCCGGAAATCTTCGCCTCTTGCCGAGCGCGGGTCCCGGAGACAGGCTTCCCGCGTCGCGGACGCAGGCAGCGTCCGCCGGACGCGGTCCGCCGATGACGAGCGACGACGATCGTCACGGCGACGTACCGGGTCGTGCAATCCGATGCAAGGAGCATCTCGTGCAGCACGCGTGGCGCACCGTTCGACTTCCGTTCCTCCTCACCTCCGCCGTGATCGCGGGCGCGTGCTCCGACGCACTCCCGACCGGCCCCGGCGCGCGCGCGGACGCGGGACCGGCCTTCAGCGAGATGGCCGCCGCGGCCTGGGACGGCCAGATCAGGATCGGCGTCGTGCCCACCGCCGCGAGCGTGACGATCGGCTCCGCCGGCGACTTCACCATCACGAACGAGGGCGGCGACGCGCTCGGCAGCGGCGCCGGCGGCACGGTGACGGTGACGACGGCGGGGCTGCCCCCCGTCACGCACTGGTGGCTGCAGGTGAGCTGCGCGTTCGACCCCGCGGGCCTTCCGCCGCTCATCGCCATCGCCGACGCGCACGACGTCCCGTGGATGACCGAGCCCCACCCGACCGTCGCCTGCACGCGGCTCCTCGTCGGTGACCGTACCGGCACGGACGGCGGCTTCACGGCGCGGAACAACTACGAGGCGGCGATGATCCTGATCGGTCTCGCCCCGGCCGACGGCAGCGGCTTCTGGCACAGCCGGACCGTCGGCGAGACGGTCTACCGCTTCACGCTGAACGGCGCGACGGTGGACAGCCGGACGCCCGTGATCCTCACCTCGAGCACGGGGCTCGTCACCATCAACGGTGCGCCGTACCGCGGCGCCGCGGTCGTCGTGCGCAACAGCGCCGGCTCCCTCGCCGGCGTGAACAAGCTCTGGATCGAGGACTATCTCCTCGGGGTCCTCCCGCGCGAGCTGCCGCCCGTGCCGTACGACGAGATCGAGGCGCAGAAGGCGCAGGCCGTCTCGGCGCGCACGTACGCGATCCGCGGCCTCGGCAAGCGCAGCGTCGACGGCTACGACCTGCTGCCGACGACGTCGGACCAGGTATACAGCGGGTATGCCGTCGAGCATCCGCTCTCGACGCAGGCGGTGCGCGAGACGGAGGGCATCGTCGCGACGTACGGCGGCACACTCATCGAGGCGCTCTTCAGCTCGACGAGCGGCGGCTTCACGGCGGGGAACGAGGAGGTCTACAACTCCGCGCCCGTCCCGTACCTCCGTCCGCGGACCGATGCGCAGCGCGGCGCCTCGCTCGAGCACGCGCCCGACCACGCGATCTTCAAGTACGACAAGAACGCCAGCTCGCTGCGCGGCTTCAAGGGCGGGGACTACGAGGCCGACTGGTCTCGCTACCACCGGTGGACGTTCACGTGGACGGCGGACGAGATCTCGCAGGTCGTCTCGCTCCACGCGCAGCAGCCGGTCGGACGCGTCCTGGCGATCAACGTGCTCGAGCGCGGCAAGTCCGGCCGCGTCCAGCGCATCGAGTACGTGACCGAGGCGGGGACGTTCTACGACGCGAAGGACCACATCCGCACGTCGCTCAAGTTCGTGAACGCGAGCGGCACGCTCAGCAGCCTGCTCAGCACGCTCTTCTACATCGACCCGGTCGTGGACAAGGCGACCGGCGAGGTGTCGGGCTTCGTCGCCTACGGCGGCGGCTGGGGCCACGGCGTCGGCCTCGCCCAGACGGGCGCGGTCGGCATGGCGGAGAAGGGCGCGACCTACGAGGAGATCCTCAAGCACTACTACACGGGGATCGACCTCGAGACGCGGTACTGAGCGGCGCCGGTCCGAATGCACGTGCGGGGCAGCCGGGTGGCTGCCCCGCACTCGTTTCGCCTACGGCCTCGCCGGCACCGGCGGCGCGGGGAGCCGCGCCAGCCGCGCCTTGAGCCCGGCGAAGGCCGGATGGTCCCGCGTCAACCCCTCCAGCGCGTCCGGCCCGAGCGAGGCGATGTGCCGCCGCGACGCCTCGATCCGCTCCTCCTCCAGCGGGTGCGTGCCGAACCAGGCGTCGAGGAGCATCGGCTCGCGCTCCCGCTGCGCGAGCAGCCGGCCGAAGAAGTCGGGGATCCCGCGCGGGTCGAAGCCGGCACGCATGACGTGGTGGACGCCGACGGAGTCCGCCTCCGCCTCGTCGCCGCGCGAGTGGCGCGCGAAGACCGCCGTCCCGCCGACGGTGATCGCGACGCGCGCGATCTCGCTGTCGCAGATGCTCGTCAGCGTGCAGACGACGGCGAGCCCCGTGTTCGCCGTGCGCTGCGACTCGAGCTGCTCCGCGGAGTGGCGCTCCGTGACGTGCGCGATCTCGTGGCCGAGGACGCCGACGAGCTCGTCGAGCTTCGCCGCGCGCTCGATCAGCCCGCGGTTCACGTAGATGTGGCCGCCGGGGATGGCGAAGGCGTTCACCTCGGCCGCGTTGACGACGGAGAAGCGCCACGGCAGCTCGGGACGCGCGGTGAGCCCGGCGACCGAGTCGCCGAGCTCCTGGATGAAGCCGGCGATCGCCGGGTCGCGCACGATCTCGAGCTGCGCCTCGACCTCGCGCGCCGTCTGCTCGCCGAGCGCGAGCTCCTCGTCCTGCGACACGCCGCAGGCTCCCGCCGCGACGAGCAGGAGGATGCCCGCGCCGCGGATGCCGGCGCGAACGGCGCGCCGGCGCGAGCGACGTCCGGTCATCGCCGCCAGACGTTGTTGTCGCGGCGCACGTCGGGGAAGACGCGCTCCGGATCGATCTCGACGCGCGTCACCGCCGCGCCGGCCGGGAGGTCGAGCGTCGTCGTGCGGTCGCCCGTCAGCCAGACGTCCGCCGGGATCTCGCGGCGGATCACCTCCCCGTCCTCGCGGGTGATCGCGAGGCGCACGGGCATCGGCGCACGCCCGCGGTTGGCGACGACGATGCGTGTGCCGTCGTCGCCGGCCGTGACGCTCTCGATCGCCTGGTCGAGCGTCCACGTCTCAGCGTACCAGGCGCGCCAGAACCAGTCGAGCTCGCGGCCGCTCACCCGCTCGATGCTGTTGAAGAAGTCCCACGGGTACGGGTGCCGGTACTTCCACGTGTTCACGAAGGCGCGGTAGGCGCGCTCGAACGTCGGCTCGCCGAGCACGCCGCGCAGGGCGGCGAGCGCGCTGGCCGGCTTGTAGTACGAGGCGATCGTGTACGCGTTCGGCGAGTAGTGGAAGTCCGACCAGCGGAGGATCGGCCCCTCGCCGCCGGTGAGCGCGAACCCGATGTAGGCGTCCTGCTCGCCGCGGATGAAGTTCGTCCCGGGGTAGAAGTCCTCCTTCGCGAGCTGCTCGACGAACTCCGTCATCCCCTCGTCCATCCACGAGTAGCGCCGCTCGTCGGTGGAGACGAGGAGGGGGACCCACATGTGGGCGAACTCGTGCGCCGTCACGCCGTAGAGCCCCGTGTCGGTGGAGGCGGCGTAGTCGCCGATGAGCGTCATCATCGGGTACTCCATCCCGCCGCCGATGATCTGCCGCGCCTCGACCGAGGTCATGTGTGGCCACGGATAGGGGAGGGCGTGCCAGCGCGAGAGGAAGGTGATCGCGTGCCGGCCGTACCGCGCGGACTCGCGCCAGCGCGTCGCCGTCGGGCGGTAGATCGCGTCCACGCGCGTGAAGTCCTCGTCGCCGTCGCCGTCGCGGTCGCCGACCGAGGCGCGCACCGCGTCCCAGACCGATGCCCGCGTCGCGCTGAAGGCGACGTCGCGCACGCTGTCGGCGCGGAAGCGCCAGCGGAGCGTGGTGCCGGGCCCCTGCACCGTCACCGGGCCGCGCAGGTCCGCCTCGGAGATCACGGCGACGACGGTGTCGCTCGCCGCCGCCTGCGCGAGCCGCTCCCGCACCGCCGGGGCGAGCACCTCGCGCTCGTTCGCGAGCTCGCCGGTGCCGACGACCACCCAGCCCTCGGGGACCTCGACCGTGTACTCGTAGCGGCCGAACCCGTGGTAGAACTCCGCCGTGCCGCGGAACGGATCGGGGTGCCAGCCGACGACGTCGTCGTACACGGCCATCCGCGGATACCAGTAGGCGAGGAAGAACAGATCGTCGCCGTCGTAGCCCATGCGGCCGCCGGCGCCCGCCTGCGGGATCTCGAAGCCGAAGCCGATCGAGAGCGTGACCGAGTCGCCGGGAAGAACGCGCATCGCCGGGATGACGACGAGGCGCGTGCCGACCACCTGGTAGCGCGCGCCCGTGCTCGCGTCGTCGGGCACCGCGCGCCCGTTCACCGCGACGCGCCCGAGCGTGATCCCGCCGGTCTGCTCCATCGGCTCGTTGCGGATCGCGTCGGGACCGTGGACGTTCTGCGTGAGGTCGACGTGCAGGCTGGCGAGCGTGTCGGGGGAGCGGTTGAAGTACGCGATGCGCACCATCCCCTCGAGCCGCTTCGCGGCGGGGAGGACACGCGCGTCGATCGCGTAGCTCGCCCACTGCTGCCAGTAGCGCGGTCCCGGCTCGCCGGTCGCCGTGCGCGTCCCCCTCGCGACCGCGCGCGCGAAGTCCGCGGGGGGCGCGATGGAGTCGGTCGGCGGCGCGGCGCGCTGCTCGGTTCGGGTGCCGGGCAGCGGCTCCGGCGCCTGGCGCGGAGCAGTGGCACAGCCGGCGGCGAGCGCGAGCCCGCCGAAGAGCGTGGTCGTTCGGAGCAGGTGCATGGGAACCGGGTGAGAGCTCAGAGCGAGTCGAGGAGGTCGTCGATCGCCTTCGCGTCGGCGTCGGAGAGCGGCGCGCCGCCGCCGACGATGCGCTGGAGGACGTCGATCGCCTCCTGCACGAGGCTGTCGCGGTGCCGGCGGTCGCGGTCGAAGCGCACGATGTTGCCGAGGAGGATCGCGGCGAAGGACGGGTTCTCGCCCTCGCCGTCGCCGTCGGCCGCCATGCGCTCCTCGAACGAGGGAACGCTCTCGCGCCACGGCTCGTTCGCCGTCTCCTCCTCCTCGATGTCCGAGGCGGGGACGAGCGCGAGGAGCCGGCACTGGAGCCCCGGCTCGGCCTCGAAGGCGACGAGGCCGAGCGGGACCGGGTGCTCGAGGAGACCGAGCTCCATCAGCCGGTCGATCGAGCCGCGCGGCATCGCGCAGCGCGCGACGAGGCGGCCGTCGATGTAGGACGCGAGCGCGCTCCCCTCGGGCGCGCGCGGGTCGTCGAGGGCGGCGACGGTGAGCGGGACCGGCTCGGCGGTGGCGACGAAGACCGCGCGCCGCCCCTGCACGTCGAGATCGTCGGAGGGCTCTTCACCCTCCTCGTCGGACTCGTCGGGCTCGTCGGGCTCGTCGGGCTCGTTCGGGTCGAACGGCAGCTCGGGCAATGCGGTCCTCCACGGGGTGAGCGTAGTCGCATCTGCAAGTTGTGCGCGCCCCGACAGGCCGCACTCGCGGACCGCGGGCGACGTCGCTCGCCGCGCCGTTACGCTCGCGCGACCCGGGACGTCTTGCCCTTCGCACGGCTCCGCGCGCTGTACGATTACACGACAGTGTAGCGAGTGCACAGGGCGATCTGCCAGTCCCGTTGCGAAGTGCGGCACAAAACACGTGGTGAGAATGCCTCATCTCGTTGCGCATCAACGGCTTGAGTCGGGGCACGAGACTCGCCTTCGTCCTCGCATTGGAAACCCCTCACGAAAGCCATCATTCGAAGAGTTCTGTCGCCTGTACCGGTCGCTTCGACCGCATGCGCGAAATCGAGGAGGCAAGGATGGGACGCGACCGATCCGGTTTTACCCTGCCCGAGATGATGCTCGTCGTAGTGATGATCGGGATCGCGCTCATGTTCGCCTTCCCGAAGATCTCGGCGATCAGGAGTCAGCTCGACCTCGATGGCGCGGCCGGGCAGCTCGTACAGGACTTCAATCGCGCGCGCACCGAGGCGATCATGTCGAACGCGCCCGTGACGCTGAAGCTCGAGGGCACCTCCGGCTACCGCGTCGGCGACCTCGAGGTGCGCCCGCTCCCCGGCGGCATCACCTTCCTCGTCTCCTCGCCCGACTCCGCGCGCTTCGAGCCGCTGGGGCCCGTTCTGGTCGGCACCGGCGCCTACCAGCTCGAGTCCCACGGCGGGACGAAGACGGTGGTCCTCCTCGCCTCGGGCTTGGCGGTCGTGCAATGAGCGCTCTCCGCACCCCCGGGCGCCGTCGCGGCGCGAGCGGGCGCGCCGCTTCTCGGCCGCGCGCCGGCTTCGCGCTCGTCGAGCTCCTCTTCGCCATCGTCATGCTCACCGTCGGCACGCTCGCGATGGCCGGCGTGCTCGCGGCGAGCCTTCGTCTCCAGCGTCTCTCCGTGACGCGCAACGAGATGACGTCGCTGGCGGAGGCGAAGCTGGAGGAGCTCCGCTCGTACGCGTCGCCGACCTCGACCGCCGCACTGAAGGCGAACCTCGACCTCGGCGGCTCGCTGACCTCCATCGTCGCCAATTATGCGGATTCGGTCACGCTCGTGACCGGCGCCCGGTACTACCGCCGCTGGCAGGTCTCGACGGGCGTCGCCGGCACGCGGCAGATCACCGTGCGGGTGCTGCCGAAGGCGGACGTGTCGTACCAGGTGAAGCGGCTCGACTTCACGACCTTCGTGCAGATGTAGAGGCCACCATGCGCCGCCACGCCCGTCCCGCCTTCACCCTCATCGAGGTGCTGATCTCGATCGTCCTGCTCGGGATCATCAGCACCGCGCTCTTCGGCACCGTCCTCCGCGTCCAGCGCGGCTACACGGAGCAGCGGAAGATCGTCGCCGCGCGCGAGACGCTCCGCAGCGTGGAGATGCTCGTCACGCGCGTGCTCAAGAACGGGCGGGCGAATCCGTACAGCAACGGCGTGGGCGTGATCGACGCGAACCCGCTCTCGCAGGCGACGTCGAACAACGTGCGCGTCCGCAGCGACTACAACCCCGCGGACGGCACCGTCGCCGGCAACCTCGAGGACGTCCAGATCCGGCTCTCCAACGACACGCTCTACGTGCGATGGAAGGCGGGCGGCGCGGACCAGCCGTTCGCCTATCCGGTGAGCGACATCCTCTTCGAGTACTTCAAGACGGACGGCACCCAGGTGACGAGCTCGGTGCTCGCGTCGGACGTGACGCGCGCGCGCGTCACGATCACGGTACCGAAGGC
>DASUSM010000018.1:0-6294 GCA_036375115.1 Gemmatimonadaceae bacterium | reverse complement strand
CGGCCGGCGAGCCAGCGCACCGCGTCCTCGAGCGTCGCGTAGACGACGGGGACGACGAGGAGGGTGAGCAGCGTCGAGGTGATCAGCCCGCCGATCACCGCGTGGGCCATCGGCGCGCGCTGCTCCGCGCCCTCGCCGATGGCGAGCGCCAGCGGGAGCATGCCGAAGATCATCGCCGCCGTCGTCATGATGATCGGGCGGAGACGGATGCGGGCCGAGGTGAGGAGCGCCGTCTCGCGATCCATCCCCGCCTCGCGCTGCTGGTTGGCGAAGTCCACGAGCAGGATCCCGTTCTTCGTGACGAGCCCGAGCAGCATGATGATGCCGATCATCGTCATGACGTTCAGGTTGCCGCCGGTGACGAGCAGCGCGAGCGCGACGCCGATGAAGCTGAGCGGGAGGGAGAGCATGATCGCCAGCGGCTGCGTGAAGGAGCCGAAGAGCGAGGCGAGGATCAGGTAGATGAACACGACGGCGAGGAGGATCGCCTCGAGGACGTAGCCCTTCGTCTCCTCGAGGTTCTGGACGTCGCCGCTGAAGACGGCGCGGTACCCCGGCGGGAGCCCGAGCGAGTCCACGCGGGCGCGCACGGCGGCGGCGACGTCGCCCATCGTGTGGCCGGGAAGGACGCCGGCGGAGATCGAGATCTGTCGCTGGAGCGACGATCGCTCGATCGCCTGCGGCCCGATCCCCGGCCGCACCTCGGCGACCTGCGCGAGGGGGACCATCCGCGGGCGCCCCGTCGCCGGATCGACGTTCGTGCTCGGCACGGGGATCGTCGCGATGTTCTCGGGGTCGTCGCGGAGCGAGGACGGGTACTGCACGACGACGTCGTGCGAGTAGCCGAGCGGGTCCTCCCACTGCGTCGCACGGCGTCCGGCGAAGAGGGGCTGGAGCGTCGCGGCGATGCTGCCGACGCCGAGTCCCGCCGACCACGCGGCCTCGCGGTCCACGACGACATCGAGCTGGGGGAGCTCGCCGTCGTCGCTCGAGTTCGGCTCGGCGACGCCCGGGACGTCACGGATCCCCTCGAGCACGCGCGCCGCGGCGAGCTTCAGGCGCGAGGGCTCCGGCCCCTGGATCTGCACGATGATCGGCTGCCGCCAGCCGCCGAAGATCGTCTGCGACCCGGTGATGAAGGGGCGGACGCCGGGGATGCCGCGCAGCGCGCCGCGCACCTCGGTCGTGATCTCCTCCTGCGACTTCCCGCGCGCGTCCGGCTTCACGAGGCGCACGTAGACGCTGCCGTTGTTCGGCGTCCCGCGGAACCCGCCACCGACGGAGAGGCGGGTGAACTCGACCTCGGGGCGCTGCTCGAGCATGCGGCCGATCTCCCGCCCCTTCCCGACCGTGTAGTCGAGGCTGGAGCCGGGCGCGGTGCGGAAGTTCACCGTGAACTCGCTCCCATCGTAGTCGGGCATCCAGGTGAAGCCGAGCCGCGGCAGGAGGAGGAAGGCGACGAGGATGGAGAGGCTCGCGCCGGCGGCGACCCACGCGCGGTGGTGGAGCGCCCAGCGGAGCAGTGGCGGGTAGCGCTCCGCGACGCGATCGAACCAGTCGTTGAAGGCGAAGGCGACGCGGCGGACCGGGCCGGCCGTCCGGCGTGCCTCGGCGAGCTCCGCCTCGCCGTGGACGACCTCCGGGTCGGGCCAGACGCTCGAGAGCATCGGGTCGAGCGTGAAGGAGACGAAGAGCGAGACGAGCACCGCGAAGGCGACGGTGACGCCGAACTGGAAGAAGATCTTGCCGATCTGGCCGCCCATGAACGCGACGGGGACGAAGACGGCGACGACCGCGAGCGTCGTCGCCATCACCGCGAGGCCGATCTCGTCGGTGCCCTCCTTCGCGGCGCGGTGGTGGTCCTTCCCCATCTCGATGTGGCGGACGATGTTCTCGCGCACGACGATGGCGTCGTCGATGAGGAGGCCGATCGCCAGCGAGAGGGCGAGCAGCGTCATCGTGTTGACGGTGAAGCCGAACACCCACATCCCGAAGAAGGCCGAGATGATGCTCACCGGGAGGGTGAGGCCGGTGATGACCGTCGAGCGCCAGGAGTTGAGGAAGAAGTAGATGATGAGGATCGTGAGGAGGGCGCCGAGGACGAGCGTGAGCTGCACGTCGTGGAGCCCCTCGCGGATGCGCTGCGAGTCGTCGCGGATGACGGTGAGCCGGACGTCGCCCGGGAGCTGACGCTCGAGCTCGGCGGCGACGCCGCGCACGGCGTCGGCCACCTGCACGGTGTTCGACCCGGAGATCTTGAGGATGTCGAGCCCGACGGCGTCGGCGCCGCTGATCTGGGTCGAGCTCCGCTTCTCCGCCATCCCGTCCACGACGGTGCCGAGCGTGCCGAGCCTGATCGGGACGGCCGCTCCCCCGGGGCTCGCGCGCATCGCGACGACGATGTCCGCGAAGGACTTCGGGTCGACGATGCGACCGGTGACGCGGATCAGCCGCTCGGTGTCGCCGCGCTCGATGCGGCCGGCGGGGACCTCCTGGTTCTCGCGCTGGAGCGCCTGCACGATCTGCTCGGGGCTCACGCCGTAGGCGCGGATGGCGTCGGGGTCGAGGAGGATCTGGATCTGCCGCTCCGTCCCGCCGACGACGTTGACCCCGCCGACGCCGGGCACCGACTCGATGCGCGTGGAGATCACCTCGTCGGCGAGGTCGGTCAGCTCGCGGAGTGGCCGCGCATCGCTCTGCACGGCGAGCGACATGATCGGCCGCTCGTTCGGGTCGAAGCGCAGGATGATCGGGTCCTCGATGTCCTCCGGCAGCGTGCGGCGGATGCGGGCGACCTTCGCCTGCACGTCCTGCTGCGCCTCGGCGACGTCGACGTCGAGGTTGAACTGGAGGCGCACGATCGAGCTCCCCTCGAGCGAAGTCGAGCCGATCTCCTTGAGCCCCTGGACGGTGTTGAGCGCCTCCTCGATCGGCTTCGAGACCTCGCGCTGCATCACCTCCGAGGAGGCGCCGAGCCACGCGGTCTGCGCGATGATCACCGGGTAGGTGATGTCCGGGTACTCGTCGATCGCCAGCCGCTGGTACGACACGACCCCGAGCGTGACGAGCGCCGCCATGAGCATGGTGGCGAAGACGGGGCGCTTGATGGAGATGTCAGAGAGGAACATGGGGATCAGCGGGGACCGGGGACCAGCGGGGACCGGGGATCAGCGGGGGAGTGGGGGACCGGCTGGGGACCGGGGACCGGGGACCGGAGGGGTGGAAACGGCGGGGGACGGCGGGGCGAGAGGCGGACGAGGAGGGACCAGGGCGAATCGTCGCAGTTCCGGTCCCCGGTCCCAGGTCCCTGCAGTTCCGGTCCCGG
This sequence comes from Gemmatimonadaceae bacterium, assembly GCA_036375115.1. Lineage (GTDB taxonomy): Bacteria > Gemmatimonadota > Gemmatimonadetes > Gemmatimonadales > Gemmatimonadaceae > DASUSM01. The sequence goes on along the minus strand of DASUSM010000018.1, from coordinate 2,969 downwards.
GTCCCAGGTCCCTGCAGTTCCGGTCCCCGGTCCCCAGCCGATCCCCGACACCCCACACCTGGTCCCTACTCACTTCCCGCCCCCGCCACCTGCACCGCCATTCCCTTCCCCAGCGTCCCCACGTTCCCGACGACGATTCGATCCCCCTCCCTGAGCCCCGAGACCACCTGGACGAGGCCGCGGCGCTCGTCCACGGCGCCGAGCCGCACCTCGGCGACGTCGAGGACGTCGTTCGCGATGCGATAGACGTAGGAGGAGCCGGTGGAGTCCTGCGGCTGGCGGACGGCCGCGGCGGGGACGGCGAGGACGTCGGCGACGGTGCGGCCGATGATGCGACCCGTCGTCGAGGTGTTCCCCTTGATCGCGCCGCTCGCGTTCGGGACCTGGACGTAGACGGTGATCGCGCGCGTCGCCGGGTCGATCGTCGGGCTCACGCGCGCGACGCGCCCGTCGAACTCGCGGCCGTCGGCGGTGAAGTGCACGAGCTGCCCCGGCACGACCCCGGCGGCGCGGCGCGAGGGGACCGCGGCGGCGAGCTCGAGGACGTCGTTGCGGACGATCGTGAAGAGCGCCGCGCCGCGCGCCACGCGCTCCCCGTTCTCGACGTCGCGCCGCTCGACGATGCCGGCGGTCGGCGCGGTGACGCGCGTGTCCGAGGCGAGCGAGCTCGTCGCCCGGAGCCGCGCCTCGGCGGCGGCGAGCCGGGCGCGGGCGGTGGCCATCGCCTGCTCGGCGGTCTTCACGTCGCGCTCGGGGATCGCGCCGGCAGTGAAGAGCTCGCGCGCCTGCTCGAGATTCCACTGCGCGTTGGCGAGGTCGCTCTCGGCGGCGACACGGTCGGCCTCGGCGCTGCGGCGGTCGCTCTCCTGCTCGCTCGCCTCGAAGCGCGCGAGAAGCTGGCCGCGCGCGACGCGGTCGCCCGCGCGCACGTAGACGCCGACGAGATCCCCCTCGATCCGCGCCCGCACCTCGACGCGCTCGATCGGGAGCAGGTCGCCGGTGATCGGCGTTCCCTCCTCGAGCGTGGCGCGTCCCACGGTCGCCACGTCGCCGGCGGCGAGGACGACCGTCGGGCCGGCACCCCGGCCGCCCGCGGCGCCGGGCGCGGCATTGGCCTCGGGGGCGTCGCCGCCGCAGGAGGCGGCGAGGACGGCGAGGTGCAGCGCGAGGAGCGCCCGGACGAGAGATGGCGGAGGAAGACGGCGCGCCGCGCGGTCGGCGGGCGCCAGCGAGCGCTCAACGGGCATCGGTGGTTCGCAGCGGAGTGGGTGTGGCCGAGTCGGCGGGGAGCGGCACCGGCCGTCCGAGGGCGCGGGCGAGCTCCGCCGCGGCCAAGTAGAGGTCGTAGATGCTCTGCGCTTCGTTCGTCTGCGCGGTGAGCTGCGCGAGCTGCGCGTCGGAGACCTCGAGTTGCGTGCCGAGGCCGCGGTCGAAGCGCAGCGACGCGAGTCGGAAGGCCTCGCCGGCCTCGGTCGCGTTCTGGCGGCGCGCGGCGTAGATCGCCTGCGCGCTCCTGAGCCCGGCGCGCGCGGCGGCGACCTCGAGGGCGACGCGCTCGCGCTCCTGCTCGAGCATCGTCGCCGCGAGCCGCTCCTGCGCCTTCGCGAGATCGATGTTCGCCTTCGTGCGGAAGCCGTCGAAGAGGTTCCAGCTGAACTGGACGCCGGCGAGCTGGTCGGAGAACCAGCCGCCGTTGTTGCTCGACCGGGTGCAGCGGAAGCTCGGATCGATCGGCGTGTAGACGCAGGGGATCGTGTCCACCGACGTGACGCCGGAGCCGCGCGGGAATCCGGTGTTCGGGAAGGCGCCGTATCCGGCCTGCGCGAAGACGGAGATCGTCGGGAGCCAGTCGGCGCGCGCGGCAGCGACGCCGGCGCGCCGGGCGCCGAGCACGAGCTCCGCGGCGCGGATCGAAGGGCGGTCGGGGAGCGGCTGGGGCGCCACGCCGGCCGCCGCGGCGGTCGCCGCGCCGCCGGTCGGCGCGCCATCGTCCGCGGCGCCGGCAGCGACGAGCGTCGGCCCCTCGACCGCCGCGAGGATGCCGCCGACGCTGGCGCTGTCGATCCGCGTGGTGAGGCGGAGCGGCTGCTCGACGGGGAGGTCGAGGAGCCGCTTCAGCTCGAGCTCGGCGAGCTCGCGCGCGCTCCGCGCCTGGACGACGAAGGGCTCGAGGTTGGCGCGCTCGACGCGCGCGCGGAGCACGTCGTAGCGCGCCGCGCGCCCGCCCTGCTCGAGGCGCTCGACCTGCGAGAGCCGCTCGCCGGCGAGGAAGGCGTTCGTCGTCTGGATCTCGGCGAGCCGGTCGGCGAGGAGGGCGACGAGGTAGGCGCGCACGACGTCGAGCTGGACTTCGGCGCGCGTCTCCTCCTCGGTGAGGCGGGCGGCGCGGCGCAGGCGCGAGGCGGCGCGCGAGGCGGCGAAGACGCGGCCGCCCTGGAAGATCGTCTGGTCGAAGCGCGCGCTCGCCGAGTAGGTGTTGGTCTGCGCGAAGAAGCTGCCGACCGCCTGGCCGCGCGCCGACTCGAAGGTGCGCGTGTAGTTGCCGTTCACCCGGAGCTGCGGCAGTCCGCCGGCGCGCGCGAGGGCGACCTGCGCATCGGCGAGCTCGACCTGCGTCGCGGCGACGCGCGTCTCGTCTCCCATGCGCAGGGCGCGGACGACGGCGTCGTCGAGGGAGAGAGGGATGGTGTCCAGCGGCTGCTGAGCGCCGGCGGCGCGGGAGGCCGGCGGGAGGAGCAGGGCGAGCAGGGCAATGCCCGCGGCGAGGTGTGGGCGCATCGGCAGGGAGAACGCGGCGAGCCGCAGAAACGCTGCGACGCGGACGACCACCGCGACGCCGGCCGGCTCCGTGTGACCACGGCCCCGGAAGCTAACAGGGCGCCGGAGACGCCGCTGTCAGCGAGTGGTGAGGAGCGCCCGCGCGGGGGGGTGTGGAACTTGAGGGGCAGGGCGGCGATCATCCGGACGCT
>DASUSM010000017.1:0-10197 GCA_036375115.1 Gemmatimonadaceae bacterium | reverse complement strand
AGCTGGCCCGGAACGCCGTGCGCTACGCGGGCGGCGGCCGCGTCGACTTCGGCGTCGAGGAGCCGGCCTCGGGCGACGCCGCGCGCCGGACGCTCGTCGCGCGCGTCTCCGACGCCGGCCCCGGGATCCGCGACCTCGCCGCCGTGCTCGAGGGGCGCTACCGCTCGCCGTCCGGGATGGGGATCGGGCTCGCCGGCGCGCGCCGGATCAGCGACACGTTCACGATCGACAGCGCGCCAGGGCGCGGCACGACGGTGACCGTCGGGCGGCACCTGCCGGCGGCGACGCCGCCGCAGACCGTGCAGTCGCTGCAGCGAGTCGCCGAGGAGGTCCTGCGGCACGCCTCGCGCACGCCGTTCGACGAGGTGCAGGCCCAGAACCAGGAGCTGCTCCGCGCGCTCGAGGAACTGCGGGCGCGACAGGTGGAGATCGAGCGGCTGAACCTCGAGCTGCAGGAGACGAATCGCGGCGTGCTCGCCCTCTACGCGGAGCTCGACGACAAGGCGGAGGCGCTCCGCGTCGCCTCCGAGCAGAAGACGCGCTTCCTCTCCAACGTCAGCCACGAGCTGCGCACGCCGCTCGCGACGATGGTCAACCTCTCGCGCATCCTCCTCGGCTCGCTCGGCACCGAGTTCACCTCGGAGCACCGGCGGCAGGCGGAGTTCATCGGCAAGACGGCGCAGTCGATGTCGGAGATCGTCAACGACCTCCTCGATCTCGCGAAGATCGAGGCCGGGCGTACGGAGCTGAGGCCGTCGGAGTTCGCGGTCGCCGACTTCCTCGCCGCGCTGCGCGGGATGTTCCGGCCGATCGCGACCTCGCCCGACGTCGCCTTCGTCGTGGACGCGCCGGACGAGCCGATCACGATGCACACCGACGAGGGGCGGCTCGCCCAGGTCGTGCGCAACCTCGTCTCGAATGCCTTGAAGTACACGGAGCGCGGCGAGGTGCGCGTGCGCGTCGAGCGCGACGGGGCGGCGGACGCGGTCGTCTTCCACGTCTCCGACACCGGGATCGGCATCGACGTGGCCGACCAGGAGCGGATCTTCGAGGAGTTCACGCAGCTCGAGAACGCGCTCCAGCGCCGCGTGAAGGGGACTGGGCTCGGGCTGCCGCTCTCGCGCCAGCTCACGAAGCTCCTCGGCGGCACGATCACCGTGAACAGCGAGCGGGGCGCCGGCTCGACCTTCACCCTGCGTGTGCCGCGCCGTCTCCCCGAGAAGCGCGAGGGAGCCGACGCGGCGGCCGAGGCCGTGAGAGATGCCTGACGCGTCGCGCCCCCCGGCCGGCACGATCCTCGTCGTCGACGACAACGAGGCGAACCGCTACGCGGTCGCGTACTGGCTGCGCGAGGCGGGCTTCGGCGTCATCGAGGCCGAGTCGGGCGAGGAGGCGCTGCGCAAGGCGGAGCTGCTCCCCGACCTCGTCATCCTCGACATCCGGCTCCCCGACAAGAGCGGCTTCGAGGTGCTCCAGGCGATGAAGCGCCAGTCCTCGCTCGCCTTCATCCCCGTCCTCCATCTCTCGGCGAGCTTCACGACGAGCCAGTGGCGGACGCACGGCCTCGAGCTCGGCGCCGACGCCTTCCTGACGCACCCCGTCGAGCCGGCGGAGCTCGTCGCGACCGTGCGCTCGCTGCTCCGCGTGCGGCGCGCGGAGGAGCGTGTGCGACAGGCGGCGCGCGAGTGGCAGGCGACGTTCGACGCGATCCCCGAGGGGGTCTACCTCGTGGACGAGCGCGGGTGCGTGCTGCGGGGGAATGCCGCCGGGGCGCGCCTCGCCGGCGAGGACGCCGAACAGCTCGTCGGCCGCTCGCTCATGCACGCGCTCGGCGACGCGCTCGGCGAGGAGGTCGGGCGCGCACTCGAGGACATCGGCGCGGTGACGGCGCCGGTGCACCGACAGGCGCGAGGAGGGGAGCGGTGGTTCTCGGTCGAGGCGGCGCCGGTGCTCGCGCAGCGGCCGGCGAGCGAGGGCGCGGAGCCGGGCGCGGTCTGCATCGTCTCCGACATCACGGAGCGCGTGGCGCTGCTCGAGCGCGAGCAGCAGGCGCGGCGCGAGGCGGAGAACGCGAACCGCGCGAAGAGCGAGTTCCTGGCGATGATGTCGCACGAGCTGCGCACCCCGCTCAACGCGATCGCCGGCTACCTCGAGCTGCTCGTGACCGGCATCGCCGGCCCCGCCACGGAGCGGCAGCTCGAGTACCTCCAGCGGCTGCGTGGCAGCCAGGAGCACCTGCTCCGCCTCATCGACTCGCTGCTCAACTTCGCGCGCATCGAGGCGGGCCGCCTCGAGTTCGACTTCTCCGACGTCCTCGTCAACGACCTCCTCGCCGGCGTCGAGCCGCTCGTCCGGCCCCAGGTGCTCGCCGGGCGGATCCGGTTCGAGTGCCTGACGACTGACGAGGAGCTGCGCGTCCACGCGGACCCCGACAAGACGGGACAGATCCTCCTCAACCTCGCGAGCAACGCGGTGAAGTTCACGCTGCCCGGCGGGCGGATCGTCCTGCGCGCGTCGGCGGACACGAGCGTCGTGCGGCTCGAGGTGGAGGACACAGGGCGCGGCATCCCGGCCGACAAGGTGGACCGGATCTTCGACGCCTTCATGCAGGTGGACCAGAGCCTCACGCGACAGTACGGCGGCGTCGGGCTCGGACTCGCGATCAGCCGCGACCTCGCGCGCGCGATGGGCGGGGACCTGACCGCGACGAGCGAGATGGGACGCGGCTCGACGTTCACGCTCACGCTCCCGCGCGCCGCGGAGCGACGTCCCACCGGCGCGGGGTGACCCGCGCGGCGCGGCCGGCGCGGCGCCGTCGCGGACGGCCCGCCCCGCGGGCGCGGCAAGCGCCCGCCGCGCCGGGACGTGAATCGATGCCGCGCCGGGCGCGCCGGTGCGCCAGCGTCGCGCAATGCTCGCCACCATCCGATCGGCCGGCGTCGCCGGCGTCGAGGCGTACGACATCGCGGTCGAGGTGGACGTCGCACCCGGCCTGCCGCACTTCACCGTCGTCGGGCTCGCCGCCGGCGCCGTGAAGGAGAGCCGCGAGCGCGTCGCTTCGGCGATCGTCAACTCCGGGTTCCTCCTCCCGCCGCGCCGCACGACGGTCAACCTCGCCCCGGCGGACACGCGCAAGGAGGGCACCGCGCTCGACCTGCCGATCGCGCTCGGGCTCCTCGTCGCGACCGGGCAGCTCGACGCCGGACGCGTGCGCGACGTCGCCGCCGTCGGGGAGCTCGCGCTCGACGGGACGCTGCGCCCGGTCCGCGGTGCGCTCCCCGTCGCCCGGCACGTCGGCGCGACCCCGGGGACGACGCTCCTCCTCCCGTCCGGGAACGTCGCCGAGGCACGCCTCGTGAGCGGTACGCGGCTCTCTGCGCCGTCGTCGCTGCGCGAGGCGGTGGACGCGCTGCGCCGCGGCGCGCTCCCGGAGCCTCCGCCCCCGCCGCCGGCGACCTCGCCGTCCGGCCCGGACCCGGCGCCCGACCTCCGCGACGTCGTCGGGCAGGGCGCCGCGAAGCGCGCGCTCGAGATCGCCGCGGCGGGGGACCACGGGCTGCTCCTCGTCGGGCCGCCGGGGAGCGGGAAGACGATGCTCGCCCGCTGCCTCGCCGCGCTCCTGCCGCGGCTGAGCGAAGCGGAGGCGCTCGAGGTCATCGCCGTCCATTCGGTCGCCGGCCTCGTCGCGCCCGATCGCGCGCCGTCCTTCTTCCGGCCGTTCCGTGCGCCGCACCACACGATCTCGTCGGCCGGGCTCGTCGGCGGCGGCTCGGTGCCGCGGCCGGGCGAGGCGAGCCTCGCCCACCTCGGCGTCCTCTTCCTCGACGAGATGCTCGAGTTCCCGCGCCACACGCTCGACGCGCTGCGCCAGCCGCTCGAGGACGGGCACGTCGTCCTCGCCCGCGCGGCCGGGAGCGTGCGCTTCCCGGCGCGCTTCACGCTCGTCGGCGCGATGAACCCGTGCCCCTGCGGGCGCGCCGGCGACCCGGCCGGGCGGTGCGTCTGCGCGGCGGCGGACGTGCAGCGCTACCGCGCGCGGCTCTCGGGCCCCCTCGCCGACCGCGTGGACCTGCACGTCTCCGTCAACGCCGTGCCGGTGCGCGATCTCGCCGCGCGCGCCGACGCCGAGCGCTCGTGCGCCGTGCGCGAGCGCGTGGAGCGCGCGCGCGCCGTCCAGGTGACGCGCTACGCATCGCTCGGCGTCGGCTGCAACGGTCGCGTCGCCGGCCGCTGGCTCGAGCGGCACACGCCCGTGGATCGCGAGGCGCGCGAGCGGCTCGCGGTGGCCGCGGAGCGGCTCGGGCTTTCGGCGCGCGCGTACTACCGGGTGCTGCGCGTCGCGCGCACGATCGCCGATCTCGACGGCGACGAGGCGGTCACGGTCGCGAGCGTCGCCGAGGCGCTGCGCTATCGCCCGGCGGTGAGCGATCGCGCGGACGACGGTCGGGCTTCCGCCGGTCGCGCCGCGCACGCTACGTTTGAGGCATGACCGCCGATGCCGCCCTCCAGTCGCCGCTCTCCGCCGCGCTCCGCGAGAAGGAGGATCGCCTCGTCGCCTGGATGCACGCGCAGGGCTCCGTGCTCGTCGGCTACAGCGGCGGCGTGGACTCGGTCTATCTCGCCGCCGTCGCGCGCGATGCCCTCGGTCCCGAGCGCATGCTCGCCGTCATCGGGCGCAGCGCGTCGTACCCGGAGGAGCAGTGGACGACCGCGCGCGCCGTCGCCGACCGCGTCGGGATCCCCGTGCTCGAGGTGGACACCGACGAGCTGAACGACCCGCGCTACGCCGCCAACCCGTCCAACCGCTGCTACTTCTGCAAGGGCGAGCTCTGGTCGCGGCTCGCGCCGGTGGCGATCGAGCGCGACCTCGCCGTCGTCGTGGACGGGACGAACGCGGACGACCTCGGCGACTGGCGTCCGGGGAAGGCCGCGGCCGAGGAGGCCGGCGTCCGCTCGCCGCTCGCGGAGCTCGGCTTCACGAAGGCGGAGATCCGCGCGCTGTCGCGCGCCCGCGGGCTGCCGACGCACGCGCAGCCGGCGTCTCCCTGCCTCTCCTCGCGCATCCCCTACGGCACGCCGGTCACGCCCCGGCGGCTGCGCGAGATCGAGCGCGCCGAGCGGGCGCTGCGCGCGCTCGGCGTCGAGGGGGATCTGCGCGTGCGGCACCACGGCGACCTCGCCCGCATCGAGCTCGCCGCGGCGGAGATGCCGCGCTGGATGTCCGGCGCGGGGCTGCGCGGCATGCGCGACGCGGTTCGGAGTGCGGGCTTCGTGCGCGTCGCGCTCGACCTCCGCGGCTTCCGATCGGGGTCGCTGAACGTGCTCGGCGGCGTGACGAGCGCATGAGCGCGGCCGGCCTCGAGGCGGCGCTCCGGTCGCTCGGCGTGGACGGCCGCGTCGAGGCGCGCGGCGCGCTCGCCGTGCTCGTCCCGCGCGGCGGCGCCGATGCCCTCGCGGGCGCGCTCGCGGACGCGGCGCTCCGCCGCGGCGCCGCGGTGCTCGCGCGCGAGCACGGCTTCACGCACCTCGCGCTCGAGCTCCTCGACGAGCCGGAGGCTTCGCGCGACGACGCTCCGGACGACGGTGCGGATCTTCATCGCGATTAACCTCCCCGCCGACGTGCGCGACCGGATCCACGACGCGGCGGCGCCGCTTCGCGAGGCGGCCCCCGACATCGCCTGGACCCCCGCCGAGCGCCTGCATCTCACGCTCAAGTTCCTCGGCGAGCGTCCGGAGGGCGACGTCGCGCCGCTCGAGGCGATGCTGCGGAGCATCGGTGGCCGGCACGCGCCGATGCCGATCGTGATCGAGGGGGGCGGCGCGTTTCCGTCGCTCGCGCGGCCGCGCGTCATCTGGGCCGGAATCGCCGCCGAGCCGCGCCTCGAGCTGCTCCACCACGACGTGGAGTCCGCCTGCGCCGCACTCGGCTACGAGGTCGACGGGCGGGCGTTCCGCCCGCACCTGACGCTCGGACGCGCACGCGGCGGCGTCGAGTCGCCGTCGGCGCGCGTCGCGATCTCGCGCGCGGCGCGGGGGATCGCGCTGCGCGAGGAGGTCGACGTCGAGTCGGTGGACCTGATGAGCAGCGAGCCGGGACCGCGCGGGCCGCGCTACACGCGGATCGCGGCCGGCGTCCTGCGCTCCGCCTGATGGGGTGCCTCGTGCGGAAGCTCTTCATCCTCCTCCTCGTCGTCGGCGCCATCCTCCTCGGCTGGTGGCTGCGGAGCCAGTGGGCCGGGGGCGAGCCGCGCGACGCGGCGGTGGGCGACGGGGTCGAATGGCAGGAGCTGAGCGAGCTCCGCGCGGCGCGGGCGCGCGCGGCGCTCGAGCGCTTCGCCCGGGCGGCGCGGCCGGACTCGCTGCGGCTCGAGCCGGGCGACCTCGGCTCGATCGTCCTCCTCCAGATCGCGCGCGAGCTCCCCGCGTCGGCCGACAGCATCCGCGCGGCGGTGATCGAGGACCTCTACCACGTGCGCGCCTCTGTGCGCCCCGCCGACCTCGGCGGCGCCGAGGTGCTCGGCGCGCTCGGCGGCTTCCTCGGCGAGCGCGAGCCGCTCCAGATCGGCGGCACCTTCCACGTCGTGCGCCCGGGGCTCGCCGAGTACCGCGTGCGGCAGATCCGGTTGCGCGACTTCCCCGTCCCCGACAAGCTCATCCCGCGCCTGATGACGCGCATCCGCCGCGGCGCGCCGGTCGAGGGGCTCGCCCCCGCCGGGCTCCCGCTCGAGGTTCCGGTGTACATCCGCGACGTGCACATCACCGACGGCCGCGTCACCATCTTCAAGAGCGTCGAATGAACCGCCGCATCCTGGTCGTGGACGACGAGCAGGGGATTCGCGCCGCCCTCGGCCAGCTCCTCGAGTTCGAGGGGTACGAGGTCCACACCGCGGCGAACGCGGTGGATGGCCTCGCGGAGTACGAGAAGTTCCGCCCGCACCTCGTCTTCATGGACGTGAAGATGGCGGGGATCGATGGGCTCGAGGCGCTGCGGCGGCTGCGCGAGCGCGATCCGCACGCCATCGTCGTCATGATCAGCGGGCACGCGACGATCCAGACGGCGGTCGAGGCGACGCAGCTCGGGGCGTACGACATCCTCGAGAAGCCGCTCGACACCGACCGCATCCTCGTCATGCTGCGCAACGCGCTCTCGCACCTGGACCTCCAGGAGGAGAACGAGCGGCTGCGCCAGTCGATCGCCTCGCGCTACGAGATCGTCGGCGGCTCGTATGCGGTCCGCGCGCTGATCGAGAAGATCGAGAAGGTGGCGTCGACGCCGGCGCGCGTGCTGATCACGGGGGAGAACGGCACGGGCAAGGAGCTCGTCGCGCGGGCGATCCACTCGCAGTCGCAGCGGGCGAAGGCGCCGTTCGTCGAGGTGAACTGCGCGGCGATCCCCGGGGAGCTGATCGAGAGCGAGCTGTTCGGGCACATGAAGGGCTCCTTCACCGGCGCGATCGCCGACCGCGCGGGGAAGTTCGAGCAGGCGGACCGCGGCACGCTCTTCCTCGACGAGATCGGCGACATGAGCCTCGCCGCGCAGGCCAAGGTGCTGCGCGTCCTCCAGGACGGCGTCGTCACGCGCATCGGGAGCGCGAAGCCGGTCTCGGTGGACGTGCGCGTGCTCGCGGCGACGAACAAGAACCTCGAGAACGAGATCGCCGAGGGGCGCTTCCGCGAGGACCTCTACTACCGGCTCAACGTCGTGCCCGTGCACGTCCCGCCGCTGCGCGAGCGGCGCGAGGACGTCCCGCTCATCGCGCAGCACTTCGTGAACGTGCTCTCGGAGCGGGAGGGGATGGCACCGCGGGCGCTCACGCCCGACGCGCTCGCGCGGCTCCAGGAGTACGACTGGCCGGGGAACGTGCGCGAGCTGCGCAACACGGTCGAGCGGCTGCTGATCCTCTCGTCGGGCCCTCGCGTGACGGGTGCCGACGTGGACCGCCTCGTCGGACGGCGCGGAGTCGAGCAGACGAGCATGGGCTCGCTCACCGAGATCAAGACGTTCGAGGAGTTCAAGGAGGCCGCCGAGCGCGCGTACCTGCTGCACAAGCTGCGCGAGTTCGACTGGAACGTCTCGGAGACGGCCCGCGCGCTGGACATGCCGCGGTCGAATCTCTACAAGAAGATCGAGCGTTATGGGTTGGTGAGGGAGAGCTGACGCGCGCAGCCCGCGCGCGCCGGCCCCCCAAAGACCATCGCCGAGTGCCGAGCGCCGAGCGCCGAGCGCCAACCAGAGAGGCCCCGATGCCAGACTGGGATAGAGAGCTCGCCAAGATCGACAAGCAGCTCGAGTCCATCTCGGACGACCAGCTGATCACGCCGCCGGCCGGAGCGACGCCCGCGCAGCAGCAGGTCGTCGTCGTGGAGCGGGAGAAGACCTCGACGTTCGGAGCGCTCGCGCGGCTCTTCCTCGCCGTGCTCGTCGGCGTCGCGATCCTCTTCTGGCCGTACTCCGCGCGGTGCGGGGCGGGGCTCGCGGCGTACCTCGGCGCGGTCGGGGTCGTCGTTCTCGCCGGCGTCTGGAGCGCCGTCTGGACCTGGCGCCATCGCACGGCGAAGGCGCACCTTCTCTCGCTTCTCGTCGTCCTCTGGGGGCTCGTCCTCGGCGGGCTCGAGATCCTGCCGCGAACGGGATACGCGATCCCCACCGCGGCGCACCCGGCGGCGTGGAGCTGCCAGTGACCGACCCCCGATGATCCGCTGATGCCGCTGCCGAAGGAATTGCTCGAGCAGATGTCCGTGCGCCGCGCCGCGTCCGAGGAGGAGGCGGACCGGATCCGGACGCGCGACCTGCTGCGGGGCACGCTCGCCTGCGTCGGCTGGTGCGCGCTCGGCATCTTCCTCGTGCTCTGGAGCGCGCACACGACGGACCTCACTCTCGGGAAGATGGCGTTCTGGGGCGGGCTCGGCATCGGGAACGGGGGGATCATCTTCACCCTCCTCGCGATCTGGCGGCGCGGCGAGCGGCGCGGCGACTGGTGAGACGCGGCTGGTGAGACGCGGCCTGCCGCGCCCGCTGCGCACGGCGTGGCTCGCCCCGCGTGCCGCGGGACGAGGGTGGATCTGGCTGGTCGAGCGCTTCAACGCGCTCGGGCTGAGCGAGCAGGGGATCCTCTTCGGCTTCGCGGCGGTGATCGGCGCGCTCGGCGCGCTCGGCGTCGTCGGCTTCTACGCCGCGATCGACCTCGCCTACGAGTGGCTCTACCGCCTGCCGGGCGAGTTCCTCTCGCGCGCCGACTTCCTCGCCTACCGTCCGATGCTCACGGCGTCGGGGCTCTGGATCGCCTGGTGGATCATGCGGCGCCTCGGACGCGGGCACGACGGGCTCAACGTCCCCGATGTGCAGCTCGCGGTCGCGCGGCGGCACGGCGACATCCCGACGCGCCCCGCCGTCGCGCGCACGCTGGCGAGCGCGGTGACGCTCGGCGCCGGCGGATCGGCGGGGAGCGAGGGGCCCGTGGCCGTGCTCGGCGCGGCGATCGGCTCGTTCGTCGGGAAGGCGTTCCGCTTCCACCCCTCGCGCGTGACCGTCCTCGTCGGCGCCGGCACCGCGGCCGGCATCTCGGCCGCGTTCAACGCCCCGCTCGCCGGCGCTTTCTTCGCGCTCGAGGAGATCCTCGGCTCGTTCGCCGTCGTGAGCTTCTCCCCCGTCGTCGTCGCGAGCGTCATCGCGTCGGTCGTCGTCCGCGCGTTCTACGGGAACCACCCGGCGTTCCCGATCCCGATGGAGTACGGCTTCGCGCTCCAGCGCGAGCTCCTCGTCTTCTATCCGCTGCTCGGGGTCGTGGTCGGGCTCGTCGCCGTGCTCTTCGTGCGGACGTACTTCGCCACCGGCTCTTTCGTGCGGCGGGTTCCCATCCCGGGGTGGATGCTGCCGCTCGCCGGCGGGCTCGCCGTCGGCGGCCTCGTCTTCCTCTCGCAGGGGCAGCTCGTCGGCTTCGGGCACCTCGCCTTCCGCCTCGACGTCTTCGGCGGCATGACCTGGACGGCGCTCGCCCTGCTCGCGCTCGGCAAGATCCTCGCGACGTCGGTCACGCTGAACGCGGGGGGCTCGGGTGGTGTCTTCACGCCGTCGCTCTTCGTCGGCGCGGCGACCGGCGGCGCCGTCGGCGTCGCGCTCGACGCGCTCTTCCCCGGGCTCGGGCTCCACCCCGAGGCGTACGCCCTCGTCGGGATGGGGGCGATGGCGGCGGCCAC
>DASUSM010000016.1:0-36233 GCA_036375115.1 Gemmatimonadaceae bacterium | reverse complement strand
CGCGCGCGCCGGCGATTTGACGTTCGCCGGTCCGGGCACGTCCTTCGCACTGGAGGCTCTTCGTGACGCTCACGCTCGCCCTGCCCGTCCTCGCCCTCGCCCTGCTCGTCGCCCACGGCCGCCGCCGTGCGCGCGCGCTCGAGCGCGAGGTCGGTTCGCGGCTCCCGCTCGGGCCGGAGGGCGTGATCGTCGGGGCGGGCGAGATCCGGCGCGAGGGGAGCCGCGCCGGCGGTGCCGTGCTCCTCCTGCACGGCTTCGGCGACACGCCGCAGACGCTCGGCTACCTCGCCGACGCCCTGCACGCACGCGGGTGGACGGTGCACGCTCCCCTCCTCCCCGGCCACGGCCGCACGCTGCGCGACTTCGCCGCCTCGCGCGCCGACGAGTGGGAGCGCGCCGCGTACGATGCCTACGACGCGCTCCGCGCCCGGCACGAGCGCGTTGCCATCGTCGGGCTCTCGATGGGCGGGGCGCTCGCCACGCTCTGCGCGCGGCGCGATCCGGCCGTGCCCGCGCTCGTCCTCCTCGCGCCCTACCTGGGCATGCCCTCGCGGGTGCGCCGGCTCGCGCTCACCCACGCGCTCTGGAGTCCCTTCGCGCCCTTCGTCGTCTCCGGGAGCGAGGCCTCCATCCACGACGAGTCGGAGCGCGTGCGCAGCCGCGCCTACGGCGCCGTCGGCGGGCGGATGCTGCGCGAGCTGCTGCACGTCGTCGAGCGGGCGAGCGATGCGCTCCCCGGGCTCGCCGTGCCGACGCTCGTCGTGCACTCGCGCGACGACCACCGGATCGCACCGGCCGACGCCGAGCGCGCCTACGCCCGGATCGCGTCGCCCGAGCGCCGCCTCGTCTGGCTCGACGGGTGCGGCCACCTCGTGACGGTGGACCGCCAGCGCGAGCGCGTCTTCGAGCTCACGCTGGAGTGGCTGGAGCGCCATGTGCGCGGGGAGCGCGGCGCTCGGCACTCGGCGCTCGGCGCTCGGCGAGGATAGCCACCACGGCGCGTCGGGGTCTACCCTGTTGCGGCTCGACCGAAGACCGGTAGCTTCCTGCGCGACGCCGGCGGCCGTGCGCCGCCGGCGATCGATCGCATCCGAAAGCCCCGAGCCGAGAGGGTCCGCACCGCGATGCGCATAGGCGTTCCCAAGGAGTCCGTCCCCGGCGAGCGACGCGTCGCGCTCGTGCCCGACGGCGTCGCCCGTCTCGCGAAGGCGGGCATCGACGTGGTGGTCGAGCGCGCGGCCGGAGCGGAGGCCGGCTTTCCCGACGAGCAGTACGCCGCCGCCGGCGCGACGATCGGCGATGCCGCGGCGGCGCTCGGCGCGGATCTCGTCACCAAGGTCCAGCGTCCGTCCGACGACGAGATCGCGCGCCTCCGCGAAGGCGGCGCCATCGTCTCCCTCCTCGCGCCGGCCGCCAGCAAGCCGACGATCGAGCGGCTCGCCGCCCGCCGCGTCTCCGCCTTCGCCCTCGAGCTCGTCCCGCGCATCACGCGCGCGCAGGCGATGGACGTGCTCTCCTCGCAGGCGACCGTCGCCGGCTACAAGGCGGTCCTCGTCGGCGCCGCCGAGCTGCCGAAGCTCCTCCCGATGCTCACCACCGCCGCCGGCACGCTCGCGCCGGCGCGCGCGTTCGTCCTCGGTGCGGGCGTCGCCGGACTCCAGGCGATCGCCACGGCGCGCCGCCTCGGCGCGGTCGTCTCCGCCTACGACGTGCGCCCCGCTGCGGCCGAGCAGGTACTGAGCCTCGGCGCCACGTTCGTCGGGCACGAGCTGCTGTCGAAGGAGGCCGAGACGGCCGGCGGCTACGCGAAGGAGCAGACGCCGGAGGAGCGGGCGCGCTCCCAGGCGCTCGTCGACGAGCACCTCGCGACGCAGGACCTGGTGATCACCACCGCGCAGATCCCCGGCCGTCCCGCGCCCCGCCTCGTCACGGCGGCGGCCGTGCGGAAGATGCGGCCCGGCGCGGTGATCGTCGACATGGCCGCCGAGTCGGGCGGGAACTGCGAGCTGACGCGCGCCGGCGAGCGCGTCGTCGAGGGCGGGGTCGTCGTGCTCGGTCCCGTGAACCTCCCCGCGACGGTGCCGCTGCATGCCAGCCAGATGTTCAGCCGCAACATCGAGACGTTCGTCAAGCACCTCGTGAAGGATGGCGCGGCGGTCGTCGCGCTCGACGACGAGATCACGGGCGCGATGTGCGTCACCCACGAAGGAGCCATCAGATGACCGAAGAGCTGATCGTCGGCATCGTCATCTTCACGCTCGCCACCTTCCTCGGCGCCGCACTCATCGGGCGCGTGCCGCCGACGCTCCACACGCCGCTGATGTCCGGGGCGAACGCGATCAGCGGAATCACGATCGCCGGCGCGCTCATCGTCGCCGGCGCCGACTACGGGTGGATCTCCACCGTGCTCGGCTTCCTCGCGATCGTCTTCGCGATGATGAACGTCGCCGGCGGCTACGCCGTGACGGACCGCATGCTGGCGATGTTCCGGAAGAAGGAGGAGCCGCAGGCGGCCGCGGCGACGCCCGCTGCCTCCGCCGCGCCGTCCGGGGGCCGCTCGTGATCCCCGCCTGGCTCGAGCAGCTCGGCTACCTCGTCGCCGCCGTCCTCTTCATCCTCGGGCTCAAGCGCCTCGGCAGCCCGGCGACGGCGCGCGACGGCAACCGCATCTCCGGCGCGGGGATGCTCCTCGCGATCGGCATCACGCTCCTCGACCGTGAGATCCTCTCGTTCGGGACGATCGCCGCGGGGATGATCGTCGGCACCGGCGTCGGCCTGTGGATGGCGCGCGCGGTGAAGATGACGGCGATGCCGCAGATGGTGGCGCTGCTGAACGGCTTCGGCGGCGCGGCCTCCCTCCTCGTCAGCGGCGCCGAGTTCCTGCGCGCGGAGCTCATGAACGAGGTCGTCCCGATCGACACGGCGATCACGACGCAGCTCGGCATCCTGATCGGCGCCGTGACCTTCACCGGGAGCCTCGTCGCCTGGGGCAAGCTGCAGGAGGTCCTCCCCGGGCGGCCGCTCGTCTTCCCGGCGCAGAAGGCGGTGAACGCGCTCCTCTTTCTCGCGGTCATCGCCCTCGCCGTCTACCAGATCGCGACGCCGGAGCCGCTCCTCTGGCCGTTCTACGGCATCGTCGGCATCGCGCTCGTCCTCGGCCTGCTCCTCGTCGTGCCGATCGGCGGCGCGGACATGCCGGTCGTCATCTCGCTGCTCAACTCGTACTCGGGGATCGCCGCGGCGATGACCGGGTTCGTGATCGACAACAGCGTCCTCATCATCAGCGGCGCGCTCGTCGGCTCGTCGGGGATCATCCTGAGCCAGATCATGTGCAAGGCGATGAACCGCTCCCTGACGAACGTGCTGTTCGGCGCCTTCGGCGGCGGCGGGGGCGCGGCGTCGGGGCGGAGCGCCGAGGGGCTCACCGTGAAGTCGGTCTCGGTGGAGGACGCGGCGATCCAGCTCGCCTACGCGCGGAGCGTGATCGTCGTCCCGGGCTACGGCCTCGCGGTCGCGCAGGCGCAGCACCAGGTGCGCGAGCTCGCCGACCTGATCGAGCGGCGGGGCGGGGAGGTGAAGTACGCCATTCACCCGGTGGCCGGGCGCATGCCCGGGCACATGAACGTCCTCCTCGCCGAGGCGAACGTGCCGTACGACAAGCTCTACGACATGGAGCAGATCAACCCGGAGTTCGAGCGCGCCGACGTCGCGCTCGTGATCGGGGCGAACGATGTCGTCAACCCCGCCGCGCGCAGCGATCCGGGGTCGCCGATCTACGGCATGCCGATCCTCGACGTCGACAAGGCGAAGAGCGTCATCGTGATGAAGCGCGGGATGAGCAAGGGCTTCGCCGGGGTCGAGAACGACCTCTTCTACGACCCGAAGACGAGCATGCTCTTCGGGGACGCGAAGGGGAGCCTGACGAAGCTCGTGACCGAGGTGAAGGCGCTGTAGGGCGCGGCGGGAGCTGATGCGAAGCGGGGGAAGCGTCGCCGACGCTTCCCCCGCTTCGCATCCGGTGCTCCGTCCGTCAGAACGCCTTCTCGACGCGATCCCGCAGATCGCTCGCGGCGTTCGTCACGGTGTCGCCGATCGCGCCCGCCGCCGCGACCGCCTGCTCGCCGACGGTGGAGACGACGCGCTTCACGCGCGCCATCGGGGACTGCTTCCGCGCCGACGACTTGCGGGCCCCGGCCTTCTTCGCGCCCGACTTCCTCGCCGCCGACTTCCTCGCCGACGACTTCTTGGCCGTCGAGCGCTTGGATCCGCCGCGCTTCGCGCCTGCCGAACGCTTCGTCGACGACTTCCGGGCGCCGCCCGCGCGCTTGGTGCCGCCCCGCTTCGCGCCGCCCCGCTTCGCGCCCGTCCGCCTGGCGCCCGACCGCTTCGCGGCGCCGCGCTTCGCGCCCGCCTTCTTCGCCGACGATCGCTTGCCACCACGCTTCCCGGCTCTCTTCGTCGCCATGTCCAGTTCCTCGCAGGAGGGTTCACAGCCCTAAGCAAGTTTCGCGCGCAGCGCGGGCGGAGCGGCACGTCCGGCGTGCGACGTGCGCGCGGTCACCGCTGCGGCGCGTCGTGCCGCGCGCTCCACCACGCGCCGCGGAGCGCGCGTCCCGGGCGCGCGCCCGTCACGCGCCCGTCGTCCAGCACCAGCACACCGTTGATCGCGACGAAGCGGATCCCCTCCGACAGCTGCTGCGGGCGCTCGAACGTCGCGCGGTCGATCACCGCCGCCGGGTCGAAGACCACGACGTCGGCGTACATCCCCTGCTTCAGCACGCCCCGCGCATCGAGGCCGACGCGCTGCGCGGGGAGCGACGTCATCTTGCGCACCGCCTCCTCCAGCGTCAACACCGAGTCCTCGCGCACGTACCGGCCGAGGATGCGCGGGAAGGTGCCGAAGCCGCGGGGATGCCCACGGCCCCGACCCGTCGTGTCGATGCCCGCGGCGCCGGCATCCTGCCCGAAGGAGACCCACGGCATCCGCATCGCCGTCCGGACGTCCTCCTCGGACATCGTGAAGTAGATCGCGCTCGTCCGGCCGCTGTCGGCGAGGAGGATGTCGTACGCCGCCTCGTACGGGTCCGTCCCGCGCATCCGTCCCACCTCGTCGAGGCGCTTGCCCTCGTAGATCTCGAGCGAGTCCGCGCGCGTCGAGTTGACGAGCACCTGCGATGGGTCGCGCGGGCGCCAGTGCCCCCCGCTCGCATCCGCGCGCAGCCGCTCGCGCACGGCCGGGTCGGCGAGGCGGACGAGCATCGAGTCGTCGCCGCCCGCCTGCACCCAGATCGGGAGGATCGCGTCGAGCCCCGTGCCGCTCGCCACGTAGGGGTACATGTCGGCCGTGACGTCCTGCCCCGCGCGGCGCGCCGAATCGATGAGCGCGACCGCGTCCACCATGCGCCCCCAGTTCCGCTCCCCGCTCGACTTCAGGTGGCGGATCTGCACCCACGTCCCCGCCTCGGCGCCGATCCGGATCGCCTCGCGGATCGCGACGAGGAGGGAGTCCCCCTCGTTGCGGATGTGCGACGCGTAGCCGCCGCCGTGCGCCGCCGCGCGCCGGGTCAGGCGCACCAGCTCGTCGGTCGTGAAGAAGGTGCTCGGCGGGTAGATGAGCCCCGTCGAGAAGCCGATCGCGCCGTCGCGCATCGCCGAGTCCACGAGCGCTTCCATCGCGCGCATCTCGGCCTCCGTGGGACGGCGCGAGGCGTCGCCCATCACGGCCCGCCGCACCGACGCGGCGCCGACGTACGTGCCGAGGTTGATCGTGTGCCCGATCGAGTCGAGGACGTGGAAGTAGCCGCCGAGCGAGCGCCATCGCGGCGGCTCCGCATCCGCATCCGCCTCGCCGGCCGTCGTGTTCGGCCACGCCGAGCTCACCTCGCCCGTGATCTCGCTCGTGATCCCCTGCGAGATCTTCGACTCGGCGAGCGGGTTGCGCAGGAGGCTGAGCTCGGAGTGGCCGAGCATGTCGACGAAGCCGGGCGCGACGACCATGCCCTCCGCGTCGATGACGCGAGCCGCGGTCGCGCCGGGGAGCACCGGGCCGACGTAGGCGATGCGGTCGCCGCGCACGGCCACCATGCCGCGCGTCCACGGCGAGCCGGTGCCGTCGACGATGCGCGCGTTCGTGACGAGGAGGTCCCAGGCGGGGCGCGGCGCCGTCCCGGGGCGCGGGCCGCAGGCGGCGGCGAGCAGCGCGACGTGGGCGAGCAGCGCGACGTGCGCGGCCGCGCGCGACGCGTGGCCGCCGCGAGGACGTCGTGCGGGAATCCGAAGGAATCGCATGGGCGCAAGTATGTCTCGCACCGGATGCCGCGGCCAGACCGCACGCACCGCACTCTGCCACGCGCGACGCAAAGCGCGAGAGCGCGCGCGTACGCTGCCGGGGAGGATCGTCGCGCCGCCGGCGCGCGGAGCCGGGCCGCCGCGACGCGTCCGGGCGCCCCGCCGAGACTCGACTCCGCGACGAGCGGGCCACGGCGTGAGGCGCGCCCCCGCGGCCCGGCGCGGAGTGCCGACGCGACTGTTCGAAAACTGGTCGGTGCACAAAGACGTGACGAAGGCACGCTTCGTTCGTTGTATCGGCGACGAAGGCAGCCTCGACACTACCCGACTCCGTCGTCCAACTCGCTCTTCGAGGGTCCCATATGCGCCGCTTTCTCGCCGCTCTCGCTCTCGCCGTCGTCGCCACCACGGCGCAGGCCCAGAACACCGCCAACGTCGACGCCACCGCGACCGTCGTCTCCCCGCTGACGCTCACGCTCTCGAGCGGCGCGATCGACTTCGGCAACGTCTTCCCCGGTACGACGCCGGCCGCGATCACCCCGGCGAGCGGCGCGAAGTTCGTCGCGTCCGGCTACGCGTCGGCGGAGGTGGACTTCCAGTTCACCACCGTGCCCGCCTCGCTCAGCGACGGCGCCAACACCCTCGGGATCACGTTCCAGTACTGCGTCGACAACGACGACGATGCCGCCGCCTGCGCCGTCTCCGGATCGGCGGCGACCGGCGTCGCGAATCTCGTGAACCTCACCGCCGGCGGCGCCGCCCAGCTCTGGCTCGGCGCGACGCTCGCCGCGATCCCGGCCAACCAACCGGCGGGGAGCTACCAGGGGCAGGTGAGCCTCCAGGTCAACTACACCGGCAACTGATCGCCGCGTGTCGACGGGGGCGCCGCGAGCGGCGCCCCCGTCGCGTTTTCCCCTCCGCCGCGAGCAACGCGACGCGGCGTCGCTCGTCATCGAGTGGGGCCTCGTCGCCTTCCTCCCTCCCGCCGCCGTCGTGCCCGCGCCGCTCTCGCGCTCTCTCCTCGCCGCGCTCCTCGTCGCCGTTCTGCCCGCAGCGCTCGCCGCACAGCGTCCGCTGAGGGCCACCGGCGTCCGCGGCATCACGTTCGGCATGGTGATCCCCGGCATCCCGCAGCCGGTCGCGCGCACCGACGCGATCCGCAGCGGGCAGTTCGACATCACCGGTCCGAACCGCAGCGACGTGACGATCACCTTCACGCTGCCGACGATGCTCACGTCGCCCGGCGGCGGAACGGTGCCGATCGTCTTCGGTCCGGCGAGCGCCGGATGGTCCGAGGCGCAGGCGATCGGCAGCCAGGTCGCCTTCGATCCCTCGCAGCCGTTCACGGCGGCGCTCAGCAACAACGGCCGCGGCTCCGTCTTCCTCGGGGCCACGCTCCAGCCGGCCGCCAACACTCCCGCCGGCGACTACACCGCGCCGGTCACGCTCACTCTCGCCTACACAGGGGCATGACGCATCCGCTCCGCCTCGCGCTGTTCGGTCTGGCTCTCCTCCTCCCGCGCCTCGTCGCCGGGCAGGGCGTGCTCGTCGCGCCGCACGCCGTCTTCATCGATCACCGGACGCGCAGCGGCGCGTTCGACGTGTACAACCCCTCGACCGATCCCGTCGAGGTCAGCGTCTCCACGCTCTTCGGCTACCCGGTGACCGACTCCGCCGGCCAGCTCACGCTCGCGACGTTCGAGCACGCGGACACCGCGGCGCGCTCGGCGGCAGGGTGGATCGAGGCGTTCCCCCGCCGCATCACCCTCGCCCCCAATCAGCGGCAGACGATCCGCCTCCTCGCCCGCCCGCCGCAGGGCCTCGCCGACGGCGAGTACTGGACGCGGCTCGTCATCCAGTCCGACGGCGGCCGCATCGCCGTGGAGAACCCCGACTCGAGCGGGATCTCCGTCGGCGTGACGCTCTCGGTGCGCACGCTGATCTCGCTCATGTATCGCAAGGGACCGCTCGAGACGGGCGTCCGCCTGACGGGACTGCAGGGCGACGTGCGCGGCGACACGCTCGTCGTCGCATCGCACCTCGCGCGCGAGGGGACGGCGGCGTACCTCGGCACCTTCCGCAGCGCCCTCGTCGACGACGCCGGCCGCCGCGTGGCGGAGTTCGAGACGCTCATCGGCCTCTACGACGAGCTCCGTCCCCGCTTCCGCTACCCGCTCGGCGGGCTCGCGCCCGGCCGCTACACGCTCCAGGTGCAGGTCGACACCGACCGGGACGACCTGCGCGGCGCGCCGGTGCTCGCCAGCCCGACGGTCAGGGCCTCCGTCGTCGTCACCGTCCCTCCGCCGGGAAGCTGACCGCCGCCCGTGCGCCGCGCGCTCCGCGTCCTGCTGATCGTCGCACCGGCCCTCGCCCTCATCGGGACGAGGGCCGGTGCGCAGGAGATGCGCGCGCGCGAGCCGGTCATCCTCGATCTCCGCATCGCCGGCGTCGGCGCGCGCACCGTGCGCGCCTGGCGCACGGACGACGAGGCGCTCCTTCCCGCGACGGCGCTCCTCGAGCTCGCCGAGGTGCGCTACGCGCGCGGACGGGACGGCGTCCTGGAAATCGTCGTCGAGCCGCGCGGGACGCAG
This sequence comes from Gemmatimonadaceae bacterium, assembly GCA_036375115.1. Classification (GTDB taxonomy): domain Bacteria; phylum Gemmatimonadota; class Gemmatimonadetes; order Gemmatimonadales; family Gemmatimonadaceae; genus DASUSM01. Next base: position 27,354 of record DASUSM010000016.1, on the reverse strand, counting down.
ATCGTGCTCGACGCCGGGTCGAAGGGCGTCACCGTCGACGGCGTTCGACGCGCCGGCCCCGAGGTCCTCGTCGCCGAGGACGACGAGGTCTTCGTCCCCGCCGTGCTGCTCGGCGCCGCGCTCGGCGCCGCGATCGACATCGACTGGTCGTCGCTCACGGCCACCGTCGCCAACGCCGCCGCGCTCCCCGTCGGACGCCGCCTCCAGCGCCAGCGCGCCCGCGCGCGCTTCCTCGCGCCGCCGCGCCGCCTCGCCGGCGCACCGGCGGGCGGGGTCGCGCTCGGCCTCGAGCGGCCACGGCTCGACGGCATGGTGGTGGACTACGCGGTCAGCGCCGGCGGCCCGAAGCCGCTGCGCGCCGCGACCTACCTCTTCTCGACCGGCGCGAACGTCCTCGGCGGCGCGCTCGAGGCGACCGTCGCGGGGATCGGCGATGGCCCCGTCCAGGAGCGGCTGTCGTGGCTCGGCGTCTGGCGCGGCGCGTCCCACGTGCAGCAGCTGCGACTCGGCGACGGCTACTCCACCGGGCCGCGCTTCCGCGCGATACGCGGCGCGATGGTGACGAACGCGCCCTTCTTCCGCCCCCCGCTCTACAGCGCCCTCGACTTCGGCGGACGCCTCGCGCCGGGGTGGCAGCTCGAGGTCTATCGCGATGGGCAGCTCGTCGCGATCGACTCGACCGGCACCGACGGAAGCTTCGGCGTCACGCTCCCCGCGCTCTACGGCGAGACGGCCGTGGACTTCGTCGCCTACGGGCCCTTCGGCGAGGAGATCGCGTTCAATCGCTCCCTCTCGATCCCGCTCGACCTCCTCCCGGCGGGACGCGCGGAGTACGGGCTCGCCGCGGGGCGCTGCACCGCTCCCCCCTGCGACGCCGAGGCGAACCTCGATCTGCGCTACGGCCTCACCGACCGCTGGACGCTGCGCGGCGGCGTCGACCACACGCGCGCCGACTCGCTCGGCCGGCTCACGCAGGGATACGCGGCGCTCACGGGGAGCGTGACGAACGCACTCCAGATGCAGCTCTCCGGCCTCGCGCGCGACAACGCGCGGCTCTTCGTGCAGTACCGTCCGTCGCTCTTCCTCCGGCTCACCGGCAGCGCGACGCGCTTCGATCCCGACCGCCCGGTGCTCGTCGGCCCGAGCGTCGCGCGCTCGACGCTCGCGCTCTCGGGGACGTTCGCGCTCCCGCGGCCGCGCGGCGTGCCGCGCACCACGCTCGTCGATGCCGCCGGCGAGATCAGCGAGCGCTCCGTCGGACGGCTCGTGCGCTCCCGGGTCGGCGTGACGACGCAGACGCGCATTGGGCGGATCACCCCGTACGCGCGGCTCGAGCAGGAGACGCTCGCCGACGGTCGGCGCGACGACATCTTCTCCGGGCTCGAGACCGCGATCGTCCCGTCGTCCGGCGCGCACCCGCTCCTCCGCGGCGTCACCCTCCGCGCGATGATCGAGGGGCGCGACGGCGAGGGCTTCCACGCGGCGTCGGTCTGGACGTCGAAGACGCTCTCCGCCGTCTGGCAGCTCGACCTCGGCGGGAACTGGCTCGCCGGCACGCGGGGCGCATCGCTCTCGCTCCTCCTCTCCGCCGTGCTCCCGACCGTGCGCAGCTACACGAGCGTGCACTCGCCGCCGAGCGGGCGCACCACGGCGACGCAGTACGCGTCCGGCTCGATCGTCTGGAACCGACCGGACGGCCGCGTCGCCCTCAGCCATCAATCCGCCATCCAGCGCGCCGGCGTGACCGGGCGCGTCTACGTCGACGCGGACGGCAACGGCCGCTTCGACGCGGGCGAGGAGACGGTCCCGTCGAGCTACGTGCGGATCGGCGCGCGGGGTGCGATCGCCGACTCGAGCGGACGGTACGCGCTCTGGAACATCCTTCCCTTCGAGCCGGTCGTGATCGAGGTGGACTCGCTCACGATCCCCTCGCCGCTCTGGGTCCCCGCCTCCGAGCGCACGACCGCGGAGCTCGGGCCCAACCGCTTCCAGCCGGTGGACATCCCGCTCGTCTTCGGCGGCACGGTGGAGGGCACGGTGCGCCGAGAGGGACGGAGCGGCATCCGCGCCCTTCCCGCGGCGCCCGTCGCGATCACCGAGCTGCGCACCGGGCGCACGCGGGTCGTCACGGCCTTCAACGACGGCGAGTTCGCCGCGTATCCGCTGCGCCCCGGCGACTACCTCGTGACGGTCGCGGACTCGGTGCTCCGCCGGCTCGGCGGAACGGCGGATACCGCGCGATTCACCGTGCGCTCGCTCCCCGACGGGGACCGCATCACGGGCGTCGACATCCTGATTCGCTCCGACGCTCGTCGCGACGACGACGGCGACGGCGTGCCGAACGGGCGCGACCGGTGCGCGGGGACGCCGTCGCGCACGGCGGTCGACGCCGCCGGGTGCGCACCTCCGGTGACGGACTGTCCGCCGGACGCCGCCCCGCCGCCGCCCGAGCCGCCGCCCGAGCCGCCGCCCGAGCCGCCGCCGGCCGAGCGCGCGCGATCGCTCGACGACTGCGACGCGAGCATCCTCGCCCGGTTCAAGCTCGGCGAGAACTGCCCCGTGCTCTTCACGGAGCGGCGCAGGGTCGTCGTCCTCGAGGGGCTCGTGTTCGAGCCGGGGAGCGCGGCGATCTCGCCCGCCTCGCGCGTCCGTCTCGACAGCATCGCGCTCGCGCTCGTCGTGCGCCCGTGGCTCCACATCGTCGTCGAGGGGCACAGCGACTCGACGGGGAGCCGCCGGCGCAATCTCGCGCTCTCTCGGGAGCGCGCCGAAGCGCTCGCGACCGCGCTCGTCGCGCTCGGCGCGGACGCCGAGCAGCTCGAGGTGCGCGGCGTCGGCCCGGATCGACCGGTGGCGAGCAACCGCACCGCGGCGGGACGTCGGCTCAACCGCCGCGTCGAGCTCCACGCCTCCGTCGTCCCCGCTCCCTACCCGGCGGGCCGGACTGGCCGTCCGGTCACGCCGACGCCGGCTTCCTCCGGCTCGGCCGCGCCCCGTGCGGGGGGCTACCCCGCCTGCGCGCCGACGCCGTGAGCGCGGCGCGAGGCGCGCACCACAGGCGGGGCGCTCACGACACCGGGTCGTACACGAGCTCGTAGACGACCGGGAGCACCGACGCGGAGCGATCGACGCGGTGGACGACGTCGCGCACCTCGTCGCCCTCCCTTCCCCGCGCGACCTCGACGGCAGCGCCGCCGGCGAGCGAACGGAACGTTCCGCTCGCGTCCCGCACCGAGATCCCGGCGCCCGCCGCGACCGTGCGCGCGCGAACGAAGAGCCGGTAGCCGGTGTTCCCGGCGACGCGGACGGCCGTGGTCACCAGCACCGACCCATCCGTCGTCCTCGCGCTCGCGCCGGCGGCCCGCGCCGTGAGGATCGGCGCTTCCGCGACGGAGAGCGCGAGGCGAGGAGTGCGGGCCGACGCCACCGTCGCGCGCGCGACGACCGAGCTCGACGCCTGCGCCCGCGCGATGGACGGCGCGCCGACGAGCGCGGCGAGCAGGAGGGCGAGGGCGGCGCGAGGACGGGATCGACGAACGGGCACGGCGGCGGCTCCAGGGGATGTCGGCGCCCGTAAAAGCACTGAACATGCCGCCGCCGCAGACCGGACGTATCGACCGAGATGCTCGGCAGCAGCCGGAGAAAAGCATCCAAACTGCCTGTCCACTCGGCGGTTACGCTCCCGGTCGAGACGCCTGCGCAGGCGCCGAACCGACCGGTCGCGCGACGCCCGGCCCGGATGCTTTGGCCGGACGGCAGCGATTGCCGGGCTCCGAGCGGCAGGATCTGCCGGACGGTGCCCGGTCCCTCAGTATCCCCGCAGGTACGTGACGGCGATGCGCACGATGCTCTCGGCCTCACGCGTGGCGCCGGACGCCGAGATGAGGTAGTTGCGCATCTCGAGGGCCCGCTCGCTCGTGCACGTCACCGCGATGCACGCGAGGGCGGAGTCGGCGGCGACGAGCGCCCGCTCCTGCTGCGCCCGGGCGCTGTCGAGCTTCTCGCGCCCGAGCTGCCAGTAGTGGGCGAAGCCGCGCCGCCCCGCCTTGCGCTCCTCCTCGTCCACGAAGATCTCGAGCCTGTTGCCGGCGTCGAGCGCGAGCTTGATGTCGGCGCTCGCCACCCGCGTCGCCTCCGCCGCGCTCCGTACGCGGAGCCGGGCGTCGACGACCGAGTCCTCGAGGCTCGCGATCTGTGCCTGGACCGCGGCCGAGTCCGAGAGCTCGGCCGCCGAGATGACGTGATAGCGAGCCCGGCCGGCGAGGTCGTGGACGACGGAGACCTGTGGCGCGGCCGGCGCGGGCTCCGGCTGGGTGACACAGGCGAGGGCGAGCGGCAGCGTGGCGAGCAGGAGAAGGCGCATCGGATGGTTCCGGGGAGAGCGAGACGATTCCGGCGCGCCGCGCGCCGAACGGGGGAGGGGGATTGCAAATTTTTCGCCCGGGCCCGGCGGGGCGGGGTGCGCGTCAATTCGAGTCCTGTATATTCCCCCCCTCACCCCACACCTCAGCCGTGAGGATTCCCATGCGCGCACCGCTCGTCCTCGCCCTCTCGATCTCCCTCGCCGCGTGCGCCGGTGGCGCCGACGGCGCGAGCGACTCGGCCGCCGGCATGGCCGACGCCGATCCGGACCGTGCGGTCGCCGGCGGCGGCGTTCCGGCCGGCTATTCCGCGCGCGCCGACCGCGAGGACACCGAGCTCTCCGAGATCCAGTACGCCGTGCGCGGCGAGGACGAGTGGGAGATCACGACCGGCCCGGCGCACATCGTCTGGTCGGCGGCCGACAGCGCGAGCGGCAACTACACGGCGCGGGCGGAGTTCGAGCAGCTCGAGGCGCCCCGCCACCCCGAGGCGTTCGGCATCTTCGTCGGCGGGCAGAACCTCGACAGCCCGGACCAGCGCTACACGTACTTCGTCGTGCGCGGCACCGGCGAGTACCTCATCCGGGTCCGCGAGGGGGGCGATACGCGGGATGTCGCGGCCTGGACGAAGCACGACGCCGTGGCGACGCAGGACGAGTCGGGGAAGGCCAGCTACCGCCTCGCCGTCGAGGTCGGCGCCGACTCGGTGCGCTTCCTCGTCGGCGACGCGCGCGTCGCCGCGGTGGCGAAGAGCGCGGTGCCGACCGACGGCGTCGTCGGAATCCGCGTGAACCACAACCTGCGCGTGGCGACGGGACCGGTGGAGGTCGCGAAGCAGTAGTGCTCCAGCGAGGGGCGGGCGCCTGCGGCCCGCCCCTCAGCGCTGTCCGGCTCCGAGATTCTCCTCGACGTGCTCGACCGAGCGCATCCCGGCGAGCGCGGAGACGACGCCGGGGAGGGCCCGCACGAAGGCGAGCGCGCACTGTGCGTCGGTGGCGAGCGCGGGGAAGAGCTCGCGCGCCGCGGGGGGCAGACCGCGGGTGAGCTGCGCCTGCATCAGTGACGCGCTCGCCACCACGCTGATGCCGAGCTCCGCCGCCGCCTGGAGCAGCGTCACCGCCAGGCCGCCGGGAAGCCGCTGCGTCGGCTCGCGCGCCGCCTCCATCATCGCGAGGTTGATCGGGAGCTGCACGAAGCGGAAGTGGTGGTCGTCGCCCCCGATCTCGCGCGCGACCGCCGCGAGGGCGGGGAGGCTGAGATGCCCCTTCACGCCCGGACCGACGCGCAGTCCGTTCCACGTCGCGACGCCGTACGCGCCGATCGTGCCGTCCGCGACGCGCTCCTCCAGCAGCACGAACGCGTCGCGCATCCGCTCGAGGAAGACGTCCTCCTTCACCGCCGTGAGCTGCTGCTCCGGGTTGTGGACGTAGTAGACGTCGATCGTCGCGACGCCGAGGTTCTCGCGGCTCCGCTCGATCTGGTCGGCGAGGAAGCCGGGCGCGATGCAGTGACCGCCGGCGACGACATCCTCCGCCCGCATCACCCCGCGCGCGAGATAGTGCCCCTCGAGGTAGTCGCGGTACGCCTCCCTGCTCGATGGCGGCGTGCCGTCGAGCGGGACGTAGCCGCCCTTGGTGCAGAGCACGATCTCGTCGCGCTCCGCCTCCTCCTGCACGAGGAGCTCGCGCAGCGCCGCGCCGGCGGCGCGCTCGGAGCGCTGGCAGCGATAGTTGATCGCCGTGTCGACGAGATTGATGCCGCGGCGCACCGCGTGCGCGATCGCCTCGGCGTACCGCTGGTCGTCGGACTCGCCGCAGTCGCCGAGATACGTGCCGATGCCGATCGACGACGCGCGGAGCCCGCCGCCGACGTCGCGGTGGAAGTCGTCGGCGAGCGCGGCGGCGTGGCGCGCGGCGCAGCGGCCCGTTCCCTCGGGCGTCGCGCGGCCGACGACGCGCGACGGCGTCGAGACGATGCGCGCCGGCTCGACCGGCGCGGCGGTACGCTTGCTGGACATGGGAGAGACCTTATTTCCGGCTGCGGCGCGCGGCAAGGGCGGTGCGGCGCCAAGCGGACCGGTCCGTGGCCGCGACGATGTCGTGCGTGCGCGCGGTGCGGGGCACGGCGCGTGCGAATGGCATCCCCGCGCGGCGCGCGGCGCATCGCGCGTCGCGTGACGGGTCCGCGGGCTGGCGCGTCGCACCGCCGCGGATAGATTGCCCGTCCGGTCCGGCTGAGTACGCCGGGCCGCTCGTCACACCTGCCCCGACCGGGGCGCACCGAACGTCAGTCGCGGGAGCTCGAGGATGCCAGGGTTCGCAATGTGGGCCACCGAGTGGTGGAAGCCGGTGCTGTTCATCATCGTCGCCGGACACATCACCAACGTCTGCGTGACGCTCTTCCTGCATCGCGCGCAGACGCACCGGGGGGTGAAGATCCACTACCTCGCCGCGCTGCCGATGCGCATCTGGCTCTGGCTGTCGACGTCGATCGTCACGAAGGAGTGGGTCGCCTGCCACCGGAAGCACCACGCCTTCGCCGACCGCGAGGGCGATCCCCACAGCCCGCTGCTCGAGGGGCTCCGCAACATCGTCCTCAAGGGCGCGTTCTACTATCGCAAGGCCGTCCGCCAGCCGGGTCTCCTCGAGAAGTACGGCAAGGGGACGCCGAACGACTGGATCGAGCGCCGCCTCCTCACGCCGCTCAACTGGCTCGGCATCGTCTTCATGCTGGGGATCGACGTCTACCTCTTCGGCTTCTTCGTCGGTCCGCTCGTCTGGGGCATGCAGATGATCTGGATCCCCTTCTGGGCCGCGGGGATCATCAACGGCGTCGGGCACGCGCTCGGCTACCGCAACTACGACGTGAAGGACGAGAGCCGCAACATCTCGCCGATCGCCATCTGGCTCGGCGGCGAGGAGCTGCACAACAACCACCACGCCGACCCGCGCTCGGCGAAGTTCGGCCACCGCTGGTTCGAGTTCGACGTCGGGTGGCTCTACCTGCGCCTCCTCTCGCTCGTCGGGCTCGCGAAGATCCAGTACGCGCGCCAGGGCACGTCGCGCGTCCCGACCGCCGACCCGACCGCCGTCGAGGGGTGATCGGCGCGCGACGCGATGCGTCGCGTCCCTGACGGCACGCGGGGCCCGGACGACCGTCCGGGCCCCGCGTGCGTCGCGCGCCGTGTATCTTGAGATCGCGCGCCGCCGGCGGCGTGCCCTCGACGCGTGCGCCGGACGCACGACCGTCGACGCCGCGACCGATGCCGACTGCCGGTCACCGAGTGCACCGGCGTTCCACCTTCGTCCACCCGACCATGTCCGACATCACCTGCTCCCGTTGCGGCCAGACGCGCGCCGGTTTCGAGCGACCGCCCTTCCCGGGCCCGATCGGCGCCCGCGTCGTCCAGGAGATCTGCCAGGACTGCTGGGGGCAGTGGCTGCGCCAGCAGACGATGCTGATCAACCACTACGGCCTCAACGTGATGGACCCGCAGGCGCGACAGTTCCTCACGAAGAACATGGAAGCCTTCCTGTTCAAGGCGGGCCAGCAGGAGGACGTCGACACGACGAAGAAGGGATCGATCCAGTGGTAGCGGTCGCGACCGAGCCGCGGGGACGGCGCCGACCGACCGCCGCGCCGATGATCCGCGCGTGTGCCGCGGCGGCGCTCGCGCTCGCCGCCGGCTGCGCGACCGCCCCGGCGCCCGCATCGGCGCCCTCGCCCGGCGTCCTGTCCGCCGCCGCACCCGCCGCCGTGCCGGCGGACTCGATCGCGGCGCGCTCCCCGGTCGCGGTCGCCGCGCCGGCGCGCCGCCCCGACACCGTCTCGTCCGCGCAGTGGACCGACTCCGTCCTCGCGACGCTCTCGACGCGGCAGAAGGCCGCGCAGATGGTGTGGCCCACCGTCCTCGGCGACTACACGCCCTCGGACGCGCCGCAGTGGGAGCGCCTCCGGCGCTGGATCGCCGAGGATGGCGTCGGCGGGTTCACGATGTCGGTCGGCTCGCCGATCGAGATCGCGGCGAAGCTGAACGCGATGCAGCGCCTCGCCGCCGTCCCGCTCCTCGTCGGCGCCGACCACGAGTTCGGCGCAGGATACCGCGCCCGCGGCGGCTTTTTCCTGCCGAACGGGATCGATCTCGGCGGCGCGACGATCTTCCCGCCGCAGATGGCGCTCGGCGCCGCGCGCGACACGCTCCTCGCCCGCGAGCAGGGGCGGATCACCGCGCTCGAGGCGCGCGCGCTCGGGGTGCACATCGGCTACGCGCCGATCCTCGACGTCAACAACAACCCCGCCAACCCCGTCATCAACACCCGCTCGTACGGCGAGGATGCCGCGCTCGCCGCGCGGCTCGGCGCCGCCTTCGTGCGCGGGCTCCAGGCGCACGGCGCGATCGCCACCGGGAAGCACTTCCCCGGGCACGGCGACACCGGCGTGAACTCGCACCTCGCCCTCCCCGTCGTCACCGCGTCGCGCGAGCGGCTCGACTCGCTCGAGCTCGTCCCCTTCCGCGCCGCGATCGCCGCCGGGCTCGGCGCGATGATGACGTTCCACGGCGCGATGCCCGCGCTCGACTCGACGGGCGTGCCGGGCACCCTCTCACCGCGCGTCCTCGGCGCCCTCCTGCGCGAGGAGCTCGGCTTCGGCGGGCTCGTCGTCTCCGACGCGATGGACATGCGCGGCGTGCTCGACCGCTATGGCGCGGTCGAGGCGGCGAAGCGGGCCGTCGCCGCGGGCGCCGACATTCTCATCCAGCCGCTCGACGTCGCGCAGACGATCGACGCCATCGTCGCCGGCGTCGCCGAGGGACGCTTCGACGTGGCGCGGCTCGACGCCTCGGTGCGCCGGATCCTCGAGGCGAAGGAGCGGCTCGGGCTCCACCGGCGGCGCACGGTGGACCTCGACTCCCTTCGCACCATCGTCGGCATCGCGCCGCACGACTCCGTCGCCGCGCTCGCCGCCGAACGGTCGATCACGCTCGTCTCCGATGCGCCGGGACGCATCCCGCTCGCGCGGATGCCGCGGACGACGCGTGTGCTCTCGATCACCGTCGCGCGCCGGCCGGATCTCGGCGCGGGCGCCACGTTCGACGCGGAGCTGCGGCGGCACTTCACGCGCCTCCGCGCGGAGCGCATCGACGCCGATGCCGCCACGGCGGCGACATACACGGCGCTCCTCGGCGCCGCCGACTCGGCGGAGGTCGTCGTGGTGTCGTCCTACGTGTCGCACGCGTGGGACGCGACGACGGCGGCCGCGCCGCGAGCGTTCGCCGACTTCGCGCGGGCGCTCGTCGCCCGCGGACGGCGTCCGGTGGTCGTCGCGCTCGGCAACCCGTATCTGCTCCAGCAGATCCCCGACGCGCCGACGTATCTCGTCGCGTGGGGCGGCTTTCCGGTGTCGCAGCGGGCCGCCGCGCGGGCCCTGCTCGGCCTCGCGCCGATCGGCGGCCGCCTTCCGATCGCGATCCCGCCCGTCGCGCCGCTCGGCGCTGGCCTCGACCGCGCGGCGGCCCGCGCGGGGCGCTGACGCCGATCGTGCGCGCGAGGGAACGGCGGAGCGGTTGACGCACCCGCGGGCGCGGGCGTAATTGCGATTCCTCGTCGGACCCGTCGATTGGTAGCGACGCGCTACCAATGGTGACGAGCGACCTTGACTTTAGTATCCACGGGATACTAATTCGCGGGGTGTCCCCCAGGTCCGCTTCCGCCGCTGCGCGTCCGTCGGCCCGACGCGCGACGGTCGCCGTCGACGTCGTCCTCCTGACGCCGCTGCGCGATCGTCTCGGCGCGTTGCTGCGGCGCCACGGCGCCCGCGGCGGCGAGCGCTGGACGCTGCCGTGGGACGGACCGCGCCCGGGAGAGGCACCCGACGCGTGCGCCGCGCGCGTCGCCGCCGGCGCGGCAGGTGGAGAGCCGACGTGGCTCGAGCAGGCCGGCGCGCACGGCGGGCCGCGCCGCCACCCGGGCGACGCCGAGCTCTCCCTCGCCTACGTCGGCGCGGTCCCGCTCGGCGCTCCTCCGCCGGCGACGCCCGACCTCGCGTGGCACCCGATGGACGCGCTTCCCGCGCTCCCGCCGCGCCATCAGGAGATCGTCGCCGCGGCCGCCGAGGCGCTCCGGCGGCGCCTGGATCAGGCGCCGATCGCCTTCCGGCTCCTCCCGCCCGCGTTCACGCTCAGCGAGCTCCAGCAGATCTACGAGCTCCTGCTCGGCCGCCGCCTGCACAAGGCCAGCTTTCGCCGCGCGCTGCAGGCCGCCTGGCTCGTCGATCCGACGGACGAGTGGCGCTCCGAGGGGCGCGGCCGTCCGGCGCAGCTCTTTCGCTACGCACCACGCCGCCGCCGCGGCGGGCGCCGCGGGGTTCGCTTCGACCTCCTCGGCGGCTGACCGGTGCGCGATGCGGCCGGATCGTGACGGCGCGGCGGTTGCGGTCGTGGAGTATTAGTAGCAATATACCAATAACATCCACTGGAGGCCCGATGATCCCCTGGCTGGAGCGCCTCGCCGCGGCCCTCGTCGCGCGCGATCCCGAGGAGATCCGCCGCCTGCTCGCCGAGTCGCACGGGCGAACGCTGCCCCGCGCCGTGCGGCACGAGGCCGCCGCCATCGCGCGGGAAGGGCGCGCCGGCCGGCGCACGCCGCTCCGCACCCTCCACCACCTGCACCGCACGAGGCAGCTCCACGACGGCCTCCCGGGCGCGCCGGGCGTCGTCACGCCTCCTCCCTCGGCCTCGGCGGAGCGCCCCTCGCGCCCGACCCCGTCCGCGCCGCGCGTCGTCCGCCGCCCCGGCTGACTCCCCGCCCGAGCTCGCGTCCCCCTTCCCCGCGGCGCTCCGCGTTCGGCGCGCGCGCCGAGCGGGCGCGGCCCCTCGCGCCCTGTCGCGCTCCGCGATCCCGGTTGGGGAAACGACGGCGCCCCGCGGCCATGGCCGCGGGGCGCCTCGGTTTCCAGGGGCTGGCCGCTCCGCCGGTTCAGGACGGTTTGCGGCGGCTCGCCTGCCAGCGGAGGATCCCCGACGCGACGGCGACGTTGTCGGCGGCGATCTGGTAGAGCTCGTTGAACACCGTCGTGCGGCTCGCGCCGCTCGCCTCGGCGATCACCGGCGGCGCGTGTCCCATGCGGCGCTCCGGGTCGGTGCGGCGCTCGACGGAGACGCGGGCGCGGAAGAGCGTCGGCTCCTCCCCCACCGCCTCGATGGCGACGTACCCGCCGCCCGGCAACTCGCGCGTGTACAGCACACCGTGGGAATCCATAAGCGCGTAGAAGAGTGCCCGCTGATGCAGCCGCACCGACCGTCTACCTCGTGAAGGGAATCGGAGATCGCCCGACGAGCGCGTCGTCGCGCTCAGTCCTGTGGCCTGCCGGCGCGCGCCCGGCCGTCGTCGGCCGTCGCCACGCTCGCCGTGGTGCCGTTCGCCGGCGCCGCACCGGCCGCGCTCGTCGGCAGCCGGAAGACGCCCTCCGCCGGAAGCACGCGCCGCACGGCGATCAGCCGGCGGCGGAACCAGGTCGGATTCGTGCGCGATCCCGACAGCTTGTCGAACCGCACGCGGCGTCCGGTGCTCGAGGCGTGGATGATCGAATCTCCGCCGACGTAGAGCGCGATGTGCTGCGCGCCGCGCCCGCCGTAGAAGAAGAGCAGGTCGCCCGGCTGCAGGTCACCGGGAAACGGCGCGATGCCGACCCCGGCCTGCTCGCGAGCGGTTCGCGGCATCGCGATGCCGTACTCGCCGAAGACGTACTGCACGAATCCCGAGCAGTCGAAGGCACGCGGCGTCTCGCCGCCCCACCGATAGGGGACGCCGAGGTAGCGGCGCGCGACGCGGATGACGTCGTCGCCGCTCACCGGTCCCCGGACGAGGATCTCCTCCGCGCCGGCCGGCGCATCGTCGCGCACCGTCGCGCGCGCTCCGCTCGCCGCCACGTCGTCCGTCGTCGGACGTGCGGACTGGGCCTCGACGGCGGAGACGCCGGCGAGCGCCGCGCCCGCCGCGAGGGCGAGCGCGCGGATCGCGCCGAAGGCGAGTGCGGAGCGGCTCATCGAGGCTCAGACGACCGCATGCCGCGGCGCGTTACCTCGACCGTACGCGCGTGCGTTCGGTCACATTCTGTCGGTGACGTACCGCACGATATCGGCTGGCGCCATGCCGCCGCGCCGGGGCCACGTCGTGCTCAGCCGGCGGCGTCGAACGCCGCTCGGGTGTTCCGGCGGCGGAGGACTCCCGTCCAGTGCTCGGCGACGCGTCGGGCGGCCGCGAGCGAGACGCTGCCGACGGTGAAGCGCTCGATGCGGAGCCGCGGCCCGACGTCGCGCCAGGCGAGCGGCCAGGAGACGGGCGCGCCGCGCCGCGCACGCACCGAGAAGACCGATGCCGCCGTCTTGCCGCGCGCGTTCTGGCCGAAGTCGACGTAGACCGCGGCGGGCGGCCGGTCGGCGAGGCGGCGCTCGACCGTGGCGATCGCGGGATGGTCGCGCGCGATGCGCGTCGCGAGATCCTCGGCGAGCTCCGCCGACTCGGCGTAGCTGGTGCCGTGCGGGAGGGGGATCGCGATGTGGAGCCCGGTGGATCCCGACGTCTTCACCGCGGAGCGGAGGCGCCACCGCGCGAGCTGCGCGCGGGCGAGCCGCGCGACCTCGACGGCGCCGGCGAGGCCGGCCTCCGTGCCCGGGTCGAGGTCGAGCAGGCAGTAGTCGGGCGAGTCGAGCGCGGCGAGGCGGGAGTGCCAGGGGTGCACGGCGATCGCGCCGAGCTGCACGCAATAGAGCAGCGTCGCGAGGTCGCCGCCGACGAGCCGGGGCGCCGGCCCGTCCTCCGTCCGGATCGTCTCGACGCGCACGTCGTTAGGCACGTCGTCGCCGGGGTTCTGCTGGTAGAACGACTTGCCCGTGATGCCCGCGGGGTAGCGCTTGAGGGCGAGCGGGCGGTCGGCGAGGAGCGGCAGGAGGAGCGGCGCCAGCGCGGCGTAGTGGCGCATGATCGCGCCCTTCGTGACGCCGTCCTGCGGGAAGTACGGCTTGCCGAGGCTCGTCACCTCGAGTGACGCGCCGCGGGCGAGGTGGATGGTGCCGTCCCCCCCATCGCGCTCGATCGCGGCAAGCTGCGATGTGACGGACGAACGGCGCGCGGAGCTCCTGGCCATGCCGTGGGCGGCGGCAAGAGGGGTGCCCGGCGCGGACGCGCGACGGGTACGGCGGATGCGAGAAGGGCTCCGGCGCGAGGCGCCGGAGCCCTTCTCCATCGTGAGGACGGTCACGAGAGCGGGATCATGCCTTCGTGACGTCAGCGGCCTGCGGACCCTTCTGGCCCTGGACGATCTCGAACTCGACTCGATCGCCCTCCTGGAGCGACTTGAAGCCGCTCGCCTGGATCGCGCTGTAGTGGACGAAGACGTCGGGCCCCCCCTCGCGGGAGATGAAGCCGAAGCCCTTCGCGTCGTTGAACCACTTGACCGTGCCGGTGATGCGTGCCATTCGAACTCTACCTCGCCCCATGCGGAGCCAAACGGTGATGCTGATCCCGCTCGATCGAGTAACCAGCGTCGGCGCTCTTTCTTGCGGCTGGTGCGTCTTCGAATATAAACAGATGGTGTCGAATACGCACGTACGCGGATCTGCAGTCGGACCTGCAGTGCCGGCAGGGGTCGTGCCGAAGACGACCTCCGAAACGACCGAGCCGGCCCGGGGCGCTCGCGCCCTGGCCGGCTCCATCACTTCGCGTCGTGCGCTCGTCCCGCGTCCGTTCGCCCTGCCGCGGTGCGGTGCCTCAGGCGGCTCCCGCAATGTACCGCGCCGTGCGTCCGCAGGTGCCGCACTTCAGTGTGACGTGCGCGAGCGGCGGTGGCGGGCTCTGATTCGGCTCCCGAGCGATCGGGCCGGAGCAGGAGGGGCAGCTGAGCGGCGATCCCTTGCGGTCGTTCGAGATCAGGTTCAGCGCCTGGGCGGGGTTGTACGTTGCCGGACGAGGCTTGCGCATGGGCCCTCCACAAATGTTTTGCCGCCGGCACGTCGAGACGGGCCGGAGGAAGTCGCTCTACTACCAAAGTAACCGCCTAACCTCACAAAAAGAAGTAGGACGGCGTGGGAAAGCGTATCCTCATCGCTTGTTGGGCCCTCGCGGCCCTCAACGCTGCGGCCTGCGGGCCTCGCGCCGCGATCCCGTTCCACCCTGCGCCGCCGCCACCGGCCGCCGCCGCCGACCCGCTCGACTCGGCGCTCGCCCGGGCCAACGCGCCGACCTTGTACCTCCAGCCCGACGAGACGTTCCAGCTCGAGCGCGTCGTCGCCGTCGTCCACCCGAACCGCAGGCTCGTCGGTTACCACCTGCTCTGGCGGGACGACGCCCACGGCGCGTGGCTTCCCTTCACGATCGCGACCGACCAGGAGGTCGTCTGGGTCGGCCTCGACGAGGCAGGGGAGCCGACCGACCTCTGGACGTACTGGCACGGCGTCATCCTGCACACGCCGTGGCGCGACCGCGGACGCCCCGCCGTGGACGTCCAGTGGGGGAAGCACGGCTCGATGCCCCGCCACACGCGAGCCGGGGACCTTCCCCTGCTGCGCTCCCACGCCACCTTCTTCGCCCTCGCATGGGTGCTCCCCGACCTCTGGCTCGGCGCACTGGAGCGCGACGGCCCGCTCTGCTTCTGCCGCGGCTACGGTCGCTATCTGACGTTCTCGACTCCGCTCCCGACGGCCGACCGCCTCGACGTGATCGCGAGGACCGCGACGCCCGAGCCACTGCTGAGAGGGGCGTTCGGGGAGCGGTTCTCGGAGAAGCCGGAATGGCCGCGCGGCGCGGCGCGGGGTGGGAACTAGGGCACCCGGCGGGGCGCGGTTCGAGGGACGACGAAGGGGAGCGGTGCGCAGGCCGGCGCCGCTCCCCGGTCCGTGCCTCGCTTCAGTGTCGGACGCGCGCCGTCACTCCCACCGATGCGGCCGGCGCCAGAGCCGCTTCCCGACGCGCCAGATGCGCCGGTCGGAGAGCTCGGCGCCGTCGGGGAAGGCGTCGGGATCCTCGAGCGACTCGATGACGTCGTTCGCCTTCGCCGAGGCCTCGTCCGCCCAGTGGATGATCTCCG
This sequence comes from Gemmatimonadaceae bacterium, assembly GCA_036375115.1. Classification (GTDB taxonomy): domain Bacteria; phylum Gemmatimonadota; class Gemmatimonadetes; order Gemmatimonadales; family Gemmatimonadaceae; genus DASUSM01. The sequence goes on along the minus strand of DASUSM010000016.1, from coordinate 11,911 downwards.
CCTCGGGCGTCATCGGCTCGACGGGGCTCCCGAACTCGAGCTTTCCATGGTGCGAGAGGACCAGGTGCTGGAGGTCGAGCAGCTGCCCCTCCGTGCACACCGGCTCGCCGAGCTGCGCCAGCCGGCGCTCGAGCATGAGCACGCCGAGCACGACGTGACCGACGAGCACACCGCACGGTGTGAAGGTGAACCCCGCCGGCGTCACCTGGTACGCCTCCACCTTGCCGATGTCGTGGAGCAGCGCGCCCGCGGTGACGAGGTCCACGTTCGCGCGCATCGTCTTCGCCGTCTGCCGCGCGATCGACGTGACCTCGTACACGTGGAGCAGGAGCCCGCCGATCTTCGCATGGTGTCCGCCGGTCGAGCCCGGCGCGCGCTCGAAGCGCACGCGGAAGTCGTCGTCGGCGAAGAAGAGGTCGAGCACGGCGCGGAGCGTCTGCGACTGCATCTCGCCGCGCACCTTGTCGATCCACGCCCAGAGGCGGTCGGTGTCCCCGGCAATGCGCGGCAGGAAGTCCTCCGGACGCGCCTGCGTCGTCGGGATCACGCGCAGGGGGCCGGTGAGCTGGATCTGCCGCTTCCCCGTCTTCGGATAGACGCCGACGTTGCCGAGCGTCTGGACGACGGTGCCCTTCAGCGCGCCGTCCACCCACTCGAGCTGGTTCGACCAGATCGGCGCCGTCGTGATCTGCCCCGTCGGGTTGCCGAGCGTGAGGATCACGAAGGGATCGCCGTTCGACTGCGTCTTCTCGCTCCGGTCCATCACGAGCAGCTCGTGCTGCACGCGATCGCCCGGGGAGAGCTGCCCGAGGTTCAGCATGCCGGGGCGCTCCGCCGGTCAGCCGACGTACACGACATCACCGTCGCCATCGATGCCCATCTCCTGGTGCAGCCCGCAGACGCCACAGACCTTGGTCACGTGCCAGATCTCTCCGAACTCCGCGCGGTGCGCATCGCTCGCGGGGTGGACCACGAGGCGCTTGTAGCTGTACTCGCCGCAGTTCTCGCACGCGTGGGCGCGGGCGATGCGCTCCGCGCGCTCGCGCGGAATCGTCTCCGCCAAGTCGTTACCGCTCCTCGTCTCCACGCTTTCCCTCGTGGCTCGTGTCGCCGACACGAGCGACCGCCGGACGCGCCGGCGTCTGGTACCCGAGGCGGGCCTGCGGAGCGGGGGGCGTCGCGCCCGCGGTTGCGCCGCTCTTCGAGAGGATCTCGCGGATGCCGCCGAGCGCGCCCATGACGCCGGCCGCCTCGGCGGGGAGAAAGATCGTCGTCCCGGCTCCCTGCGTGACCGCCGGAAGCGCCTCGAGGTACTTCAGGCCGAGCAGGTACATCGACGCCTCGCCCGGCGGGAGCGAGGCGGCGATCCGCCGGATCGCCTCGGACTCCGCCTCCGCCATCGCGAGACGCGCCTCGGCGAGCCCCTGCGCGCGCAGGACCGCGGCCTCCTTCTCGCCCTCGGCGCGGCGGATCTGCGACTCGCGCGACCCCTCCGACTCGAGGATCGCCGCGCGCTTGTGTGCCTCGGCGTTCGTCACCGCCGCGCGGCGCTCGCGCTCGGCGCGCATGACGAGCTCCATCGACTGCTGGATGTCTCGCGGGGGCTCGATCGACTGGAGCTCGACGCGCGTGACGTCCACCCCCCATCCGATCGAGGCCTCCTCGATCACCTCGCGCATCCGCTTGTTGATGACATCGCGGCTGGCGAGCGTCTGGTCGAGCTCCATCTCGCCGACGATGTTGCGGAGCGTCGTGCGCGTCAGGGTCTCGAGGGCGTAGGGGAGGTTCTGGACGGCGTACGTCGCCTTCTGCGGGTCGGCGACGCGGTAGTAGAGCACCGCGTCGATGTCGATCGTGACGTTGTCCTTCGTGATGACGGGCTGGCTCGGGAAGTTGAGCACCTGCTCGCGCAGGTCGATGCGCACCGTCGAGCCGGCGGTGACCCGCTTCACGCCGTTGACGTCCGCCTCGAAGTAGCGGACGTCGATGGACTTCGGAAGGTCGATGAAGGGGATGAGGACGTTGAAGCCGGAGCGGGCGAGGCGGTTGAAGCGGCCGAGCCGCTCGATGACCATGACCTCCGCCTGTCCGACGACCTTGAAGGACTTCGTGACGATCAGGAGCCCGAGCAGGGCGAGAATGCCGACGACGATGATGCTGAACATCTGGGACTCCGCGTGGGGGCCGGAGAGATACTAGGGAACGGTACCGACCGTGGCAACGACGACGGGCCGCCACAAGGGACCGGCTGGGACCGGGGGACGGAGCACGGCCACCCGTTCCGGTCCGCTGGTCCCCGGTCCCCAGCCGGTCCCCGGTCCCTGGTCCCCAGTCCCTGCCTCACTCCACCCAGTCCGCGATGAAGATGTTGGTCTCGCCCGGGCTCTTCGCCAGGCGATTCGACGCGAACACGAGCCTGGTCCCGTCCGGGCTGAACATCGGGAAGCCGTCGAACTCGCCGGCGGTCGTCACCGGCTCGAGCCCCGTGCCGTCGAGGTTCACGAGGAACAGGTCGAAGTTCTGGGCCTCCCGGCCACGCGGATTGCGGTGGTTCGACGAGAAGATGATCCGCCGGCCGTCCGGGGTGAAGAAGGGCGCGAAGTTGGCGCCGCCGAGGCTCGTCACCTGGCGCTGATTCGATCCGTCCGCGTTCATGACCCAGACCTCCATCCGGTTCGGCCGGATCATGCGCCGGCCGAGGAGCTCGCGGTACGACGCGAGCTCGGCGGAATCGGTCGGGTGGTGGGCCCGATAGACGATGAGCGAGCCGTCGGGCGAGAAGAACGGTCCGCCATCGTAGCCCGGGGTCGTCGTCAGGCGGCGGACGTTCGAGCCATCCACGTTCATCGTATAGATCTCGAGATCCCCGTCCTTGAGGGAGGTGAAGACGATCGTCTTCCCGTCCGGGGAGAGCGTGCCCTCGGCGGTGTACGTGCCGAAGTCGGTGAGCCGGCGGAGGTTCGAGCCGTCGGCGTCCGCCGTGTAGATGTCGAACGGATCGAGTCCCCAGACGTAGCCGCGGGACGGATCCGGGCGTGGCGGGCAGGCGGAGTCGGCGGCGTGGGAGGAGGCGAAGAAGATCCGGCGGCCGCCGTCGAGGAAGTAGCCGCAGGTCGTCTTTCCGGTCCCCGTCGAGACGCGGTGCACGTCGGAGCCATCGACGTTCATCACGTACTGCTGGTCGCAGGTGCGGCCGTCGCGCGACGACTGGAAGATCAGGCGCGTGCCGTCGGGGCTGAAGTAGGCTTCGGCGTTCTCGCCGCCGAAGGTGAGCTGGCGCAGGTTGGCGAGGTGGCGCTCTCCGGGTGCGGCATCGACGCGCGTCGCCGGGGCCGGATGCGCACACGCCGCCGCGACCAGGGCGGTCGCGGCGGCGAGGGCGGTCGTGCGAATCATCATCTCGTACGTGTCGTCGTGAGGAATCCGGCGCGCGTCGCGCGCGCCGGAGTGGCGCTCCGGCTCACCGGCGCGGGGCGGCCGCGGCGCTCTGTCCCTCGGCGCGCGCCTCGGAGGCACGGAGCGCCGAGGCGATCGTGAAGAGGTCGCGCTGCGTGCGCGTCTGGCCGAGGAGCTCGATCGCCCGCGTCAGCTGCACGTCGGTCGGGACCGTGATGCGCTTGGCGGTGGAGTCGCCGAAGGCGGCGCGGGCCACGCGGTAGCGGATCGTGCGGTCCACGTAGGGCTGGGCCGCATCGTACTCCGCCCGCTCGACCTTCACCCCGGCCTTCACGAGGCGCTGGTAGAACTGGTCGCGCATCGCCGCCGTGACGGTGAAGTTCGGCGCCACGGTCGGCTTGAGGTCCTGCGCGAACTCGGCGAGGGTGACGTAGACCTGCTGGATCTGCGGCGCGATCGTCTTCACGAACGCCTGCTCGGCCGTCGAGAGCGTGTCGTCGTCGACGATGACGTCGGGGGTGATCGCACCGCCGCCGTAGACGGTGCGGCCGGCGTCCGACTTGTAGACCGGGCGCTCCTTCTTCACCGAGTCGGTCTCGATCGAGTCGCGCGGCTCGTCGACGAACTGCCCGTTGACGAACTTGCGCTCCTTCTGGATGGAGCGGCCGCTCGGCGTGTACCACTTCGCCGTCGTGAGCTTGAGGGCGAAGCCGCCGTCGAGCGGGAAGACCGTCTGGACGAGCCCCTTGCCGAAGCTCGTCGTGCCGACGATGAGCGCGCGGTCGTGGTCCTGGAGCGCGCCGGCGACGATCTCCGACGCGGAGGCCGTGTACTCGTCGGTGAGCACGACGACGGGGAGGTCCTTCGGGACGAGCGCGCGCGTGCGGGCGACGTGCGTCTCGCCGCGGCCGGTGCGGCCGCGAACGGTGACGATCGACTGCCCCTTGTCGAGGAACAGGTTGCTGATCTCGAGCGCCTGGTCGAGGATCCCGCCGCCGTTCTGGCGGAGGTCGAGGACGAGCCCCGTCGCGCCCTCGCGGGCGAGGCGGGCGATCTGCAGCTGGAGCTCCTCGGCCGCCGTCTCGTTGATCTGCTGGAGCGGGACGTAGCCGACCTTGCCGCCGCGCTGGCCGTCGAGGAGGAGCGCGTACGGGACCGCCGGGACGTGGATCACGGCGCGCGTGAAGCGCACCTCGATCGGCTTGGCGACGCCGGGTCGCGCGAAAGTGACGTTGACCTTCGTTCCCGGCGTGCCGATGAGCGCCTCGGACACCTGGTTGAGCTTCCACCCGTCGGTCGACGCGGTGTCGACGCGGACGATGCGGTCGCCCTCCATGATCCCCGCCTGCTCGGCCGGCGTGTTCGGGAAGACGCGGCTGATCGTGATGCGGCCGTTCTGGTCCTCGATGAGCATCCCGACGCCGCCGTAGCGGCCGCCCGTCGTGCGCGTGAAGCCCTGGAGCTCCTTCGGCGTCAGCAGGTCGCTGTAGGGATCGTTGAGGCCCTCGACGAGTCCCTCCGCCGCGCGCTCGTAGAGCTGGCCGTTGGAGAGCGTGTCGACGAAGCGATCGCCCACGAGGAGCATGACCTGGTCGAGCAGGCGGGCGCCGTCGCGCGTGCCGCGTTCCTGCAGGAGGAATCCGCCCGCGAGGAGCGGAACGAGGGCGAGCGCTGCGACGGTAGCGGTGCGGGAGCGTCTCATGCGGGACTGACTCGGCGAGGAAGGGGGAGGTAACTCGAAATATACGCGTGGCGCCGGCCCGAGTTCCTCCGGCGCCACGCGGAAAAAGCGGGCTCGAGTGCCTCAGGCGCCGGCGCCGCTTCCCTCCTCGGTTCCGCCGCTCCAGAGCTGCCTCCACGACATCTCGCGCCCCTTCCGGAATCCCTTCTGGGTGAGCTTCACCCCTTCCGGCGAGATGGTGACCATATAGGCGGTCCCGTCCATCTCGATCTCGCGCTTGATCGTCTTCTCGAGCTTCGTGGCCATGTGGGCGTCTCCGATGATTGGTGCGACTGGTTCAGACTGCCAACGGTTGCGCTGCAAGGAGGGTGCGCGGTACGGCAGGGGGTGGGGAGTGGGGGGCCGGGGGTGGGGCGAGGAATTCAGAAGGGTCGTGGTGCTCACGCCCGACATCCGCTCCCCGCCCCCCACCCCCCAATCCCTACCCCCGTTTCACTCCGCTCGCAATCCCAACACGTAATCCACGAACCACTGACGCTGCTGCTGTCGGAATGCCGCGTCGCGGAGGAGCCCCGCGGCGATGAGCATCTCGTGCGCGGGCTGCAGCACGCGCTGGAGATGCGAGGGATACCGTTGCACGAGCGGCAGCTGCTCGGCGAGCCGCTCGAGCTCGACGCGCCACGTCACCGTCCCCTCGACGCGCGCGACCTCGAGCAGCCGGTAGAGCCGGCGTGCGACGGGCGACGTGAGCGCGAAGTAGCGCGGGGCCGAGAGGGTGACGGTGTGGTGCGCGGCGATGTTGGCGCGAAGTTGTGGTGAAATGGCGACGCGCGCCACCCCCGGCTCGCTCGCCGTGAGGGTCGGGAAGAGGGCGAGCTGGTCGCGCTCGGCGAGGCGGCGGCGGTCGATGGAGACCGCGGCGAGCACGGTGAAGCGCCCCTCGAGCGGCGCGCCGGATGCGGCGTCCCAGTAGGCGCCGGACGACTCGAGGGCGGTGCGCTCGAGCCGCGCGAGCGCGGCGCGAAGCTGCTCGTAGGTGCGTCCGTCCACGCGCCGTCCCATCGAGCGGAGAAACGCATGCAGGGTGAACGACACGACGCCGTCGCGCGGCGCGCTCTCGTGGAAGCGGCGCAGGATCTCGATGTAGACGTCCTGGTCGAACGTGCCGGGGAGCCGGTCGCCCGGGCTGGGCAGCACGCGCCAGCGCGCCCCCTCCGCCGGCGCGTACGCGATCGCGGCCTCGTCGGCCGAGTCGCTGAGTCGGAAGAGCGGGAGCGCTTCGAGCGAGCGATCGAGCACGATCGTTCGCGTCGCGGTCCGTCGGCGCGCCGCCAGGCTCATCGCAGGATACTGGGGACCGGGAGAGACGGGGGCAAGGAGGGGACGGGGGACGGGGGAGCGAAAGACGGCTCCGGTTCCCGGTCCCCGGCCTGTCCCTCGTTCCCGACGCCTGACGAGTCCTAGCGCCGGCCCTCGGATCTGCCATCCATCCTCGCCTCCAGCCTCAGGACCTGTCCCGTGACCGCGCGCGCCTTCGGCGAGCAGAGATAGAGCACGGCCTGCACGACGTCCTCGCGCTCGACGAACGGTCCGGCGTCGCCGCCCTGCACGTTCGCGGCGGTGCGGATGGCGCCGGGCGCGAGCGCGTTCGCACGCACGCCGGCCTCGCGCTCCTCCTGGGCGACGGCGCGCATCAGCGCGAGGACGCCGGCCTTCGCCGCCGCATAGGCGCTGATCCCCGCGGCCCGTCCATCGGGGAGCGCGGCCTCGGACGCGAAGTAGAGGACCGCGCCCTTCGCCGCGCGCACGAGCGGGAGGAAGGCCCGCGTCGCCAGATACGCGGTCGTGAGGTTCACCGCGAGCTGCCGCTGGAAGACGGCGATGTCGCTCTCGGCGACCCGGCCGCTCCCGGCGAATCCGCCGGCGGCGTTCACCAGGTAGTCGACCTGGCCGCCGTGGGCGGCCGCGGTGCGCCGAGCGACCTCCTCCACCTGCTGCGGATCGGTGAGGTCGGCGGTGAAGCCCCACGCGCGGAAGCCGGCCGCTTTCAGCGCGGCGGCCCGCTGGCTCACCTCCGTCGGCTGCCGGTCGACGAGGACGACCATCGCGCCCCGCTCGGCGAACCCGCGCGCGACCGCCTCGCCGACCTGTCCTTCCCGGCCGACTCCCGTGAGGACGACCACCCGATTGTCGAATCGCATCGCACTCCTCCCGGTCGCGCGCGGGCATCCTCGCCCGGCCACTGCGGTCCAAAGCTGTCACGCGTACGCCGATAGCGGAAGCCGACGACGTGGCACGCTTACTGAACTCCGCTCTGCCCGCCATGCGGCGACTCCGGTTCGTGCTCCTCACGCTCGCGGCGATCCTCGTGCTGGGATTCGCCGCCGTCGGCGTGCTCTATCTCACGCGCGGGACGCCCGTCTCGCGCGTGATCGGCGTCGGCGAATCGGGCGGCGTGCCCGCGGCGGGCGACACGCAGTTCGCGCGGACCGTGGCGCTGCTCACCGAGGTGGACCTGCTCGAGGGGAACCGCGTCGAGGTGCTCGTCAACGGCGACGAGACCTATCCGCGCCTGTGGGCCGACCTGCGCGCGGCGCAGCGGTCGATCACGCTCCAGTTCTACTACGCGCAGCCCGGAGCGGTGGCCGACTCGCTCGCGGCGATCGTCTCGGAGCGTGCGCGCGCGGGCGTCCGCGTCCTCTTCCTGCGCGATGCCTTCGGCTCGCAGAACCTCACCGACGAGTACTTCGCGCGACTCCGCGAGGCGGGCGTCGTCGTCGCGTCGTTCCGGCCGCTGCGCTGGTGGTCGCTCGACACGTTCTCGCACCGCTCGCACATCCGCGTCGTCGTCGTGGACGGCAGCGTCGCCTACACCGGCGGCTTCGGTCTCGACGACAAGTGGCTCGGCGGCGGACGGACCGAGAACGAGTGGCGCGACTCGAACGTGCGCTTCACCGGTCCCGCGGTCATGCAGCTCCAGGCGACGTTCTTCGCCGGATGGGCCGAAGCGACGGGGGCGCTCGTCATGGGGGACCTCTTCTTCCCGCCGGAGGGGTTCCGCTCCGACGGGACGCAGTACGCGGGGCTGCTGCACGCCGCGCCGACGATCGGCAGCACGTCGGCCGAGCGGTTCCTCGCGCTGTCGATCGCCGCCGCGCGCGAGCGACTGTACATCAGCAACTCGTACTTCGTCCCGGACGACGACTTCCGGCGGCTGCTCGTCGATGCGGCGCAGCGCGGCGTGGACGTGCGCATCCTGACGACGAGCGACCAGACGGACATCAAGACGACGTGGTACGCGGGACGCGCGCGCTACGAGGAGCTGCTCGAGGGCGGGGTGCGCATCTACGAGTACCAGCCGACGATGATGCACGCGAAGACGCTCGTCGCGGACGGGGTCTGGAGCTCGATCGGCACGCTGAACTTCGACAACCGCTCGCTCGCCTTCAACGACGAGTCGAACCTGCTCGTGCTCGATGCCGCGATCGGCGCGCAGATGGAGCGCATCTTCATGGAGGACCTCCGGTACAGCGCGGAGATCGAGCTGGAGACGTTCCGGCGGCGGCCGTGGCGCGAGAAGCTCTGGGAGCGGAGCGCCAACCTGCTGTCGCGGGTGCTGTAGCACGGGCGGCGCGCGCGGCGCGCCGCCCGGCCGCTCACCGCAGCTCGGGCCGGCCGAGCGCCGCGCGCACGGCCTCGCGCATCGCCACCATCGCGTCGGCGTGCGCCGCGGGGAGATCGTCGCGGACGTGGAGCTCGATCCCCTCGGCGACGACGAGTCGGCGCCAGCTGAGCGTCGGGTCGGCCTCGCGGCGCACGGCGGCCGTGTCCTCGAGCATCAGGGCGGGGGCGATCGACTGGGCCACGCGGCGCTCGAGCGCGTCGCCGGTGACGTCGGTCATCTCCTTCTTGATGCTCTCGAGCGTCTGCCCCTCGCGCTGGCGGATCTTGATGCCGAGGAGCTGGAGGAAGTGCCGGTAGTTGTAGGTCGCCGCCGTGCCGGTCCCTTCGGGGCGGTCGAGCAGGCCGTGGGCGACGTAGAAGCGGATCGATCGCGCGCTCGGCGCGGCGCGCGCGGAGGCATTGGTGGGGCGGATCCCGGCGGCGTCGACGAGCGCCGTGACGTGCGCAGCGAGACCGCGGGCGTTCCAGGGCGCGTGCCGCGCATGCGCGCGCAGCAGCGTGACGGGGGATTCGGACATGGCGGGAGAACTATAACGCGCCATCTCCCGGGACGCGAACGCCGGGGCGGTGACGCGGAACGCGCGCGCAGCAGGGCGGACGCGGCGGCGGCCAGGGTCCGGACGGCGGTCGGTGCGAGTCGAATGCCGTCCGGAATCCCTGGCCGCGGCCAGGTGGAGCGCCAGGCGCTCCGCGCCGGTGCGCGTGCGCCGGCGGAGCGTCGGTGATGCCCCTCTGCCTATGCGCGACGCGTGCCAGCGCGCTGGATGCGCGGCGTCGCGGTCGGTGACGCCTCGGCGCGCGCCGCGCCCGCGCGGTGCCGCTCGAGGAAGGGAACGACGGCGTCGAGGAACGCCGACGGCTGCTCCTCGTGCGGGAGGTCGCCGGCGCGCTCGAGGATCGCGACCTCGAGGTCGGGTTTGGCGGCGAGGAAGGCGCGCGCCTCGTCCACCGGCTGCTCGACGGCGTGCTCGCCCCACACGAGGAGCGCCGGCTGCCGCAGCCGCCGCAGCGCGCCGCGCACGCCGAGATCGAGCCGGCCGGCGAGCAGCGCCGCCGGCGCGTGCCGCGCGCCCGGCTGGTGCGCGACGACGAAGTGGTGATCGACGAGCGACTCGGTCACGCGGCGGTCGTCGGCGTAGAGGCGCTCGAGACGGCGCCGGATGGCGGCGCGCGAGACGCGCGCGTTGAAGAGCGTGGTGCCGACGACGGGGAGCTCCACCGCGGCGCGCCGCGCTTCGCCGGCCACCCCGACGGCGCGCTCGCCTGGCGCCAGGCCGACGGGCGCGACGAGGACGAGCGCGGGACAGCGCGCCGGGTCGCGGGCGGCGAGGTCGATCGCGTACGCGGCCGCGCGGCCCGCGGCGACGAGCGCGACCGGCTGGGCGACGACGTCGGCGGCGAAGTCGGCGAGCAGGCTGGTGTAGAGGCGCGGCGCGTAGCGCTCCGCGGGACGCGCCGAGCGGCCGAAGCCGAGCAGGTCGATCGCGTGGACCTGGAAGCGCGCGCCGAGCGCATCCACCACGTCGCGCCACTCGAACGACGACGCCGACTCGCGCACGTCGTGGACGAGCACGAGCGGTGCGCCGGCGCCGTGCACGGTGAACGCGACGCGGTGCCCCCGCCAGCGATACGTGCCCTCCGTACCGCCGAGCGGGTTCGCGTAGGCACCGACGCCGTGCCGCGTCCAGGCATTCCACGCGGCCGCGGCACCAACCGCCGCGCTTCCCGCGATCATCGTCGTCCGCCAGCGCTTCACATCTGCCCCCGTTCACGCGATCCGATCATCACCCGCTGATTCGCATGAGCCGTTCCCGCACGGTGCGACGAGGGTCACAGGGGGCGAGCGGCGCGCGGTACGCGCCGGTCTCGCCGGCCGGCGCAGCGCGACGGAGGCGCGCGCTCAGGCCGGCGGAAGGGTGATCGTGACGGTCGTGCCGCGGTCCGCGGCGCTCTCGACGCCGACCGTCCCGCGATGCTCCTCGACGATGCGGCGACAGAGCGCGAGGCCGATCCCCGCGCCGCCCGGGCGGGCGGCGAAGAAGAGCTCGAAGACGCGCGGAAGGACGTCGGCGGGGATCGCCGCGCCCGAGTCGTGGAGCCGGCAGCGCCAGCCGCCATCGCCGAGGATCTCGCTGTCGAGCCGCAGGTCGCTCGCCGTCGGCGCCGCATCGATCGCGCTCACGAGCGCGCCGTGGAGGGCCTTCGCGAGCTGCTCGGCGTCGATCGGGCAGGCGGCGGGCCGCGTCGCGCGCACGCGCTCGAGATGGAGCGACCGGCTCTCGAGCTGCCCCCGGTGCTCCTCGATCACCGTGTCCCAGACGACGTCCGGATCCCCCGGCGCGAGACGCAGCGGATCGGTGCGGCCGTACTCGAGGAGCGCGGTCACGGTGCGGTTCAGCCGCTCGACCTCGCGCAGGATGCGCCCGACGTTCTTCTCGACGACGGGATCCTCGCGTGCGCGGAAGCGGAGGAGCTGCGCCGCGGAGGAGATGCCGAGGAGCGGGTTGCGCAGCTCGTGCGCGATGCCGGCGGAGAGCTCGCCGACCGCCTCGAGCCGGCGTCTCTGCTCCGCGTGCGCGTCCGGCGAGCGCTGCCCGATCGACTCCATGCGCGACATTCTACGTCCCCGGCGGAGGAAGGCAAATCGAGGGGGCGCGTCCGGCGGACGCGCCCCCTCGACGAACGGCGAGCGAGCGGGGCCTACTTCCGCTTGCGCGCCGCGCCGCCACGGCGGGCTCCGCCGCGCTTCGCCGCCGCGCCCTTCCGGGCGCCGCCTTTCTTCGCGGCTCCCTTGCGCGCGCCGCCCTTCCGGGCGCCGGCCTTCTTCGCGCCGCCCTTCCGCGCCGAGCCCTTCTTCGCGGCGCGCTTCGCCCCGCCCTTCTTCGCGGCGCCCTTGCGCGCCCCACCCTTCTTCGCGGCGCGCTTCGCGCCGCCCTTCTTGCCCGCGGCCTTCTTCGCGCCGCCCTTCTTGCCGGCGGCCTTCTTCGCGCCCGCCTTCTTGGCGCCGCCGGACGTCTTCGCGCCACCCGACGTCTTCGCGCCGCCCGAGCGCGTCGCCGCGCCACCGGCCGCGCCGCCGCGCGCCGCGCCCGACGTGGACGCGCCGCCGGCCATCCCGCCGCGCGCCGCGCCGCCGCCCGCCGCCGCGCC
>DASUSM010000015.1:0-5389 GCA_036375115.1 Gemmatimonadaceae bacterium | reverse complement strand
GACGCGCGAGCCGCGGCCGGTGAGGCGCGCGAGGACGTCCACGTCGCGCGTGACGAGGGGGCTCTTCGTGATGATCACGACGCGGAGCCCGGCGTGCTCGGCGAGCGCCTCGAGCACGCCGCGCGTGACGCGGAAGCGGCGCTCGGCGGGCTGGTACGGGTCCGTCGCCGTGCCGACGACGACGCCCTCCTCGCCGGCGAGGAGCGGCGCGCGGCGCGGCGCGGGGCGGCGGAGCGCGCGCCGCACGAGCGCGGGCGCCTCGGTCTTCACGACGATGCGCCGCTCGAAGGCGAGCCACGGCGGCATTGACTCGAGCTCCGCGCCGAGCGCATCGTCGAGATGGCCGCGCGCGGCGGAGCGCTCCATGAGGTAGCGGTGCGCGTAGCGCGCGTAGCAGTAGGCGCAGCCGAAGGCGCACCCGACGTAGGGGTTGATCGACCAGTAGTCCATCCCCGTCGCCTCGGGCGAATTGAGGACGCCCTGCGCGGAGGCGCCGAGGTACCGGATGTCGCCCTGGTCCCCGAGGACGGGGAGCGCTCGCGAGTCGGTGTCGGGGAAGAGGGACGTCATGGGGCAACGACGATACCGAAAAAACCCCGAAAGCACAAGCCGGGGCCGGTTCCGACGCTGAGAGCCGCTCGTGGAATGTCCCTTGCGCGCGACGTGAGGGACACCAACGCAAGCTCAGGAGAGCTCACGACATGCAAATGACTCGGTGGGTCGCAGCCGCCGCCCTCGTCGCCGTCGCCGGGTGCGCGTCGGCGGGGCGCTTTCCGGCGGACCTCGGGAACACGGAGACCGCCGCCCAGATGGAGATTGGCGACGCCGAGCGGCAGATCGCCGCCGCGGCGAACGCCGGGGGCGACTCGCTGGCCGTGGAGGCGATGACGAGCGCCCGCGCCCACCTCGCGCAGGCGCGCGAGAGCGAGGGGAAGAGCGACCGGCTCGCCGTGCTCCGCGCCCGGCAGGCGGCGGCCGACGCGGTCTACGCGAAGGCGGTCGCCGAGCGCGTGCTCGCCGAGCGCGCCCGCGTCCGCGCGCGCACCACCCTCGACGCGCTCGGTCCGGGAGGTGCGCGATGAGCGCCGCGACGACCCGCACGATCCGTCTTTCGCTCGTCGCCGCCCCGGCGCTGCTCGCCGCGACGGCGTGCGCGAGCATCAACACGCCGGACGAGCTGCGCCGCGCGCAGGAGCTGTACATCCAGCTGAACACCGACTCGGTGCGCCAGGTCGTGGAGGGCGACGTCATCCGCGCCGGCGCGGCGATCGACACCGCCGTCCTCGCGATCGACCGCCAGCTCAACCAGACCTACATCGACGCCGTCGCGCAGATCGCGCTGCGCCGCACGCAGACGGCGCAGGCGAACTACGAGGCGCGGCTCGCGCGAGCCGCCGCCGACTCGCTCGAGCGGGTGCGGCTCCAGCGCCAGCTCGCGCGCCAGAGCGCGCAGTCCGACTCGCTCGCGCGGGCCCAGCTGATGTCGCAGCAGCAGATCGCCGAGCTGCGCGCGCGCAACGAGATCACGCAGGCGCAGGCGGACTCGTTGCGCCGCGAGGTCGAGGAGGCGAACCGCCGCCTGAACGACGCGCTCGGCCAGGTGCGCACGCTCGTCGCCGAGATCACGAACATCCAGGAGACGGCGCGCGGCCTCGTCATCAGCCTGAGCGGGATCCTCTTCGACACCGACAAGGCGGTGCTGAAGCCGGGCGCGGAGTCGAACATCGCGCGCATCTCGCAGATCCTCCAGCAGTACCCGCAGTACCGCATCTCCGTCGAGGGGCACACCGACTCGCAGGGGTCGGACGCGTACAACCTCGATCTCTCGAACCAGCGCGCGGCCGCGGTGCGCGCGGCGCTCGTCGCCGGCGGCGTCCCCGCGGAGCGGATCACCTCCGTCGGCAAGGGGGAAGGGGAGCCGGTGGCGACGAACGCGACGGCGGCGGGGCGGCAGCAGAACCGGCGCGTCGAGGTGATCGTGCTCGGCGCGGGGAGCCTCGCCAACCCCGCGGGCGGGACGGGAGACACGACCGGCGCCGTGCCGCCGGACGCGGAGCGGTAGCGCGCACTCTCGCCTTCGGCACTCTCGCCTTCCGCGGCCGGCTGCCCCATCTTGTGGGGCAGCCGGCCGCGCTCATGGGCCGGTCCGCCGCGCGCGCTCGCGCCGCGGCGCCGCCCTCGATCCTCGTACCGTGCGACGACCGCTCTCCGACCTCGAGATCCAGCGCGCGCTCGGCACGCTCCCCGGCTGGACTCGCCGGGGCGACGCGCTCGTGAAGACGTACCCCTTCCGCAGCTGGGCGGCGGGGGTGTCGTTCGTGAACCGCGTCTCCGATCTCGCCGAGCGCGCGAACCACCACCCGGATCTCGACGTCCGCTTCGGCAAGGTCACGGCGTCGCTGAGCACCCACGACGCCGGCGGCATCACGCAGGCCGACCTCGATCTCGCCGCGGCGATCGAGCGCGCGGCGTCGTCGCAGCCGCCGGAGTAGCCGCCGGCGCGGCCCGGCTCAGTCCGCGTCGAGCCCCTCGAACGGATCGCGCGCCGGGCCGCCGTCGGCGCGCGCGGGAAAGGGGCGGCCGGCGGCGAGCGCGTACCCCTCGCCGCGGTGCATCGCCAGCGCCTCGAAGCTCGCCTCGTGCTGCCGCTGCGTCGCGTGCGCATGGAACGCCTCGCGCTTTCGCGCGAGCTGCGCCCGGACGTCCACGACGAGATCGACGGGGAGGCCGTTCACCTTCACGACGGCGCCGTCGGCCGGACCCTTCCAGGTGACGTAGAGGAGGCGCGACGGCGCCCACGCCGTTCGCCCGCCGGCGAGCTGCTCGGCGTACGCGGTCGGATTGCCGGCGAGGAAGAAAGCGGCCGTCGCCGCGCGCGAGATCGCGCGGTGGTCGCGGTGCGCCGTCGGCGCGCCCTCGGGGCCGAACGTCACGACGACATGCGGCCGCGTGTCGCGGAGCAGCTCGACGATCTCGCCGACGAGGACGTCGGCATCCACCTGGCCGAGCGCGCCGTCGGCGTGCCCGCCGTGCCGCACGCTCGCGAGGCCGAGGATGCGCGCCGCGCGCTCGAGCTCCGCGCGCCGCAGCCGCTCGAGCGTCTCGCGCGACTCGACCGCGATGCCCGAGCTCTTCCCCGCGCCGCCGTCGGTGGCGCAGTAGAGGTGCGCCGCGATCCCCTCGTCGGCGCAGCGCGCGATCGTGCCGCCGGTCGCGAAGGTCTCGTCGTCGGGGTGGGCGAAGACGAGCGTGAGGGCGCGCACGCCGCGCCGCCGCGCCGGACGCCCGCTACCGCGACCCCTTCCGCAGCTCCACGCTGCCGTTCACCGTCGAGATCTTCAGTCGGCGGTTCCCGCCGTCGCCGATCGTCGCGTTGATCCGGCGCGGGTTCACGCGCCCCTGGAGCTGGAGCGGGAAGTCGGAGCGCAGGCTCCCGTTCACCGTGCGCATCTCCACCTCGGCGGCGAAGCTCTCGGGGAGCTCGATCGTCACCGAGCCGTTCACCGTGCTGTACTCGAGGTCCTCGCCCGAGGGGACCTCCGACATGCGGGCGACGATGCTCCCGTTCACCGACGACGCGTGCACCGGGCCGCCGGTCGAGACGGCCTCGACGCGCCCGTTCACGGAGCGGGCGACGACTTCCGCCGTCGCGCCGCGTACCTCCACCTCGCCGTTCACGCTCGAGGCGAGGACGTGCACGCCGCGCGGCAGGCGCACGGTGAACTCGACCGAGACGTTGTCGCCGTCGCGCCGGCCGCGTCCCCCGCGCTCGCTGCGGTAGCCGTCCTCGTCGCAGACGGCGTTCTCGCCCCAGAGCGCGCAGACGAGCACGTCGTCCCCGTTCTTCGTCAGCTCGATGCGCACCTCCGCCGGGTCGCCGCGGCCGTGCTTCGTCGCGACGATCTCGGCCCGGCTCCCCGACGCCGGCTCGACGTGGATGCGGCCGTTCATGTTGCGGATGCGCAGCCAGCTCCCGGCGCGCATCTCGTCCGACCAGCGGAACTCCCGGTCGCTCGTCTGCTCCTGCGCGGCGAGCGGCGCGGCAGCGGCGAGCACCGCGCCGCCCACGAGGGCGGCGGCGCCGAGCATGTGCACGAATCGAGGCATCGTCAGTTCTCCTGTCCGCCGCGGCCCGTGCCGCGCCCGAGTTGAATGTCGCCGCTGAACGTCTTCACCGTGATGCGCGCGCCGCCGCCGCCGACGCTGAACTCGAAGCGGCGCGGGCGCCCCTCGATCGTCGTGCCGGGGTTCAGCGTGATCGGGAAGTCGCTCTCGATCTCGCCGCTGAAGGTCTCGACGTCGAAGGCGATCCCCGCGTTCCCGCCGAGGTCGAGCCGCACGTCGCCGGAGTGCGCGGCGAAGTCGTAGCGGCCGCCCGCCTCGATCGGCCCGGCGAAGCTCATCTCGCCGCTCACCGTCTCGGCGCGCGCCCACCGCGAGGCGACGCCGTCGAGGACGAGGTCCCCGCTCACCGTCTCCGCCTCGAGCTCCCCCCGCACGTCGTACAGCTCGAGGTCGCCGCTCACCGTCTCGGCGCGCACGTTCCCCGCCGCGCCGCGGATGGTGACGTCGCCGGAGACGCTCTCGACCGTCGCACGCTCGGCGACGTCGGCGACCTGGATGCTGCCGCTCACCGAGTGAAGGTCCACCTCGGCGCGCGTCCCGCGCACGCCGATGTCGCCCGACGTCGTCTGCGCGATGACGCGCGTCCCCTGCGGGACGACGACCTCGTAGCGCGTGTCGCGCGAGCGGCCGCGGTCGTTGCGCACGCCGAGCGTGATCCGCGACGGCGTCGCATCGAGGTCGAGGATGCCGCGCTCGCTCGTCGCGCGGATCTGCACGCGGCCGGCGCCGCCCGTCGTGACGACGATCTCGCCCGAGACGAGAGAGAGCTCGACGGCGCCGCCAGCGGAGAGCGTGAGGGTCGTGTCGATGCGCGAGCGGATCTCCCGGTCGCGGGCCTGGGCCTGGAGCGGCGCCGCGGCCAGGACGAGCAGAGCGGCGAGCGGAGCGGAGCGATTCATGGACGTGTCCTCTAGATGCGGGCCGGCAGCATCGCCGCGGTCCGCAGCAGCTCGACCTTCTTGCCGAGCGTGGAATTGAGTTGGTCGGTCAGGAACCGGTTGGCCGGATCGCGCACGAGCGCGGCGCGGCTCTGCTCGATCGCCCGGTCGATGACGCCGAGGTTGTGCTCGAGGATCGCGACGGTCGCCGGATCGAGCTCGCCGCGCCGCCGCTCGAGCACCGTGCGGAGCTGCTCGATCTCGGTGTCGAACGCCGCGCCGGGGGCCCCGGCGGCGACGGGGAGCGCGGCCGCGGATGCCGGCGCGGCGGCCGACGGCGCATCGGCGCGCCGGTCCGGCGCGATGGCGGGCGACGTCGCCGCCTC
>DASUSM010000014.1:0-12773 GCA_036375115.1 Gemmatimonadaceae bacterium | reverse complement strand
CTCGGCGAAGGCGGCGAGCGGCACCTCGCGCACGTCGAGCCCGCCGCGGTCGAACGCGGCGAGCGCCGCCTCGCCGGCGACGACGTGCATCGAGGCGCGACGCGTCGAGCCGGCCTCGGTGAGATGGAGGATGCCGTGCGGAAAGTGGAAGGCCGCGAGCACGAGCTTGCCGCCGAGCGCCTTCGTTCCCGCGCGCCAGCGCAGGCGTCCGGCGATCATCAGATGGACGACGAGGAAGCGGTCGCCCTCGACGCCGAGGACGATGCGCTTGCCGATGCGGCGCACCGCGACGACGCGGCGTCCGACGAGCTCCTTCACCGGCGGCTCGACGGAGCGGAGGACGAAGGCGTTGCGGATCTCGACCTGCTCGAGCGTCCGGCCGCCGAGCGTCGCGGCGAGCCGCTCGCGATAGACCTCGATGTCGGGGAGCTCGGGCACGCCGGGAATGTAGGAGCGGCGGCGCGCCGGCGCGCCGCCGCCCGATCCCCCGCCGGGCCCGGCGGTGCTCGCCCGACTCTTGCGGGCACGCTGCGGACCGCGCCAAGATAGGGGCGTGCCCGCAGCTCGGGCCCACGCGATGCCGCGAGGGGAGGGGGGGGACCTCGACTCGAGGGTGCGATGCGAACGATGCGTCGCTGGAGCTCGTGCCGGCTCGGACCGGCCGCCATCGCGCTGGCGACGCTGCTCGTCGCCTCGTCGGTGGCTCGCGCGCAGGGAGCAGGAGCCGGCAGCACGCAGGACGGGCCGACGCTCACGATCCGCGGCATCCTGAGCGGCACGATGTTCGTGCAGGATGCGCTGTTCGGCCTCGGCAACGGGCAGCAGGCGCTCTTCGTCGCGCAGGAGGTCGACGAGATCTGGCACGGCGCCGACGTCCGC
Organism: Gemmatimonadaceae bacterium; assembly: GCA_036375115.1. Taxonomy (GTDB): domain Bacteria; phylum Gemmatimonadota; class Gemmatimonadetes; order Gemmatimonadales; family Gemmatimonadaceae; genus DASUSM01. The sequence goes on along the minus strand of DASUSM010000014.1, from coordinate 11,894 downwards.
AGCATGCGACTCGGCCTCGACCTCGCCGGCCCGCAGGTGATGCCCGGGTGGCGCGTCAACGCCACCGTCGAGGGGGACTTCTTCGGCCCCTTCGCCGCCGCCGGCAACTTCGGCGACGAGCAGCCGACGCCCCGCCTCCGCCTCGCCTACGCCGACCTGACGAACGGCCGGACGACGCTCCGCGTCGGCCAGGACTGGTCGCTCACGCTCGGGAACCTCCCCGTCTCGACGTCGCACGTCGGCTTCATCCTCGGGTGGAGCTCGGGCGGCGTCATCGGATGGCGCTTCCCGGGGATCTCGCTGCGTCACCGCATGACGGAGACGGGCGCGCCGATGAACGCGACGCTCGCCGTCGCCGTGATGCGCGGCTCGTGGGTGGACGAGGCCGTCTCCGATGGACCGAGCGCGGGGGAGGCCGGCTCGCCGCAGCTCGAGGCGCGGCTCGACCTCGACGGGCGCACCGCGGCCGGACACGCGTGGGGCACGTACCTCGTCGGCCACTGGGACCGCAAGGACCTCGGCGGGCTGGCGCCGAACGAGAACCCCGTCGGCGACGCGAACCTCGAGAGCTGGGCGGTGCAGGGAGGCGCGCGCCTGAGCGGTCCGCGCTTCACGCTCCACGGGAACGCCTACACCGGCGTCGCGATGGCGCACCAGTTCGGGCAGATCCTCCAGTTCGGCGACATCGCGGGGTGGGGCGCGTGGGCGCAGGGCGGCGTCAACCTCACGCCGCGCTGGAGCCTCTGGCTCTACGCCGGCACCGAGCAGCCGGACGAGGACGACGTCCGCGCCGCGGGCGGGACGCGCCTGAGCAGCCTCACGCTCACGCCGATGCTGCGCTTCGCCGCCGGTCCGTACTCGCTCGGCCTCGAGTGGATGCGGAGCGACGTCGACTACGTCGCCGGCGCCGGCTCGACGGGGCTCGTGGGGAACCAGTACCTGCTCAGCGCCCGCTACGACTTCTCGATGCGCTTCGCGCCGCTGGCACCCGCGGGCGCGGCGCGATGACCACGTTCGGTCCGACCATCAGCAGGGAGGAGGATCGCGCATGACCGTCTCGCGACGCGAGTTCCTCAGGGTCTCGACGGGCGCCGGCGCCGGCACGGCGCTCGGCGGCATGCTCGGGCTGGGGATCAGTCTCGCCCCCGCGCGCGCCCGCGCGCAGGAGCTCCGCATCAAGGACACGCGCACCGTGCCGAGCCTGTGCCCCTTCTGCTCGGTCGGCTGCGCGACGCTCATCCACACGAGGGATGGCGAGATCGTGAACATCGAGGGCGATCCGCGCAGCCCGCACAACGAGGGGACGCTCTGCCCGAAGGGCGCGGCGATCTACCAGCTCCACCGCAACCCGAACCGGCCGACGCGCGTGCTGCACCGCAAGCCCGGCGCGACGGAGTGGGAGGAGGTGGACCGGGAGTGGGCGATGGACCGCATCGCCGAGCTGACCAAGCGGACGCGCGACGACACCTTCATCGAGCGGCTGCCGAACGGGAAGCTCGTCAACATGACGCCGGCGATCTTCCACCTCGGCGGGGCGACGCTCGACAACGAGTTCAACCACGTCTGCCAGAAGATCCTGCGCGGGATCGGCGTCGTCGCGATCGAGAACCAGGCGCGGATATGACACAGCTCCAGCGTCCCCGGTCTGGGGACACGGCTGGGGCGCGGCGCGGCGACGCTCTACCCGCGCAACCTGGAGCACACCGACTGCTTCGTCGTGATGGGCTCCAACATGGCGGAGAACCACCCCGTCGCCTTCCGCTGGCCGATGAAGGCCAAGATGAACGGGGCGAAGCTGATCCACGTCGATCCGCGCTTCACGCGGACGAGCGCGGCGTGCGACCTCCACGTCCCGCTGCGCTCGGGGAGCGATATCGCCTTCATCGGGGGGCTGATCAACTTCGTCGTCAACAGCGAGCGCTGGAACACGGAGCCGTTCTTCCGTGACTACGTCGTCAACTACACGAACGCGGCGACGATCGTCCGGAGCGACTTCCAGGACACCGAGGATCTCGAGGGCGTCTTCTCCGGACTGAAGCCGGAGCCGTCGGCGGGGATCGAGCAGTGGCCGTACAACGCCTTCGTCGGCACGTACGACACGGCGAGCTGGGGGTACGACCGGCCGGGCGGCGTGGCGCGCGAGGACATCGACGCCGACCAGCGCAAGGCGGCGACGATGCGCTCGGGGGAGGCGGAGGACGCGACGCAGCCCTCGCAGGGCGCCGGCGACGACGCGCGCCGCAGCTCGGTCCCGCCCGAGGGGTGGGACGCGATGGTCCGCTCGCTGAAGCCGGCGCCGGCGCGCCGCGACCCGACGCTCCAGGACCCGCGATGCGTCTTCCAGATCCTGAAGCGGCACTTCTCGCGCTACACGCCCGAGATGGTGGAGAGCATCTGCGGCACGCCGCGCGACAAGTTCCTCGAGGTCGCGCAGTCGCTGCTCGACAATTCGGGGCCGGACCGCACGAGCGCCTTCGCCTACGCGATCGCCTGGACGCAGCACACGTACGGCGTGCAGATCATCGGCTCCGCGGCGCTGCTCCAGCTCCTGCTCGGCAACATGGGGCGTCCCGGCGGCGGGATCATGGCGCTCCGCGGGCACGCCGCGATCCAGGGCTCGACCGACGTGCCGACGCTGTACCACAGCATCCACGGCTACATGGCCGCGCCGTCGGCGCTGAAGGAGCACGACACGCTCGCCGACTACCTGCGCGCGGAGGTGACGCCGACGGGGTACTGGGCGAACATGCCGAAGTTCATGGTCTCGTACCTCAAGTCGATGTGGGGGGACGCGGCGACCGCGGAGAACGACTTCGGCTACGACTGGCACCCGAAGCTCCTCGGCGACCACTCGCACATGGCGTCGTTCGCGGCGATGGTCGAGGGAAAGATCCGCGGCGCGTTCATCGTCGGGCAGAACCCGGCGACCTCGATCAACGCGAAGCTCGAGCGCGACGGGCTGCGCAAGCTCGAGTGGCTCGTCGTCAAGGACAACTGGCTCACCGAGACGGCCACCCACTGGTACGCCGCGCCCGAGGTGCGCGACGGCTCGGTGAAGGTCGAGGACATCCAGACGGAGATCTTCTTCTTCCCCTCGACGCAGATCGCCGAGTACGAGGGGAGCTTCACGAACACGCAGCGGATGCTGCAGTGGCACTTCAAGGCGAGCGACCCGCCGGGCGACTGCCGCACCGACACCTGGTTCTACTACCAGCTCGGCAGGCGGCTCAAGCGGATGTACGCGGGGAGCACGCTCGCGCGCGACCAGGGGTTCCTCAACCTCGTCTGGGACTACGAGCCCGATCCGCAGTCGGGACGCGTCTCGCACACGATGGGCGAGGCGGACGAGCTGAAGGTGCTGCGCGAGATCAACGGCTACTACACGGGACGCCCGAAGGAGCACCTGCCCGGGTTCGCCGCGCTGAAGGACGACGGCTCGACGACGTGCGCGTCGTGGATCTACTGCGGCTGCTTCCCGTCGTGGGACCGCAACCTCACCGCCGCGCGCACCCCCGATCCGCCGGGGACGCCGGGCGCGCACCTCGGCTGGGGGTACGCGTGGCCGGCGAACCGGCGCGTGCTCTACAACCGCGCCTCGGCCGACCTCCAGGGGCGGCCGTGGAGCGAGCGCAAGCGATGGGTCTGGTGGGACGGCAGCCGCTGGACGGGCTACGACGTCCCCGACTTCGCCGCGACGAAGGCGCCGAACGCGCCGGCGAACCCGAACGGGATCGGGCTCGACGCGCTCTCGGGGACCGACGCGTACATCATGAAGGGGGACGGGAAGGGATGGCTCTACGTCCCGTCCGGGCTCGTCGACGGCCCGCTGCCGACCCACTACGAGCCGGTCGAGTCGCCGGTGCGCAACGCGCTCTACCCGCAGCAGCAGACGAGCCCCGTCTACAAGCACTGGCGGAAGGGCGCGGACGACAACCGCATCGCCGAGGTCGAGGACCCGCGCTTCCCGCACGTCATGACGACGTTCCGCCTCACGGAGCACTACCTCTCCGGGGCGATGTCGCGGTGGCTCCCCTGGCTCGCCGAGCTGCAGCCGGAGCTGTTCGTCGAGATCGGGCACGACCTCGCGCGGGAGAAGGGGATCGCGAACCTCGACCGCGTCGTCGTCTCGTCGCCGCGCGGCGCGGTCCGGGCGAAGGCGCTCGTCACCCACCGCATCGGCGTGATGACGATCGCCGGGAAGCGCGTCCACCAGGTCGGGATGCCGTGGCACTGGGGGTGGGCGGGGCTCGTGAAGGGGGACATCGTGAACGAGCTGACGTCGCTCATCGGTGATCCCAACGTCTCGATGCACGAGGGGAAGACCTTCGTCTGCAACGTGGAGAGGGCATGATGGCCGAGCCCATGGGATTCTTCACCGACACGACCGTCTGCATCGGCTGCAAGGCCTGCGAGGTCGCGTGCAAGAACTGGAACCAGCTCCCCTCGCGGGAAGGGGGCGGCGGGGAGCTGAGCGGCTTCAGCTACGACAACACGGTGCGGTTGAGCGGCACGACGTGGCGGCACGTGCAGTTCATCGAGCAGTTCGACGAGCCCTACGACGCCGCCGGCCGCTGGCTGCTGATGAGCGATGTCTGCAAGCACTGCGTGCAGGCGGGGTGCCTCGAGGTCTGCCCGACGGGCGCGATCATCCGCACGGAGTTCGACACCGTCGTCATCCAGAGCGATGTCTGCAACGGGTGCCGCGACTGCATCGCCGCGTGCCCCTTCGGCGTCATCGACATGAACCCCGTCTCGGGGACGGCGCAGAAGTGCACGCTCTGCTACGACCGGATGAGCGTCGGGCTCGAGCCGGCGTGCTCGAAGGCGTGCCCGACCGACTCGATCCAGTTCGGCACGATCAGCGAGCTCCGCGCGCGCGCCGACCAGCGCGTCGCCGCGCTGCACGAGCAGGGGCGCACCGAGGCGTATCTCTACGGCGCCGACCCGAACGGACACCTCGGCGGGCTCAATGCCTTCTTCCTCCTCGTCGACGAGCCGGAGGTGTACGGGCTGCCGCGCGAGCCGAAGCTGCCGAGCCGCAACGTCGCCTCGGGCTCTCTCCTCTCGACGATCGGCGCGGCGATCATGGGGCTCGTCGGCATCGTCATGCTGCGTCACCGCCGCGCGGACGAGGTCGCGGCCGAGGAGGGACGCGGCGTCGCGCCGCCGCCCCCGCCGGCGTCACCACCGCCGCCCGTGCACTAGGAGCCGACGATGGAGCAACTGCCCTCGACGTACTTCACGACGTCGCCGGAGTGGGGGTGGTACATCACCTTCTACTTCTTCATCGGCGGGATCGCCGGCGGGAGCCTCTTCCTCGGCACGCTGATGCAGCTCTTCGGCCGACCCGAGGATCGTCCGATCATCGGGCTGAGCTACATCGTCGCCTTCGTCGGCGCGGTGATCAGCGGGATCCTCCTCATCCTCGACCTCGGACGTCCCGAGCGCTTCTGGCACATGATGCTCGAGTCCGAGACGATGCAGCCGATGTTCAAGTACTGGTCGCCGATGTCGGTCGGCGTCTGGGGGCTGCTCCTCTTCGGCGCGTTCGCGACGCTGCTCGCGTTCGGCGCGCTCTACGACTCGGGGCGCGTGCGGTGGGGAATTCTCCGTCCGCTCTCGCACGGCCCGCTCGGCACCATCCTCGCCATCCTCGGCGCGACGTTCGGCTTCTTCCTCGCCGGCTACACCGGCGTCCTCCTCGCCGCGACGAACCGGCCGGCGTGGTCGGACTCGCCGTGGCTCGGCGTCCTCTTCCTCTTCTCCGCCGCCTCGACCGCGGCGGCGACGCTGATGCTCCTCGGACGCCGGCGCGGCGCGCCGGGGACGCTCGCCTACCTGTCGAATGTGGACAAGGCGGCGCTCGTCCTCGAGCTGATCGCGCTCGTCGTCTTCCTCGTCACGATCGGCGAGACGATCGCGATCTTCTTCAACCTGTGGGGCCTCCTCCTCGTGCTCGGCACGGTCGTCGCCGGCATCCTGCTCCCGCTGGCGATGGGGTTCGGGAAGGTGTGGCGCCCGAGGAACCGCCTCGTCGCCGTCGCCTCGCTCGTGCTGATCGGCGGATTCATCCTGCGCTTCACGACGATCTTCGCGTCCGAGCAGGTCGAGTCGCCGTCGCACGTCGTGGAGATGCCATGAGCGCGCGCGTGCGGAGGCTCGCCGGCGGGACCGCGATCGCCGCCGCGCTCGCGCTCGCCGGGTGCGCCAGCCCGGAGTCCGAGCGCGCGCGCGGCGGCGACCGCGGCGCGGACACCGGCAACCGCGATGCGGTCGTCGAGATGCACGAGGGATCGGCCCCCTACTACCGCGTACCGTGCAACACGACACTTCCCGAGTGCAACGGCCCGATGCCGGTCCGCACCGCGCGGCAGCAGGTGCTGCGCGGCGACGCGGACTGAGCGCCGCCGAGGAGCGCCACCCCGAGTGGCGCCCGTGGATCCGCCTGCTGCGCCTCGCCCTCGACCAGGCGGCGGACGCGGCGTGGACGGTGGAGCTGCGTCCGTCCGCCGACCGCGGCGCGGACGCGCCGGCGCTCCACGGCGCGACGCTCGCCGTCGAGGAGCGGCGCGCGCGCGCATGGGTCGCCGCCCTGCTCGACGCCGCGGCCGCGGAGGCGCGCGCCGACGAGGGGCCGCTCGCCTCCCTCGACGCCGGGCGCGTCGATGCGCTCGCCCTGCTCGCGGCCGGCGTGGGGCACGACCGCGACGCGCTCGAGCGGCTCGCCGCCGCGGCCGGGGTCGATGCCGACGCGCTCGGCGCCGTCGCGCAGCTCGCCGTCGTGCCGCTGCTCGCCGCCGCCCGCCGCGGGCTCGCCGCCGACGTCGCCGCCGGGTGGATGCACGGATACTGTCCCGTCTGCGGGGCGTGGCCGACGCTCGCCGAGATGCGCGGACTCGAGCGCGAGCGGCGCCTCCGCTGCGGGCGGTGCGCCGCCGACTGGCGGTTCCCGGTGCTGCGCTGCGCCTTCTGCGACGAGACGGAGCACGAGCGGCTCGCCGGCCTCGCGCCCGACGGCGAGGGCGAGATCCATCGCGTCGACGGCTGTCATACGTGCGGCGGCTACCTGAAGTCGGTGGCGGCGCTCGGCGCGCTCCCCGAGGAGCAGCTCGCCGCCGAAGACATCGCGACGCTCCCGCTCGACCTCGCGGCGATCGAGCGCGGGTTCGGGCGGCCGGAGGGCGCGGCGCACGCGGCGGCCGTGCAGGTCGTCCCATGGTGAGCGCGCCCCGTCCGGCGGCGTTCTGCCGCGAGCTGCTCGTCTCGCTCGAGGCGAGCGAGGGGCGCCGCACGCGCCGCAAGCGCGACACGACGCCGGACGCGATCGGTCTGCGCATGAAGCGCGAGCTGCTCGAGGACGCCGTGCGCGACGACCCGGAGCCCGACGGCTTCGAGGCCTGGCTCCTCGAGCGGTGCCTGCGTGTGGACGAGGGGAGCGGCGGCGTGCGCGCGATGGCGCTGTCGATCTGGGACGAGTGGCGCTTCGTGTCGCGGTCCGAGGGGTACCGCGAATGGCTCGCGAACGGCGCGCCATCGGACGACCGGGTGACGGGGCGCGAGCGCGTGGCGAACGGCGGGGACGCCGGCGATCGCGGCGGCGCGGCGGCGCCGTCGCGGGGGGAGATGCGATGAGGACGACGAGGACGACGAGATCGGCGGCCGCGGCCGCGCTGCTCGCCACCGCGATCGCGTGCGGCGGCGGCGACAACATTCCCGAGCCGGTCACCGAGATCGACGTCGTGGATGCGCGCAGGGAGATGTCGGAGGAGCGGAGCCGCGATCCCTTCGTCGTCGATCAGCTCGTGTCGCCGGCGGTGCCGGGGCGGGTGATCTACGATCCGCCGCCGTCGCTCGCCAACGTGCCGGCGGCGGACACGCTCGTGCGGCGCGAGAACACCGGGCTGACGTCGCCGCAGGGGACCGCGCGCGCGGCCGCGCCGGGCGGCGCACCGGCCGCCGGCGCGCGCGATACGGGCCGCGCCGCCGGCGCCACGCGCGACACGAGCGCGCGTCCGTAGCGGCGGCAGCCGCGCCGATGCCCGGGCTCGACCTGCCGGCGGACTTCCCCGCCGCGGCGCACGCGCGCGTCCGCGAGTCCGTCGCCGGGCGGACCGGCGCGCGGTCGGGGAGCGCGGTAGAGAGCGCGGGACGCGAGGCACGGCGCGAGTTCGAGGGCGCGTGGGCGGCGTGCGCCCACCGCTTCCTCACCCTCGCGCGCCACGACGAGGCGTTCACGGCGTCGCTGCGCCGCGGCGGGCGCCACCCGGAGCCCGCGGCGCTCCATGCCCAGGAGGAGGCGCTCTTCGGGTTCGTCGCGAGCGGCGTCGCCGTCGCGGAGAGCCTCGGCTACGCGCTGTACGCCGTCGCGGCGCTCGTGCATCCGGAGCGCTACCCGATCGCGACACCGACCGACCGCCGCAACGCCACGCTCGGCGCGACGATGCGCGGCTACGCCGCGGACTTCGCCGACGAGGAGATCACGCGCGTCCTCTTCTGGCGGCTCAACTCCCACGAGTTCGGCTGGTGGAAGGACGTCCGCGCGCTCCTCGCCCACCGGTCGATCCCGGGCCGGTGGCCGGACGAGGGCGGACCGGAGGCGAGCGTGCTGCACGGCGCATGGATGCTGCGCGGGGAGCCGGTGGACGACGGCACGACCGCGCGGCGCCGTGCCTGGCTCGCGCAGTCGGCGGCGGAGCTCGTCGCCGGGACGGAGGGCCTCGTGGCGCGTCGGCTCGCGGAGCGTTAGGCGCACGGGCGGCGGCGGCCGCGCGGACGGACGCGTCGCCCGCGCGCCCGTCGCCGCCGGCTCACGCCCGGCCCTCGTCCCCGCGCGCCTGCGGCCGCATCCTGGCGAGGATCGCGTCGCCCATCCCCGCCTGGAGCAGCTCCGTGCGCGCGAGGCCGGCCTCGCCCGGGACGACGAGCTGCGCGACGAACTCGGGGAACCAGGCCGGCGGACGGCCGCTCCCCCACGGCGTCCCCTGCCAGGCCGACTGGCCGTCGGCGACCGCCAGCAGCGCGATCCCCTCCGATGCCGCGAGCGCGGCGACGCCGCCGGCGAAGCCCGAGGTCGAGACGAGCAGCGCGCGCGTCCCCGCCGTCTCGCGCGCCGCCGCGAGGAAGGCGCGCGCGTGGGCCGCGTCCACCGGCGCGAGCCGCGAGTGGCACTCGGCGAGCAGCGGCGCATCGCCGCCGTCCGCGCGCAGCGCGCCCTCGAGGAGCAGGACCCAGCGCCCCTCCGCCGCCTCGAGCGGCGTCCGCCGGCGCACGCGCAGGCGGGGGAGGACGAGTCCCGCCTTGCGCAGCTCGCGCGAGACGAGGATCTCGAGGTCGTCCTGAGACAGCGAGGCGGCGTCGGGCATCGCGCGGGACGCTAGGCGCCGGCCGCGCGGCGGCGCGCGGCGTCGGCGCGCGAGCGCTCCTCGTCCTCCTCCTTCGCCACCATCCCGCTCGCCATCGCCGCCTCCGCGGCGCGCTCGCCGGTGACGAGCAGCAGCGCCATGATCCCGTAGAGCGGAAGGTGGCCGACGAGCTCCGTCCAGCCGAGGAAGGGGAGCGTGAGGTTGAACGGCAGCCAGAGGATGAGGATCGTCAGGCGGACGAACGCGCCCGAGGCGAGGAGCAGCCCGACGGTGAGCTCGACCGTCCCGGCGAGGAGGACGAAGGTCGCGTCGTCGATCGCGCCGAGCCCGATCGCGGGGAAGAAGTTGAGCGGATGGCGCTCGAGGAAGGCGAGCGCCATCGGCACGTTGCCGAGCTTCTCCGAGAACGCCGTGACGGCGATCGCGAGCCCCGTCGCGACGCGGAGCGTCGTCAGGCCCGGTGCGAGGAGGCGGGGAATCGGACGGTGCAGCCGGTGGAGCAGCGTGTCGAAGGCGAGCGGCCCGCGTCCCGTGGCGAAGAGGAAGACGGCGATCCCGAGGAAGTGCCCCATCTCGAGCGGCTCGAACGGGCCGAAGAAGAGGAAGCCCGAGAGCCAGACGAGGGCGAGCACGACCGCCGCGGGACGCGTCAGCGCGCCGTACAGGAAGCTCAGTGCGACGACGATCTCGCCGAGCGCGACGACGCCGCCGAGGAAATGCCAGGGGAGGGGCATGCTCGGCACGAACAGCCATCGCTCCGCGCCGGCGACGATCAGCGGGACGGCCGCGTGCAGCCCGATGACGAGCGGCATCCAGGCGAGCAGGCGCTCGTAGTCCTCCCAGCGCATCCCGAGCCGCAGCGGGCCGGGGACGACCTCGCGCTCGCCGCGCCACCGCCAGAGGAGCAGCGCCGCGGCGGTGATGGCGAGGGCGATGCCGAGCGGCACGAGGAAGCGCGCGGTGGCGAGCGCGCCGACGTCCACCGGAAAGCGGTCGTCCTCGAGGAACCACCGCTCGTGCAGCGCGAGCGCGATCGTCACGCGGTCTCCCTCCTCAGCGGCCGAGTCCCCTCACGCGCGATCTCGCCCGGATCGGCACCGCGCGCTCGCCGAGCGGCGTCTCCACCATCACCTCGCCGACGACGGTCACGTCCACGTCGGTGCCGCCGAGCAGCGCGCGCCCCGCCCCGCCGAGCGCGCTCCAGCCGAGCGTCACCGGCAGGCGAACCGACACGGTGTCGCCGGCGCCGACGGTGACGCGCTCGCTCGTCGCGCCGCTCCCCGCCTCGGTGCTGTCGTCCACGAGGAGACGATAACGCGCCCCCGTGGCCGTGAGCGAGTAGGGGTTGGGATTCTCGAGCAGGAGGGTGACGTCGAGCGACGGCCCCGCGGTGCCGAGCGCGCCGACGGCGACGCCGCCGAGCGTCGCGCGCGGCGGCGTGAAGACGGCCTCGGCCACCTCGCCGCACGCGGCGAGAGCGGCGCAGGCGATGGAAAGCGCGAGGAGCGGGCGCGCGGAAGGTGTCATGACGCTCCCCCGCGCGCATCCCGTGCCACGATGCCGGCAGCGGTCGCCGCGGGACCCGCGCGGAGCCACCCGGTCCGCCCGCTCGGAAGGCGCACGAGCAGCGCTTCGCCGAGCGAGCCGAGCACCGGCAGCTCCGCCGCGCTGGTCAGGCTGTCGACGACGAGCGCGCGTCCGACGGCGCGGTCGACGACGACGCGGCCGGCGGCGACGCGTGTCTCGCGCAGCGGCTCGGTCGCGGAACGCGTCGCCGCGGCCGGGACGTATCCGCGCCCGCCATCGGGGAGCCGCACGCGGTACGCGTCGCGCGACGCGCCGGCGACGCGCATCACCGTCCCCGCGGGCAGCCGCCGCGTCGCGCCCTCTCCATCGGTCTCCACGCCCGGGGCGAGCGCCGCCGCGCGGGCGAGGCGGACGCGGGCGCCGAGCGACTCGCCGTCGGCGCGGACCGGCGGCGGGTCGGGGAGCTCGGCGAGGAAGGGGACGGGATCGAGCGCGCCCTCGCCTCGCCAGTAGACGCCGAAGTGCAGGTGCGGCGGCGTCGTCCGCGCGTTGCCCGTGTTGCCGACGAGCCCCACCGTGTCTCCGGGCGAGACGCGCTGTCCGGGACGCACGAGCTGGCTGTCGAGGTGCGCGTAGTAGAGCCCGGGGCCGCCGTCGGCGCGGAGCCAGACGACCTTGCCGCCGAGCGTGTTCGTCGTGCGTCCGCTCACCGTGCCGGACGCGGCGGCGACGACCGGCGTGCCGCGCGGCGCGAAGATGTCGATCCCCTCGTGCCGGCGCGCGCCGGCGTCGCGAGCCGCGCCGAAGCGGCTGCGCGCCGCGCGGAGGTCGCGGTTCGCGACGGGGAAGGCGAGCGTCGGGTCGGAGCGCACGGTGAGCGTCCAGCGCACCGCGCCGAGCAGCTCCGGCTGGAGCCGGAGGACGAGCGTCTCGTCGCGGCGCGGCTCGTACTCGAGGCGGCGCGAGGCGTCGCCGTCGGCGAGGCTGGCGACGCGCTCGGGGCGG
>DASUSM010000013.1:0-12930 GCA_036375115.1 Gemmatimonadaceae bacterium | reverse complement strand
CCTTCAGGGCGAGATGTGCTCCGGACGCTCCGCCGGACGGCCGCTCGCGCTTCGTCACCCAGGATACGCCGATGCACCATCGCTCGACACTCCTCGGCACCGCTCTCGCCGCCCTCGTCCTTCACCCGCTCGGCGCGCAGGACGTCACACTGCCGACGACGCGCCCCGCCGTCCGCGCCGCGCTCGAGACGATCCGCCGCGACAACGCGTGGACGCTCGAGCAGCAGCGCACGATCTGCGAGATCCCCGCGCCCCCCTTCAAGGAGGCCGCCCGCGGCGCCGAGCTCGCGCGCCGCTTCGAGGCGCTCGGCCTGCGCAACGTGCGCACCGACGCCGAGGGGAACGTCATCGGCGAACGCCCCGGGACCGGGAACGGTCCGACCGTCGTCCTCTCCGGGCACCTCGACACCGTCTTCCCCGAGGGGACCGACGTCTCGGTGACGGTGGACGGGACGCGCATGCGCGGGCCCGGCATCGGCGACGACTGCCGCGGCCTCGCCGTCCTCCTCGCGACCGCGCGCGCTCTCGAGCAGGCGAAGGTGCGGACGGACGGCACGATCCTCTTCGTCGGCACCGTCGGTGAGGAAGGGGCGGGGAACCTGCGCGGCGTGCGGCACCTCTTCGCCGAGGAGTTGAAGGGGGAGGTGGATTACTTCCTCTCCGTCGACGGCACGGGCTTCGGCGTGACGAGCGGCGCGGTGGGGAGCAACCGCTACACCGTCCGCTTCGTCGGACCGGGCGGACACAGCTACGGCGCCTTCGGGATGCCGAACCCCGCGCACGCGCTCGGCCGCGCGATCGCGAAGATCGCCGAGCTGCGCGTCCCGAACGACCCGAAGACGACGTTCAGCGTCGGCGTGATCCGCGGCGGCACCTCGGTGAACTCGATCGCCGACGAGGTCTCGATGGATGTGGACATGCGCTCCGAGTCCGCCGCCGCGCTCGACTCGCTCGACCGCGCCTTCCGCGCCGCCGTCCACGCCGCGGTCGCCGAGGAGCGCGCGCGCTGGCCCGCCTCGTCGCGCGCGCTCGAGGTGAAGCTCGACACGATCGGCTTCCGGCCGGCCGGGATGCAGCCCGACTCGGCGCGCATCGTCCGCGTGGCGGTCGCCGCGGCCCGCGCCCTCGGCAAGTCCGCCGAGACGGGCGCGTCGAGCACCGACGCGAACGTCCCGATCTCGCTCGGCGTCCCGGCGATCACGATCGACGGCGGCGGCAGCGGCGGCGGCGCGCACTCGCTCGGGGAGTGGTACGACGACGGGGCGGACGGCTGGGTCGGTCCGCAGTGGGCGACGGTGATCGCCGTCACACTCGCCGGGGCGCGCTGAGGGCGCCCCGGTCCTGCGCGTCGGATCGACACGCGCAGCGGACCAGTTCGCCTACGGCGTGAGACGGGGAATGCCCGCACGGCGCGCGATGCGCCCTCCGGCGCCGCGCGTCGTGGTCCGGTCTCTGCGTTGACGACCCCCGCCCGGCGTCCGATGTGACGCCGGGCGGTGCGTCGGGGGTTCACTGCGACGGCACCACTTCGTCGGACCTCGACGCACGAGCGAATGACTCGGCACCACTTCCTCCCGGCGGCGCGTTTCACTGCCCTGGTCAGCCTGCTGGCCGTGCTGCGCCCGGATTCGCTCGTCGCGTACGGGATCGCGCTCGTCTCGTGCTGCCTCCTCCTCGCGCCCGACGCGATGCTCGCGCGCCGCGCGCCGCGCCCGCGCGCATCGCAGGAATGGCGGATCGCGGCGGAGAGCCTCGAGGACCGTGCCCCGGCCGACGACTTCGCGCGCGGCTACGCGCTGCTGCGCGCCGGCAGCCCCGCCGACGCGGAGCCGTGGCTCCGCCGCGCGGTCGAGGCGGACGCCGCCGATGCGGACGCGCGGCTCAACCTCGGCATCGCGCTCGCCGAGTGCGGCCGCCACGCCGAGGCGATCGCGGAGCTCGAGGAGGCGACGCGGCTCCGTCCGCGCGACGCGTCGGCGCACCACCGGCTCGGCGTCTCGTGCGCCGCCGACGGGAGGCACTTCGCCGCCGTGCACGCGTTCCGCGAGGCGCTGCGACTCGACCCGCGGCACGCCGAATCGGAGCGCGCCCTCGCGGCGGTCGGCGCGACGCTCTCGCGCGATGGCGGCGAGCCGGCCTCGCATTCGGCTTCGGCGCGGGCGAAGCGCGCGTCGGGATCCGCGGTCCGCGCCTCGTAGCGGGGCTCCGGCGCGGCGGCGGAGCTCAGACGCTCAGAGCCGGTCGAGCGCCTCGCGGCCGATCGTCGGCGCCCAGGGGAGCAGCTCGTACTGCGCCATCCCGGTGCGCGTGAACGGGTCGCCGTCGCGCACCCGGTCGAGCGCCCCCTGCACGTCGTCGTCGGGAACGCGCAGCAGGAGCGCGCCGCCCGTGCGCGGGTCGAACGGCCCGGACGCGAGCACGATCCCCTGCTCCTGGAGCGTGCGCAGGTAGGCGCGGTGCTCGTCGACGACCGCGAGCACCTCCTCCAGCGGCCGGCGGTAGCGGAGGATGGCGAGGGCGTACACGTGCGGCGCGGCGGCGCGTCGGATCACGGCGTCGGGCCGCCGCCGGAGGATCCGGAGGCGCCTCGCCCGCCGTCGCTCCCCGAGCCGCCGACCGCGCCGCCGGGCGGCATCCGCGGCGGCGCGCTCGTCGGCGAGGCTTCGGCCGGCGCCTTCCGCTCCTCCGTGCCCTCCGCGCCGTTCCCCGCCACCGCGCCGTCGCAGAACGCCTCGAGCTGGCGGTCCACGTACGGGCGGATCTGGACGATGTAGGCGAGGTACTGCTGCGCCGCCTCCGGCGCGACCGTCGCGCCGGCCTCGAGGTTCGCCGCGGCGCTCGTCAGCGAGACGCCGGCGAGCTGCGCGAGCTCGCAGCTCTTCGCCGCGGGGGCCTCGGTCGCCGCGCTCTGACCGATCGAGAACGCCGCCGCGCCGAGCAGGAACTTGCTCTGCGCCGTCGGCATCGCGCGGTCCGCGAGCGCGACGAAGCGGCGCGCGCGCTCGAAGTCCTCGCGGGACTTCGTGCCGTTCGCCTCCTTGTACAGCGCGCTCCCGCGGCCGAGCGCGTACTGCGCGACCGTCGTCGAGTCGTCGCCGGCGGCGAGGGCGCGCTCGAGCGTCGCGAGCGCGCTGTCCGGCTGCCCGAGGTCGATCTGGAGCTGCGCCATCTGGAGGAAGCCGCGCGGGAGCGAGGGGTCCGCCTCGAGGGCGAGGCGCGTCGCCTCGAGCGCCTCCGTGAGGAGCCCCTGCTCGCGGAACTGCTGCGCGTTCATCGCCTGGAGCGTCGCGCTCTGCGGGAAGCGCTCGAGCCCGCGCGGCAGGGCGACGGCGGCCTCCGCGGTGACGAGCTGCGTGTAGAGGACGTACAGCTCGGCGTCGTCGGGGAAGGCGGCGATCCCGCGCGCGGCGATCTCGATCGCCTTGTGCGGCCGCTGGTCGGAGCGGTAGGCGGTCGCGAGGCGCTCGAGGAAGCGCGGGTCGGACGACGCGCGCTGCGGGTCGAGCGCGAGGAGCTGCTCGCCGTCGCGCGCCGCGTCGGCCCAGCGCTCGAGGCGCAGGTTCACGAGGAAGCGAAGGTCGAGCAGGGCGCGGCTCTCCGGGTTCTGCGCGAGCCCGCGCTCGACGATCGGGAGGGCGCGCGACGCCTGGCCGCCGAGCACGAGCCCCGCCGCGGCGCGCTGCACGAGGAGCGTGTCGGTCGCGTGCGCCGCGGCGAGCCGCTCCCAGAGCGGCGCCGCCTCGTTCGCCCCGCGGAGCTGCGTCGTCGTGCGCGCCGCGAGCTCGAGGGCGACGGGGTTCGTCGAGTCCACCGCGAGGACCTCGCGCGCGACCTTGAGCACCGTGTCGGAGCGCCCGCCGGTGTTCCCGAGCACGTTCAGGACGCAGGTGCGGACGAGCGTTCCGCGCGGATAGGCGGCGACCCCCCGCTGCGCCGCGGCGACGGCGGCGGCGTAGTCGAAGTCGCGCGCGTGGTTCTCGCACAGGCGGAGCGGCGTCGCCTGCTTGCGCGCCTCGCGCACCGAACCGGCGAGCCGGCGCGCGGCCGCCTTCGCGTCGCGCCCCTCGGCGGGTGGGAGGGGCTGCACGTAGCGCAGCTCGTCGCGGAAGAGGACGAGGCGCGCCTCGATGCGGACGCCCCCGATCGCGCGCGCGGCGCGTCCGACGACGTACTCGTCGGCGCGGAACTTCCGCGCGAGGATGCGGCGGTCGCCCGGGGTGAGCACCGTGTCCGGGTCGTAGCTCGAGTTCACGAGCGCGCGGCGGATCTCGTTGCCGTCGACGACGTCGAGCTCGTCGCGGTCGTGGAGGTCGTCGACCGCGTCGCGCAGCTCGTCCGCCACCTCGCGCCCGAGCCGGCGGTCGTCGGCCTCGAAGGTCGTGACGAGGAGGGTCTGCCTGACGAACTCGGCGTCCTGCGCGGCCGCGGGGGCGGCCGAAAACACTCCCCCGACGAAGAGGAAAATCGTTCCGACTACCAGCGGCAGGCGACGCCGAAGGTTGGAGGCCGGCACGCCGGGCGGAGAAAACGCGTGAAGCAGGGCAGAGCTCACGACTGTGGGTGGGTGTGAAGGCGGGCTGAAGAAGATAACCGGCTGCGCACGGGCGGGCGAGGCTCAAGCGGCCCCGTCGTTGGGCGTCTGGGGGCGGGTCCGTGGACGGGACGCACCCGCCCCGACGGCCCGGCCGTGTGTCTCCCTCCGAGGAATCGGCTTCCCCGCCAACGCGCCGGCACGGCCCTGTCGCCCGGGCCTGGAATGGCAGGGCGGAGGAAAGTCATAACGCCGATGTCGCGTCGTTAGGTACGTTTCCTGCTGCACGCCGCTGACGCTCATGTGGTGCTGGTCCAGTGCCTAACTTCTCTTGACGCAACTGACGCTGGTCGCCAATGTGTGCACGTCCGCTCGGTCCGCATGAGGAACGGTTGCGATTGGGCGACGAGACGTCTGTATGTCGCTCAGGCCAGATGGCCACTACCCACAAAGGCGCCGATGTCCTTCGGCGTCCGGCACCGGTCAGCCGAGTAATGACCGTTTCTCCAAGGAGGCGACCTATGCGTACGCTCTTGAAATTGTCTGCGATTGTGCTCGTGGTCGGTATCGCAGGGAGCGCCCATGCTCAGGGCGGTTGCACGTATACCAAAGCGATCGTTTGCGACGGAGAGATCGTCTGTACCACGAGCACCGGGACGAACTGCGTCACGTGTGATCAGTAGCGTCGCGGCGGCGGGTGCCGAGGCGATCTGCTCGATAGCACCTCGAAGCAACGTCCGACGCAGCGTCCGATGACACGGCGCCTGGCGTTCGACCGTCGACGTCGCAGCGGCCGAACGCCAGTCGCTGAGTTCAATGCTGGATGATGTTCAATAGCACTCTCGTCGAACGAGCCATGAGCGAGGCGCCGGATCTGATGATCAAGCTCACGATCCTGGGCAGTGTAGTCTGCGCGGCGGTGCTCAGCGGATGTGCGGACGCGTCGGGAGGCCGTGACACCGTGTCGCGCTCACAGGGAGCTGCGGCGGTTACGGATACCACGATCTTCGCGTTCAGCGCGATGCCATCCGACTCAGTGCAGCAGGTCACATTGCCGCGCATCGGGGGCGTGAGGCTCGGTTCGGACTCTGGAAGCACCCCGGCGCGCGTCGGACGGATCGCCTTTCACGGCGATCGAATTCTGGTCATCGACGGCGCGATCGACGGGATTCGTGCGTATGACCGAAGCGGGGCACCGCTATTCACCATCACCCCGGACGCTGACGGGGCGAGTCGATTCCGAGATCCGCGGGGACTAGCGGTGCTCGGCGACACGCTCTTCATAGTCGACATGACCCCCGCCGTCGGCCTGGCGGCGTTCGACATGGAGGGTCGCCACCTGAGAACCCGTTCGCTCGACATCGAATCTTCGATTGTCGATCTCGCGCCTGCTCGCGGCCACCTCGCCGTCGCGACGATCATGAGGGACGAGGACCTGCGGGGCGGCGCGGCCAACGTCGTGCGCGTCGTCTCGACCGATGGAACGGTCGTGGCGGGTGGGTGCCCATCCGACCCGATCTACTCGGAGAGCGTTCGCCGCGCCGGGCTTCTCCAGCTATTCCGCGGAACCGGCGTCTCGGCGTCCGGCGGTGTCATCTACTGTCGGCAGCCGCTGTCGCCGGTGATTCAGTTGCTCGGCGAGGATGGTCGCCGCGCGGGCGTCGTCGCGATCGCCCCGCCGTTCTATGCTCGCACCGCGGACGTGCCCGAGACGCTGAACCAGGTCACGATCGATCACTTCCGTACGCGGTGGACCGAGCATTCACAGTTCTATCCGCTCGAGTCGGGATTCGTCTCGATCTACACATCGTATGATGTAGAGGCGGGTGCGAACGTGTATCGGGTGTTCACTTGTGACACGACGGGTCTCCGGCGCCGGTGCGCGACGGCCATCGCGCCCGGGAAGCCGGCCGGCCTCCTCGCACCGGATACGTTGGTTGTTCAGGAACCCCTCTCCGAGCGTCAATCGATCCGGGTCCTCGGCTTTTACCGGATTCGGCGTCCATGATCGCTCGGTTCGCTCCTCTCGTGCTCGGAATAGCCTGGCTCGGACTCATCGCGTGCGGGGAGCCTGGCAGGTCGCCAGTGGCCGATGTCTCCCACTCGCGAGACCGAGCGTCGCGGAATCATGGCATCCGGGTCGGAGATGCTGTAGCATCTCAGGATCTCGAATGCACGGACGGTGAAATACGCGAGGTAGGGCGAGCCGGCAGGGAGCAGCTCGTGACCTTCGCAACGGTGGGCGATTGCTCGGACTGTGATCGCCATCTGGCGGGATTGTCGGCGATCTGGCAGCAGCGTGCGATTTCGATGGACCAGTTTGTCGTCGCCTATGTACCTACGGCGAGGCGACCCGAGGCCTTGCGCGGCGTGCTCCGTTCGGTCCGGCAACCGATCTGCTTCGACGGGGTCGGAGCTCTCTGGATGGCGTACGACATCACGCATACGCCGGTGACGGCATTCGTGAGATCCGGGCGGGTCGTGTACATGGCCGACGGGCCACTCGATTCCGTCCCTTCTCGTGAAGCACTACTTCGAGAGCTACGCGCGTTGGGCGCTGACTGAAGCCTCGGTGCGGGAGCTTGCGCCAGAACATTCCGGGAGGCACTGGTGCTCGACGGAGTGGTGATCGCATTTCGGAGTCTGCGCCGTCGTCCCACGTTCGCCTTGCTCGCGATGCTGTCGCTCGCGCTTGGCCTCGGCGCGAGCCTCACGGCCTACTCACTGGTCGACGGGGCGCTGGGCCGTCCGCTCCCCTATCCCGATTCCGATCGCCTGGTGTGGATCGGCGAGGCAAGCCCGGAAGAAGGTGAGACCGGAACGTCGTTTCCGTCGCTCGATCGTTGGCGCCGGGAGAGCAAGAGCCTCACCGCAGTCGGGGCCTTCACGACGCGCCAGGCGCGCCTCGGCGGCATCGGTGATCCCGAACAGATCAGGATCGCGCGGGTCTCCGGGGACTTCTTCCGGGTCTTCTCGGTGCGGCCGCTACTGGGGCGCGCACTCGTGCCATCTGACGACCGGCGAGGTAGCGGAGCCGTGGTGGTCGTGAGCCACCGCTTCTGGATGACGCATCTCTTCGGCGCGTCGCCGGTAGGTCGCCGGATAGAGCTCGATGGCGCTCCGCACGAGATCGTGGGAGTCATGCCGCGCCACTTCGACTTTCCTTCCGACGACGTCTGGGCATGGGCGCCAGCGCTCCAGGCACTGGGCGAGTTCGAGCAAGCAGAGGGCATTCACATCGTCCTCGCCATCGGGCGATTGCGATCCGGGATATCGGCCGAGCAGGCGCAGGAAGAGCTCCGCACCATCGACAATCGGATGATGTCGGCGTCCTCCCATGCCGGCTATCGCACGTATGTCCGGAGCCTGCATGAACATCTGACCCGCGACATTCGACCTCGCCTCGGAGTCCTGACTGCGACTGCCGCGCTGGTGTTGCTGCTTGCCTGCGCGAACCTCGCCAACCTGTTGCTGGCGCAACTGGTGCGAAGAAGACACGAGATCGCGGTTCGGCAGGCGCTCGGTGAGAGCGCGGGCGGACTGCTCGGACGCATGCTGCTGGAGAACCTCCTGCTGGCCGCCGGCGGACTCGTTGGCGGCATTGGCGTCGCAAGTCTCATTTTCTGGATCGCACGGACCTACGCCTCGGCAAGGCTACCGGAGTTGCAGGGTGCGACGCTGGGCACGGCCGGGGTCGTGTTCAGCGGCGTGCTCGCATTGATCACAGCGGTGCTCCTGGCGCTCGCTGCCTACACACAGGCGAGATCGCCGGAACCGGCCCGAGCACTCACGACGTCGGGTGGCGCACACTCCGGTTCGCGCGGAACCGTGAGAGCCCGCGATGGACTGGCGGTCGCGGAGATGGGGCTCTCGCTGGCGCTCGTCGTGGCTGCCGGAGTACTCGGACGGACGTTCCTGCTGCTCGCGGGCACTGACCTGGGGTTCGAAACGGGCGGAGTGTACGTGGCGCGCATTTCCCTCCCGTACACCGTGCTGACGCCGGATGTCCAGCCGCATGTGCGCTCGTTCATGTCCCGTTTCTTGGCAAGCGTGTCGCAGCAGCCGGGAATCCGAAGCGCCGCGATCAGCTCCGAGCCACCGGGCGGTGGCAACAGAATCCTCTCCGCGGCGCGCAGCGTGAGTCGACCGGATTCGGTCCGAAGCGGCGTGCTCAGCGTCTCTCAGGACTACTTTCGTACACTGCGTATTCCCGTTGAACAGGGGCGAACGTTTCTTCCGACTGACGGGGCTGCGGCTACCATTCCGCTGACCTCGATCGATTCGGCGCCGTCGTCTTCCGCGGTACCTGCGATCGTCGACGCTGACTTCGCTCGCCGTGTCTTCCGGACCACGGACGTCGAGGGCGAGTCGTTCAGACTGCTGGACATGGCGCTCGACGCGCGGGTCATCGGTGTCGTGTCGTCGGTACGGCAGCGGGGTGCGAGTGCCGAGGTGCTGCCGCAGGTGTACCTCCCCTACGAGTTCCTGCCGCTTCCATGGGTCACGGTTGTCGTTCATTCCGATATCGGGGCCGAGCGAACGCTCGCCAGCCTGAGACAGGCAGTCGCCACCGTCGATGCCGAGCAGCCACTGACCGCCTTCGCGCCGCTCACGAGCGTGCTGGCTGATTCGATCGACCGCTCCGAATTCTATGCGCTCCTCCTCACGGCATTTGCGATCACGTCTCTCCTGGTCGCCGTCGTCGGGCTCTACGGAGTCATGTCGCTGCTGGTCGCGCAGCGATCGAGAGAGATGGCGATTCGGATGGCGCTCGGCGCGACGCCGGGGCGGATCTACGCGAACGTGATCGCGAGAGCGGTAGGCCTTGCGATAATCGCTGTGTCGGTAGGGCTCGCCCTCTCCGGAGCCTTGATGGGGCTGATCCGAAGCCTGCTCTACGGCATCGATGCCGTAGATCCATGGATCTACGTGGCGGGCGCGTGCCTACTGGTGCTTCTCGCCATCCTCGCGAGCATACCCCCGGCTCGGCGCGCTGCTCGCGTGGACCCAGTGGTGTCGTTGCGGTCGGAGGGGTGAGTCGCAGCTGATCCGACTGACGCTGCTCGACAAGAGCCTTAGGGATCCGGGACGCAAGGCGCGAGTTTACGGCCGCCCGGCGAGCGCCCGCTCGAGCGCCTCCCAGGGGAGCAGCGCACAGCGGTGCCGCG
Organism: Gemmatimonadaceae bacterium; assembly: GCA_036375115.1. Classification (GTDB taxonomy): domain Bacteria; phylum Gemmatimonadota; class Gemmatimonadetes; order Gemmatimonadales; family Gemmatimonadaceae; genus DASUSM01. The sequence goes on along the minus strand of DASUSM010000013.1, from coordinate 3,231 downwards.
AGGGGAGGCGGGCGACGCCGGCGAAGGCGCGCAGGGGCCCGAGCTCCGCCGCCCCGCCCGGCGCAGCCTCGCCGCGCACGAGGGCGCGGAAGCGCCGGTCGAGGTCCCGCGCCTCGCGGCGCGTCCTTCCGCGCACCATCTCCGTCATCATCGAGGCCGACGCCTGCGAGAGCGAGCAGCCGTGCCCGGCGAAGCGCGCCTCGCGCACGACGTCGCCGTCGAGCAGGAGGGCGACGCCGAGCTCGTCGCCGCAGAGCGGGTTCTTGAGCGCCGCGGCCGCGGTCGCCCCCGGCAGCTCCCCGCGGTTCCGCGGCCGCCGGTAGTGGTCGAGGATCAGCTCCTGGTAGAGCGCGTCGAGCTCCGCGGCGGAGCGCGGCTCCGTCGCGGCGCCGATCTCCGGCGCGCCCCCCGGCGCGCGCCCCGGCGCGTCCGCGCCGCGCGCGCTCACACGCCCACCCGGCCGAAGATCTCGCGCGCCTTCGCCAGCGCGTCCACGAGCGCGTCCACGTCCGCGGGCTCGCTGTACACGTAGAACGAGGCGCGCGCCGTCGCCGGGACGTCGAGGCGCCGCATCAGCGGCTGCGCGCAGTGGTGCCCCGCGCGCACGCAGACCCCCTCGCCGTCGAGGATCGTCGCGAGGTCGTGGGGGTGGACGTCGGCGACGGTGAAGCTGACGACGCCGCTCCGCTTCGCCGCCGCCGGCCCGAAGATCCGCACGTCGTCGAACGCCGAGAGGCGCGCGTGGGCGAGCGCGAGCATCTCGCGCTCGTGGCGCGCGACGGCGTCCATCCCGAGCCGCTCGAGGTAGGCGACCGCCGCGGCCAGCCCCACCGCGCCGGCGACGTTCGGCGTCCCCGCCTCGAACCGGTGCGGGAGCACGTTCCACGTGCTGTCCTCGTCGCCGACGACCTCGATCATGTCGCCGCCCATCACCCACGGCGGCATCCGCTCGAGCACCTCGCGCCGCGCGGCGAGCCCGCCGATCCCCATCGGGCCGAGCATCTTGTGCGCGCTGAACGCCCAGCAGTCCACGCCGAGGCGGTCGAAGTCCACCGCGAGGTGCGGCGCGGCCTGCGCCCCGTCGCAGACGAGGAGCGCGCCGGAGCGCTCGCGGACGAGCCGCGCGATCTCCGCGACCGGGGCGATCGCCCCCGTGACGTTCGAGACGTGGGCGAAGGCGACGATCCTCGTCCGCGCGCCGACCATCCCGGCGAGCGCCTCGACGTCGATCTCCCCCGCCGCCGTGATCGGGCAGATGCGGAGCCGCGCGCCCTGCCGCCGCGCGAGCTGCTGCCACGGGACGAAGTTCGCGTGGTGCTCGAGCGCGGTGACGACGACCTCGTCCCCCGCGCCGACGAACGCCGTCCCCCAGCTCCAGGCGACGAGGTTGAGCGCGTCCGTGGCGCCGCGCGTGAAGACGAGGCACGCCGGGTCGGCGACGCCGAGGAAGCGGGCGACGGCGGCGCGCGACTCGTGGTAGCGGTCGGTCGCCCGCACGGAGAGCGCGTAGGCGCCGCGGTGCGGGTTGGCGTTGTCGCGCTCGTAGTACTCGCGCATCGCGTCGAGCACGGCGCGCGGCTTCTGCGTCGTCGCCGCCGAGTCCAGGTAGTGGAGCCCGGGCTCGCGGGCGAGCAGCGGGAAGTCGGCGCGCGGGGCGAGGGCGCTCATCGCCGCTCCGGTCCGACGAGCACGGTCCCGTCGACGACGCGCACCTCGTGCGTGCGCACCGGCGTCTCCGCGGGCGGATGCCGGACGGCGCCGGTGCGGCAGTCGAAGCTGGCGCCGTGCCAGATGCAGAGCACCGTCCCGTCGCGCTCGAGCGAGCCGGAGGAGAGCGGGAAGTGCTGGTGCGTGCAGCGGTCCACGAGCGCGTGCACCTCCCCGCGGAAGCGCGCGAGGCAGATGGCGCGCCCGCTCTCGGTGACGACGCCGAGGAGCGAGCCCTCGTCGAGCTCCTCGAGGCGGGCGGCGACCTCGAAGCCCGGGGGAGGGGCGTCGCGGGCTCTCCGCGTCCGACCGGCGGCGCGCTCACGGCCTCCTCACGGCGCTCACTCCGTCGAGACCGCGGCCGGCGCGCCCTCGCCCGCCGCATCGGCGGAGCCGAGCGCGGCGCGCATCGCGTGCCAGGCGAGAGAGGCGCACTTCACGCGCACGGGGAAGCGCGAGACGCCGCCGAAGGCGGCGATCGCGTCGCGCCCGCCCGCGTCGGCGGGCGGCGCGTGCCCGGTGACGAGATCGTGGAAGCGCGCGAAGAGCGCCTCCGCCTCGCCGCGCGTCTTCCCCTTCACCGCGGCCGTCATCACCGACGCCGACGCCTTCGAGATGGCGCACCCCTGTCCGAGGAAGCTCGCGTCCTCGATCCGCTCCCCGTCGAGCCGCAGCCAGACCGTGAGATGGTCCCCGCAGAGCGGATTCCTCCCCTCCGCCCGCCGCGCGTCCCCGTCCATCGCCCGGAAGTTCCGCGGCGCGCGGTTGTGGTCGAGGATGATCGACTGGTAGAGCTCCGTGAGGTCGGCGGGCATGGAGGCCGGCGGCTACTCCTTCGTGAACCGCTTCAGCGTCAGCTCCTCCAGCCCGAGCCGCACCTCCTCCACCTCGAGCTGCTCGAGCACCTCGGCGGCGAAGGCGTAGGTGAGGAGCTGCCGCGCGACCGTCTCGTTCACGCCCCGGCTCCTCATGTAGAAGAGCGCCGTCTCGTCGATCCGGCCAACCGTCGCGCCGTGGGTACACTTCACGTCGTCGGCGAAGATCTCGAGCTGCGGCTTCGTGTCGATGCGGGCGTGCTCGGAGAGAAGCAGGTTGTTGTTCGACTGCTTCCCGTCCGTCTTCTGCGCCTCCGGGTGCACGTACACCTTGCCGTTGAACACGCCGTGCGAGGCGCCGTCGAGCACGAACTTGTACAGCTCGCGGCTGTAGCAGTCGGGCGCCGCGTGCACGATCAGCGTCTGGTGGTCGGCGTGCTGCTCGTCGTCGAGCATGCAGAGGCCGTTCAGCGTCGCCCCCGACCCCGGGCCGTCGAGCGACGTGTAGACGTTCTGCCGGCTCAGCTGGGCGCCGGTGACGAAGCCGAAGCTCACGTAGTGGCTGTCGCGCGACTGGCGGGCGACGACGGTGCCCACGTGGAACGCGCGACGGCTCTCGCGCTGGAGGCGCAGGTGCGTCAGCGTCGCCCCGTCGGCGAGCGCGACCTCGGTGACCGCGTTCGTGAAGTAGTGGGCGTCACCCGTCGCG
>DASUSM010000012.1:0-5299 GCA_036375115.1 Gemmatimonadaceae bacterium | reverse complement strand
GTGCCGAGGCGATGCGCGCGATGCTCGAGCGCGCCCCCGTCGAGGGGATCGTCGGCGCGCTCGAGGCGATGATCGCGCGCCCCGACTCGACGGAGACGCTGGCGACGATCGACGTGCCGACCCTCGTCGTCGTCGGCGAGGAGGATTCGCTCACGCCGCCGGCGGAGGCGCGCGCGATGCAGGAGCGGATCGCCGGGAGCCGGCTCGAGGTGATCGCCGGCGCGGGACACGCGAGCGCGTTCGAGCGGCCGGCCGCGTTCTCGCACGTGCTCGGCGACTTCCTCGGTGCCTTCAGCTACGCCTGAGCGGAGCGATGGACGACTTCGACATCTTCACGATCGTCGGCCTCCTCTGGGCGATCCTCGCCGCCGGAGCGCTGAAGTCCATCTGGCACCGCGCCGGCCATTCGCGGAAGGTGAAGGTGATCTGGACGGTGATCGCCGTCGCCGTGCCGATCGTCGGGGCGCTCGGCTGGTTCGCGCTCGGGAGAGAGCGGAGGAGGTGACCGGCGGCGGCCGGGCGCGCGTCGCCTACCGCCGGGCGCCCGCCATCAGGTGCTCCACCGCCTCGCTCCAGCTCCCCGCCACGCGCTCCGCCTCGCTCGGCCCCGAGTCGCGGAGCGCGTCGAGGCGGACGGCGCGCATCCCCGCCCCGACCGCGCCGCGGACGTCGGTGCGCTCGATGTCGCCGATGTGGAGCATCTCCTCGGGGCGGACGCCGAGCCGCTCGGCGGCGGCGAGGAAGGGCTCGCGGCGCGGCTTGGCGTGGCCGATGTCGCACGAGTAGATGCGGACGGCGAAGTGCTCGAGCAGCCCGTCGCGCGCGAGCACGAGGTCCTGGGCGCGCCCGGAGGCGAAGCCGGTGTCCGAGACGATCGCCAGCGGCCAGCGCGCGGCGAGCCGGCGCACCGCCTCGGCGGCGCCCTCGAGGAGCGGCGGCGGGAGCTCGACGAGCGCCTCGTCGACGGCGGCCACCGTGCGCGCGACGTGCGCGCACCCCGCCGGGCGCTCGACGCCGAGTCGGCCGAGCATCCAGCGGATGCGCTCGTCCGCGGTGTAGCCGCGCTGCTCCTCGGTCCACCACCGCTCCGCGGCGTCGCGCGCCTCGCGGTAGAGGGCGAGGAGCTCGCGCTCGTCGATGCCGCGCCCGACCGCGGCGAGCAGCGCGCCGACCGCCGTCTGCCGCATGCGCGCGCGCCCGGCGTGGTAGGCGCCGAGATAGATCGTGTCCCAGAAGTCGAGGGAGATCGCCTTCAGCATGCAGAGGTCGGTGGTGTGGCACCCGGCGAGCGCCGGGGTCGCGCCGGAAGCGGAAAGCGGAACGTGCGAGAGGTCGCCTCTCGCACGTTCCGCTCGGCCTCGCACGGGCGCGCGGCGCCCGCGCCGCGCTACCGCGTCGGCCGCCCGGGCGGCGTCTCGCTCTTGAAGACGTCCCGGTTGATCTGGACGTACTGCTTGAGGTTGCCCGGCACATCCTCCTCGGGGAAGATCGCCGTCACCGGGCACTCGGGCTCGCAGGCGCCGCAGTCGATGCACTCGTCCGGATGAATGTAGAGCTGATCCGGTCCTTCGTAGATGCAGTCCACCGGGCAGACGTCGACGCAGGCCTTGTCCTTCGTCCCGATGCACGCCTCGGTAATCACGTACGGCATGGAATTCCGCCTAGGGTTGTGCGGCCAGCTGGAGGAACGGTTGAATATATGCAGGGACACGGGCGGGCTCGCAACGTCCGTGCGACGAGGGAACGCGGGAGGCGGGATTCGACGAACCGCTTCCCCGCCCCTCCCGCTGCGGGCCCTCCGCGTGCACACTCCCGGCGACACCTCGGACATCGTTCACGGACGCCGATCTCCGACACCGATGCGACTCACCGTCAACCGCCAGCCGCACGACGTCGATGCCCCGCCGAGCGCGACGCTGCTCTCGGTGCTGCGCGACCGCCTGCATCTTACCGGCGCCAAGCTCGTCTGCGGGCGCGGCGAGTGCGGCGCCTGCACCGTGCTCCTCGACGGCGAGCCGGCGTACGCCTGTCTCACCCTCGCCGCCGCGTGCGAGGGGAGCGAGGTGACGACGATCGAGGGGATCGGCACGGCGGAGTCGCTCCACCCGCTGCAGCGCGCCTTCGTCGCGGAGGACGCGCTGCAGTGCGGCTACTGCACGCCAGGGCAGATCCTCGCCGCGCTGGCCCTCCTCGCGCGCGAGCCGCGCCCCGACGAGGCGGCGATCCGGCGCGGGATGAGCGGGAATCTCTGCCGCTGCGGGACCTACCCGAAGATCGTGCGTGCCGTGCAGGCCGCCGCGGCGGAGATGGCGGAGTCGCCATGACATCCGGGCACGGCGACGGCCGCGCGAAGCGCGAGACGACGGGCACGCAGATGCGCGGCGCGGTCCCCGACTTCGACTCCGCGCCGGCGGCCTCCGATCCGCCGCGCCGCTTCCGCTCGACGCGCGTCGAGGTCGAGGGGCGCGAGGAGGTGAAGGTCGTCGAGGTGCCGGCGTTCGACCCGGTGCCGTGGGACGACGACGCCGACCTCGCGATCGTCGGGCGCCGCGCCGAGCGCGCGGACGCGCTCGAGAAGGTGACCGGGCGCGCCCGCTACACGACCGACGTGCAGCGCCCGGGGATGCTCCACGCGGCGATCCTGCGTGCCCCCGTCCCGCGCGGCCGCCTGGCGACGCTCGACCTCCTCCCCGCGCTCGCGATGCCCGGCGTGCGGGACGCGATCGCCCGCGCCGACATTCCGGCGATCGAGGTCAACGGTTTCCCGCTGCTCGACGGCGTCGTACGCCACGCCGGGCAGCCGGTCGCGGTGGTCGTCGCCGACACGCCCGGGCAGGCGCGTGCTGCGCTCGCGGCGGTGCAGGTGACGTACGTCCCGGAGCCGCACGCCGTCACGGCGGCGCAGGCGCTCGCCGACGGCGCGCCGCGGGTGCGCGGCGAGCACGGCAACCGCACGCGCCGCGCGCCGCGCGCCGCGCGGCGGGGCGACGTCGCGAAGGGGCTCGCCGAGGCGGACGTCGTCGTTGAGCGCGAGTACCGCATGCCGTGCGTGCTGCACACCGCGCTCGAGCCCCACGGCGCGGTGGCGGAGTGGACCGGCGACCAGCTCACGGTGTGGGAGTCCACGCAGGGGATCTTCGCGACGCGGTCCGACCTCGCCGAGGGGCTCTCGCTCGCGCTGACGAACGTGCGCGTGGTGAAGGACTACATGGGGGGAGGCTTCGGCGCGAAGAACGGAGCGAGCACGAACGCGTTCCTCGCCGCGCTCCTCGCCCGCCGCACCGGGCGCCCCGTGTCGTGCATCAACGACCGCGAGGGCGAGCAGACGGACACCGGAAACCGCGCGGCGGCGGTCTCGCGCGTGACGCTCGGCGCGACGCGCGATGGCCGCCTGACGGCGATCCGCGCGGAGACGACGATCGCGCTCGGGATCGACGGCTGGGAGGCGTCGCCGGGGAAGATCTATCACCAGCTCTACGCCTGCCCCAACGTCGAGACGAGAGACACCTTCGTCTGGACGAACACCGGCGCGATGAGCTCCTTCCGCGCGCCGGGGCACGTCGAGGGAGCGTTCGGGCTGGAGTGCGCAATGGACGCGCTCGCCCGCGAGCTGGGGCTCGGTCCGCTCGAGCTGCGGCGCCGGAACCACGTCGAGCGCGACGAGGAGAAGCGGCGCGACTACACGGGGAAGCGGCTGCTCGACTGCTATCGCCTCGGCGCCGAGCGCTTCGGGTGGGAGGGGCGCGACGCGCGGCGCGAGGCCGGCGACGCGCGCCTGCGGCGCGGCTTCGGCGTGGCGTCGCAGATCTGGGGCGCGGGGGGCGGACCGCCGGCGTACGCGCTCGTGCGCCTCAACCCCGACGGCACGGCCGACGTCCTCACGGGCTCGCAGGATCTCGGCACGGGGACGCGCACGGTGCTCGCGCAGGTCGCCGCCGAGGCGCTCGGCGCGCGGCTCGACGCGGTGCGCGTCGTCCTCGGCGACACCGAGCGCACGCCGTACACGGCGAACTCGTGGGGCTCGATGACCGTGCCCTCGGTCGCGCCGGCGGTACGGATGGCGGCCGAGGATGCGCGCGCGCAGCTCTTCGAGGCGGCCGCCGGGCTGCTCGACGCGGAGCCCGGCGCGCTCTCGGCGCGGGAGGGGGAGATCTCGGCGCCGAACGGACGCGTCGTGCGCATCGCCGAGGTGATGGCGCGGCTCGGCGAGGTGATGATCGTCGGCCGGGGGACGCGCGGGCCGAACCCCGACGGCCACTCGATCGCCTCGTTCGGCGCGCAGTTCGCGGAAGTCGAGGTCGACGTCGAGACGGGACGGATCCGCGTGCTCCGCATCGTCGCCGCGCACGACTCGGGGCGGATCCTCAACCCGACGCTCGCCGAGAGCCAGGTGGAGGGCGGGATCATCCAGGGGCTCGGCTACGCGCTGTTCGAGGAGCGCGTGCTCGACGAGCGGCTCGGGATGCCGCTGAACCCGACGATGCACGACTACAAGATCCCGGTCGTGGGCGATGTCCCGCGGATCGAGACCGAGTTCGTCGGCGCCGCCGACGCGCTGGCGAACCACACGGGGGCAAAGGGGCTCGGCGAGCCGCCGATCATCCCGACCGCGCCGGCGATCGCGAACGCGGTCGCGGACGCGCTCGGCGTGGAGATGACGGAGCTGCCGATGACGCCGTGGCGCGTCCGGTCGGCGCTCTCGGGCTAGGCGGCGGGGGCGGCTGGCGACGTCGGGTCACCAGCGGCCGGTCGGCAGCGTCCGGTCAGCAGCGTCCGGTCAGCAGCAGCCGGTCAGCAGCAGCCGGTCACCGCCACGGCGGCTCGGCGCCCTTCTTCCGCGGGAGCTCGGGGTTCTCGCGGTAGAGCGTCGCGGTCTTGCCGATCACCTGGACGATGTGCGACTTCGTCGCGATCGCGAGCGCCTCGGCGGCGTCCTTCGGCTTCACGTCCACCGTGCGCGTGAGCTGGACCTTCACCAGCTCGCGCGTGCGCAGCGCATCGTCGAGGGCGTTGATCACCGAGGGGGTGAGCCCCTGGTGGCCGACGTGGACCGTCGGCTGGAGGTGGTGCGCTTCCGCGCGGAGCTCCGCGCGCTGCTTGCCCCGGAAGGGCGTTCGTGCGTCGGCCATGATGACCCGTCGTGGTGAAGGGCGAGGATCGCACGACGGGAGACGCACGGGTCATTCCCGCGCGCGGCGCCCCTCGAGCGCGAGGAAGATGTGCGGGTTCACCGGCGTGCCGTCCCACCACCGCCGCTTGTCCTCGTAGCGCATGACCTGGAAGTGCAGGTGCGGCGTGT
>DASUSM010000011.1:0-8622 GCA_036375115.1 Gemmatimonadaceae bacterium | reverse complement strand
GCCGACCTGCGCGCGGACCCCGAGGGGACGCGCGGCCGGCTCGTGCGCTGGACGGTGCAGGTGATCAAGCTCCAGCGCGCCGATCCCCTGCGGAAGGGACTCGCGCTCGACGAGCCGTACCTGCTCGCGCGCGGTCCCGGCGACGAGAACGCGCTGCTCTATCTCGCGGTCCCGCCATCGCTCCTCGAGCTCGCGAAGTCGCTGGCGCCACTGGACGAGGTGCTCGTCACGGCGCGCGTGCGAAACGGGCGAAGCGAGCCCGTCGGTGTGCCGATCCTCGACCTGCAGACGCTCGTCCGGAACTGAGCGGAGGTCGGCACTCCCCTTGCCTTGGCGGGGAGTGCCGCAGAGGCTGCCTCTTCGGCGGTCGCCCTCTTGGGCGGCCGCCTCGTACTTCGCTACCCACGCACGATGACCGGACCGAACATTCCTCACGACGACCCGAGCCACGAACCGCTCCCCGCCGGCGCCGAGCGGCGAGCGGAGGGAGACTGGAAGCCCGGCGAGCCGCGCGAGCGGCGCCGCGACAGCTGGCAGGAGTTTCGTCGCGCCTATCCCGGCATCCTCGCCGTCGGCATGGTCGCCGTGCTGCTCTTCGTCGGGCTCGACTTCTGGATGCTCGCGCGGCACCGCCGCTATCAGGCGGAGATCGAGCAGTACCGCGCCGGGATGACCTCGGCGCAGCGCGAGCGCGCCGACGTCGCGATCGAGGCGAACGAGAACAAGCTCAAGGTCATGCTCGAGCTGATCCGCCGTCAGGCGCGCCTCGACGAGAAGATCCACCTCGCCGTCTCGGTGGACTCGGGTGTCGTCCTCCTCGAGCGCGAGGGGGCGATCCTGCGCGTCATGCCTGCCGACATCGGCCCCGAGCGCTGGGTCGGGACCGCCCCGGACACGCTCCTCCTCGCGACGCCGCGCGGCAAGCGGACCGTCGAGCGGATCGTGGACGAGAACGACTCGTGGGAGGTGCCGACGTGGGTCTACCGCGATCGCGGACTCGCGCCACCGTCACGCCGGTCGGTGCGCGGCGCGCTCGGCGATGTCGCGCTCATCCTCGATGGCGGGACGGTGATCTACTCCCCTCCGGGCGACGGTCCGCTCGCCGACTCCACCTACGTGATGCCCGGGAGCATCCGGGTGCGCGCGGCGGACCTCACGGCGGTCCTGCCGAACATTTCGGCGGGTACGGCCGTATACTTCTACTGACTTCGACTGTTTCTCTGACGTATAGCGGTGAGGCGAATGGGGATTCGGAGCTTCTTCAAGCATGGCGGGGCGATCGCGTGGGGGCTCATCGGGGCGGTCGTCCTGCTCCTCGGGCTCAGCTCGGTGCTTCTCGCCGAGACCGCCAAGGTCCGCTTCCGGCGCGACATCACGCGGCTCGTCTTCAACGACAACCTCGAGGTGCTGGAGAGCATCCGGAAGGAGGTCGGCGCCCAGAGCGACAGCCTGGACCAGCTCCTCGAGGCGAGCCCGGAGGTCCCGCGCGACAAGCCCTACCTCGTGATCAGCATCGCGGACCGTCGTCTCTGGTACAAGCAGGGGACGGAGACGCTGTACGAGACGCGGGTCGCGGTGGGAAGCGGGAAGACGCTCGTGAAGGGCCCGGGCGGCAACACGTGGAAGTTCGACACCCCGCGCGGCCGGCTCGTCGTCCAGAACAAGGAAGTGGACCCCGTCTGGGTGCCGCCCGACTGGCACTTCGTCGAGCAGGCGCGCAACCGCGGTCTCGGGCTGCGCCGGCTCTCGCGAAACGAGGAGATCCCCCTCGGCGACGGGTCGGTGATCGCCGTGAGCGGCGGCGACGTCGTCAAGCGGCTTCCGGACGGCCGGGAGATCCCCTTCGAGGGGCGTGAGGGGCGCGAGATCGTCGCCGGGGGCAACATCGTCGTCCCGCCCTTCGGCACGAACCAGCGGAAGTACGAGGGAGTGCTCGGCACCCACCGCCTGAACCTGGGCGACGGTTACGCGCTTCACGGGACGGACAAGCCGCAGTCGATTGGCCAGGCGGTCAGTCACGGCTGCGTCCGTCTGCGGAACGAGGACATCGAAACGCTCTACCGAATGGTAGAGGTCGGCACACCGGTCTACATCTACTGACCGATCGGTCAGGAAGTCGCAACGTACGCTGCCGCACGGGGTAGAGCGCTCCCGGCTGCACCGCTAGATTGCGCCTGTCGCCAGCGAGGTCCAGAATTGCAGATCCCCCTCCTCACCGGTGCACGAGTCGGTCTCCGTGCACTGGCACTCCTCGCCGTAGCGGTGGTCGCCACCGTCGGCATCGTCTCCGCCCACGCTCCGCTCTCCGCGGTCGGCTCGCCCATCTCGTCGAGCGCGACCGTCGCCGACACCGCGGACGACCCCTCCGGCCTCGACGCCGCTCCCGTCGCCGCCCTCGACGACACCCTCCGCGGCCGCAGCGGCAAGCTGTTCGCGCGTTTCGTCAATCCGGAACGGTCGCTCGCCGTCGAGACGCTGCGCCGCCTCTTCGGCGAGGACGCCGGGAAGTCGCCGGGCCTCTTCGCCTTCGTCGACAGCGCCATCGGCGCCCCCTCCTTCACGTTCATCGCCATGCGCCCCTTCAGCGACAAGACGGAAGGGCGGATCGGGCGGTACCGGATCGGCTTCTGGCCGGCCGAGCGGCGAGCGGCGCGGCGAGCGGGCTACGAGAATCCCGAGGGGTTCATCGAGGTGACGCCGGAGAACCAGGAGACCCGCGTCTCCGAGCACTTCCGTCTCCGCGACTTCCTCACGAAGGGGCAGAGCGACGTCTGGCCGAAGTACCTCGTCCTGCGCGAGGACCTCGTGGACAAGCTCGAGCTCGTGATCGCCGACCTCGAATCGCGCGGCATCGAGGTCGAGCAGATGCGCGTGATGAGCGGCTTCCGGACGCCGAGCTACAACGCGAACGGCGGCAACACGGCCGGCCGGGCGTCGAACAGCCGGCACATGTACGGCGACGCCGCCGACGTCTTCGTGGACAACGACGGCGACTGGCGCATGGACGACCTGAATGGCGACGGGCGGAGCGACACGCGCGACGCCGCGGTCATCCGGGCGGCCGTGGAGCGCGTCGAGCGCGCCTGGCCCGACCTCGTCGGCGGCGTCGGCGTCTACCGCGCGACGTCGGCGCACGGCCCCTTCGCGCACGTGGACGTGCGCGGCTACCGCGCCCGGTGGGGGAGCGAGTGAGCGCGCCGGCGCCGCTCGCTCCCGCCCCTCGCCGCCGCAGCACGCGCACGGGTCGCATCGCGACCCTCGCCGTCGCCTGCGTCGCGGCGCTCGCCGCCATCCACTACACGGTCCGCTCGGGAAGCTACCTCGCCGCGGCGCGGCCGGTCCCGGCGCTCCTCCCCGACATCGCCTCGACCGAGTCGGTCGGGCGCAGCGGTGAGCTCCGCGTCCAGCTCGCCCACCCGGGCGACACGGTGCCCTACCCGCTCGCGCTGCACGCCGACACGGGCGCCGTCGCCTACGAGTGGGTGCGTGCGGCCGACGCCCAGGTCGCGGCGCCGCTCCGTCCCCTCGACGGTACCTCGCTCGTCGCCCCGACCTCCCCCGGCTTCTTCCACCTCGTCCTCGTCCGCGGCGAGGCGCGCCAGGTGCTGAGCGACATCGCCGTCGCCGTCCTCGTTCCCTTCGAGGCGAAGGAGGACGGGCGGATCAACGGCTACCAGATCGGCACGTACCTCGCCGAGCGCCTCGGCGCCCGCTACCAGCGCCCCGAGGGGTTCCTCGAGGTGCGGCCCGAGGACCTGACCCTGCAGCTCACGCGGCACTTCCGCGTCGCCGACTTCGTCACGCGCGACGGCCAGGAGACGTGGCCGCGCTACGTCGCGCTCGAGCCGCGGCTCCTCGACAAGCTCGAGCTCGTCCTCGCCAAGGTCGAGGAGGTCGCGGGGCTCGACTCGGTCGGGAAGGACCTCTCGGTCCGCGTGAACGCCGGCTTCCGCACGCCGGCCTACAACCGCACCGTGCCCGGCTCGGCGAAGAACAGCCAGCACCAGTACGGCGACGCGGCGGACCTGGCGATCGACGCGAACGCCGACGGGCGCGTGGACCGTGCCGACACGCGACTCGTCGCCCTTGCGGTGAACGAGGTCGAGCGGGAGAATCCGGATCTCGCGGGCGGGCTCGGTCTCTACACGAGCCGCAAGTGGACGCGCCCCTTCGTGCACATCGACGCCCGCGGGCGTCGGGCGCGCTGGACCCAGTGACCGGCAGGGCGCGGCGCGACTGACGCCGACCGCCGACGCCGCGCGACCGCACCGCCGACCGGGGAGGACCCCCCAATGCAAGACCATCTGCGCGACAGGATCCTGCGGAAGCTCGAGACGCTCTCCGACGAGCGCGGCTACCAGGTTCTCGACTACGTCGAGTTCCTCGAGGGGAAGTACGCCGAGCGCTCGGCGCCGGCGGCGAACGTCTTCCAGCGCTTCGCCGAGGCGGTCGAGGACCGGCTGCGCGCCGGCCAGGTCTCGGCCCAGGCCGTCTCCGAGACGATGGGTCTCATGAACCGCGCGATGGGCGTGTTGAGCGGCGTCGCTGCCGCTGGCAAGTCTGTTGCGAACGATATCGTGGGGGCGGCGGCCGCGGCGACGCGCACGCCGCCGCGGCCGGGCGAGCCCGCCGGCGGCACCGGCGGCACCGGCGGCGCCGGCGCGGCGACGAGCGGGGGTGCGACGACCGGTGCGGGTGCGCCGGGCGCGGCTGCGGCCGCCTCGCGCCCGACGGCGGATGCCGCAACGGCGCCGGCGCCCTCGACACCTGCACAGGGGATGGATCAGTGACTCCACGGACGGAGGACACGGAGGAGCGGGAGACGCGCGGCGCGCGCCGCGGCCGCGGCGCGAAGGGCGGGCGCGGCGCGCGAGCGCGGGAGAAGCGCGACGGGCGCGCCGACCGCGCGGACGCGCGGAGCACCGTCCTCGACATCATCCGCGAGATTCCGGACTACCTCCGGCTGCTCGCGGGGCTCATCACCGACCGCGGCGTCTCGGGGATCGACAAGCTCCTCGTCGCGGGGGCGATCGCCTACGTGCTCGCGCCGATCGACATGATCCCCGACGTCATCCCCTTCCTCGGACAGGTGGACGACGTCTTCCTCCTCACGACCGCGCTCGAGCGCCTCATCACGAACGCCGGCGCGCCGGTGCTCCTGCGACACTGGCGGGGCGACCCGTCGAAGCTGAGCATCACGACGTTCCGCCAGGTGATCGCGGCCGCCGCACTCTTCCTCCCCGGCCGGATGCGCGGCCGCCTGCGCCGCATGGTGCGGGGGCGGTAGGCGGCACGGCGCGAGGGGCGCGCGGCTCTGGACTTCACCCGACCGCGCGCCTACCTTTCGCCATGGCGACCAGAACATCATCCAGAACGCCACGGCCCGCGTCCCCGGCAGCTCCGGGGAGCGGGCCGTCGCGCATCGAGGAGGGACGCGACGGACGGCCGCCGCGCGGCGACAACGGCGCGACGCGGGTCCGCGAGAGCGTCGCGCTGACGTTCGACGACGTCCTCCTCGCCCCCCGGCACTCCGTCACGCACCCGAAGGACGTCGCGACGTCCTCGCGCTTCACCCGCGGGATCCCGCTCAACGTGCCCCTCGTCTCGGCGGCGATGGACACCGTCACCGAGAGCGAGATGGCGATCGCGATGGCGCGGGCCGGCGGGATCGGCGTGCTGCACAAGAACATGTCGATCGACCGGCAGGCCGCGGAGGTGGACCGCGTCAAGCGCTCCGAGAGCGGCATGATCATCAAGCCGATCACGCTGACCCCGAACGCCACGCTCCGCGAGGCGGAATCGCTGATGCGGCGCTTCCGGATCTCGGGCGTGCCGATCGTGGACGACGAGAACCGCCTCGTCGGCATCATCACGAACCGCGACCTCCAGTTCGAGCGCAATCTCGACCGCCCGCTCGGCGACGTCATGACGAAGGAGGGGCTCGTCACGGCGCCGATGGGGACGACGCTCGAGGAGGCGGAGCGCATCCTCGGCGCGGCGCGCGTCGAGAAGCTGCCGGTGACCGACGCGGACGGCGTGCTGAAGGGGCTGATCACCGTCAAGGACATCCACAAGCGGCGGCAGTTCCCGAACGCGAACAAGGACGAGCACGGGCGCCTGCGGGTGGCCGCGGCGATCGGCGCCGGCGGCGACTTCAAGGAGCGCGCCCGCGCGCTGCGCGAGGCCGGCGTGGACGTCCTCGTCATCGACACCGCGCACGGGCACAGCGAGGGCGTGCTCCAGGCGACGGCGGTCGTGCGCGACCTGGTCCCCGACGTGCAGCTCGTCGCCGGCAACATCGCCTCGCGCGAGGGCGCGCGGGCGCTCGTCGAGCGCGGGGTGGATGCCGTGAAGGTCGGCGTCGGGCCGGGCTCGATCTGCACGACGCGCGTCGTGACGGGCGTCGGCGTCCCGCAGCTCACCGCCGTCTTCGATGCCGTCGAGGGCGCGGGCGACGTTCCCGTCATCGCCGACGGCGGCGTGAAGTACTCCGGCGACATCGTGAAGGCGCTCGCCGCGGGCGCGTCGAGCGTGATGATGGGCTCGATGCTGGCGGGGACGGAGGAGAGCCCCGGCGAGGCGTTCCTCCTCGAGGGGCGGCGGTTCAAGATGGTGCGCGGCATGGGGAGCCTCGCGGCGATGCAGGACGGCTCCGCCGACCGCTACTTCCAGGAGGGGGAGCTCTCCCCGCGGAAGCTCGTTCCCGAGGGGATCGAGGGACGCGTGCCGTACAAGGGACCGGTCGGCGACGTGCTCTTCCAGATGATCGGCGGACTGCGCAGCGGCATGGGCTACGTCGGCTGCGCGAGCATCGACGAGCTGCGCACGCGGACGGAGTTCGTCCGCATCACCGCCGCGGGGCTGCGGGAGTCGCACCCGCACGACGTGACGATCACGCGAGAGGCGCCGAACTACTCGCTGTGAGTCGGCGCGGGTGAGGCCGGAAGCGGGGAGCGTCGCGCGACGCTCCCCGCTTCCGCGTTCTTGCCTTTTCACCGCCTCCGGCACAACTTCTCGCCGCCCGCGCCCGGCGCGGCGCCCACCGTCATGCGACCCCTCCCCGCCGTGCGGAGCGGCACGGTCTCCCGGAGAACGACATGGGTTTGATGTCCAGGAAGAGCATGGCCCAGCTGCAGAGCGAGGCCGGCGACGAGGGGCACGAGAGTCTTCACCGTTCGCTCGGCGCGCTCAACCTCACGCTGCTCGGCGTCGGCGCGATCATCGGCGCCGGCATCTTCGTGCTGACGGGGCAGGCGGCGGCCGACTACGCCGGGAACGCGATCGTCCTCTCGTTCGTGCTCGCCGGGCTCGCCTGCGCCTTCGCGGGGCTGTGCTACGCCGAGTTCGCGTCGATGATCCCGATCGCCGGGAGCGCGTACACGTACGGCTACGCGACGCTCGGCGAGTTCGTCGCCTGGATCATCGGCTGGGACCTGATCCTCGAGTATCTCTTCGCGGCATCGACGGTGGCGGTGGGGTGGTCGGGGTACTTCACGCGGCTCGTCGAGGATCTCGGCATCGACCTGCCCGACGCGTTCACCAACGCGCCGTTCACGGTCGTGGGGACGCACACCCTCGTGCCGACCGGGGCGGTGGTCAACCTGCCGGCCGTGCTCCTCGTCCTCGTGCTCACGGCGCTCCTCGTGATCGGGATCCGCGAGTCGGCGCGCTTCAACAACATCATCGTCTTCGTCAAGGTCGCGATCGTCTTCCTCGTCATCGGCTTCGGCTTCATGTTCGTGAACGCCGACAACTGGACGCCGTTCATCGCGCCGCCGGCGACGGGGCCCGGGCAGACGCTCGGCGGCTTCGCCGGGATCGCGCGTGCGGCGGGCGTCGTCTTCTTCGCGTACATCGGGTTCGACGCCGTCTCCACGGCCGCACAGGAGGCGAAGAACCCGCAGCGCGACCTGCCGATCGGGATCCTCGCCTCGCTCGCGATCTGCACGGTGCTCTACATCCTGATGTCGCTCGTGATGACGGGGCTCGCGCCGTACCACACGCTCGACGTCGCGGAGCCGGTGTACGTCGCCCTCGATGCGGCCGGCCCGGGGCTCGCCTGGCTCAAGTACCTGACGACGGTCGGGGCGACGGCGGGGCTCGCGTCGGTCGTGCTCGTGATGCTCATGGCGCAGCCGCGCATCTTCTTCGCGATGTCGCGCGACGGGCTGCTCCCGCCGGTGTTCTCGCGCGTCCATCCGCGCTTCCGCACGCCGTGGCTCGCGACGCTGATCACGGGCTCGGTCGCCGCGGTCATCGCGGGGCTCTTCCCGATCCGGCTGCTCGGCGAGCTCGTGTCGATCGGGACGCTCTTCGCCTTCACGATCGTCTGCGCCGGGATCCTCGTCCTGCGCCGCACGCGGCCGGAGCTGCCGCGACCCTTCCGCACGCCGCTCGTCCCGCTCGTGCCGCTGCTCGGCGTCGGGAGCTGCCTCTACCTGATGGCGAGCCTCCCCCCGGACACGTGGCTGCGCCTGCTCATCTGGCTCGTCATCGGTCTCGGGATCTACTTCCTGTACGGCCGCCACCACTCGCGCGCGGGACGGCGCGACGCCGCGGCGGGCGCCGTCCCGCCGGGGGGCGCCTCCGGCGGCTGACCGCGACCCCTTATCTTGCGTGCGG
>DASUSM010000010.1:0-9095 GCA_036375115.1 Gemmatimonadaceae bacterium | reverse complement strand
GAGCGGGAACGGCGGGCATGGGACCTCCCCGGTGCTTCCTACGCCGCGAACGCCGGACGGCAAAGGAACCGCCGAGCGTGGCGCAAGCGTGCTCCCACTCGGTCGGTTTCGCGATTGGCTCCACCCGGGGCATGGGCGACCAGCCGCTGCTTCGCGGCCCCGGGCTTCACAGCCTCCGAGAAGTCCGACCACGATAGCGGTCAGGGCGCGGGCGTCAAGAGCGCGACGTGCGCCTCACGGCTCCTCGAACTGCCGCGCCCGTCTCGCCGAGGGGATCGAGACGTCGAAGTACAGCTGATATTTCTCCCCCGTCCACGGATCGACGACCACGAGGGCGTCGCAGGCGCGACCCGCGCAGTCGGCGGGCGCCTGCATCTCGCGCCGGAGCCCGAGCGCCTGGCGGAAGACGTACTCCTCGTCGACGCTGATGACGAGCATCGCCGAATCCGGCGTCCGACCGCCGCGTGCGCCGATCGACTCGATCAGCCCGCGGAGGACGGCGCGATGGAAGTGCGCGGCGGCGCTGTCAACGCCGCCGGGCCTCCGCTTCCCGCGCGGACCACTCACGACGAAGCAGCCCGAAGAGCACCGCGTCCTGCACCTCCCCCGAGACGTGGTAGCGCTCGCGGAGGTATCCCTCGCGCTCGAACCCCTCGCGCAGCAGTGCGCGGATCGAGCGCTCGTTGCGCGGATCGACGTCGGCCTCGAGCCGGTGCAGCGCGAGCGTCTCGAAGGCGAAGCCGATCATCGCGTGCAGCGCCTCGGCGACGTAGCCGCGTCCCCACGCGGCGCGCGCGAGCGCGTAGCCGACCTCGGCGCGCCGGTGCGGCGGGTCGTCAGCCATCGAACGGCGGCGGGGCGGCGGGCATGCAGAGAATCTCGATCACGTAGTCGATCGTGGGCGGGACGGACTCGGGCGTCACGATGCTGTCGAAGTCCATCGGCAGCTCGGCCCACCACTGCTGGATGTGACAGAACGTGGCGCCGCGGCGCATCGCGGTGGCCGGGCCGTCGGGGCCGTCGGCCTGGTAGTCGACGTCCTCCTCCCAGCCGTCCTGCGCCATCGCCGCGACGAGGCGCTCGCCGGGGCGCGGACCGGGCGAGTCGCGGGGATCCGTTCCCTCGCCCCGCAGCGTGCACCCGCGCCACGGTGCGCCGCCCCGCGGCGCGGGGAAGACGGAGCCGGTGTCGCGCGCGACCTGGATCGAGAGCGCGCGAGCGACGATCGGCGACACTGATGCGCAGAGCGTGTTCAGGGCGGCGACCGACGCGGACGTCGCGGCAGCCGAATCGGCCGCGGCGGGCGCCCGTGCGACCTCAGTCGGGGCGTGGGCGGAATCCCCGCCGGCGGACGCCGCCGCGTCTTCCCCGTCGGGAGCGCACGCGACGAAGAGGAGCACGAGGACGGGAAGCGTGATTCGCATGGCGGTGGGAGAGCGGAATCGTCTCGCGGCGTCGCCGAGGCGCGCCCAACCTAGCGCCGTGCGTCGCGCTCCGACAGCGCCTCGATGTGCCGCAGCACGCGCCCGTGGATGCGCCCGATGAGCGCGTCGCCGAAGATCACCCAGTACGCCGCCGGGTAGAGCCGCATCTCGTACCAGGTGCTCCCCTCGAGCCGCGTGCGGCCGTCGGGGAGCGCGACGAGCCGGAACTCGCCGCGCCGCGACCGGAAGTAGCCGTCCAGATGCGGCGGCGCGACGTCGGCGTAGGGGCTCCACTCCTGGAGCGGCGGCGGCTGCGTCGTGACGTCGAAGGAAAGGCGCCGGCCGGGCTCCCAGTGCGTGATCGGCTCGACGAAGGAGCCGGTCGAGAAGACACAGTAGCGCACCGCGCCGACGCCCTCGCCGACGATCTCGGCGCGCTGCGGATAGGCGATCCCCGCGCGGAAGACGAGGTCCGACGGCTCGGGAAGCGGCGGGAAGGCGACGACGTTCCGCCACACCACCGCGGCCGGCGCGTCGACGATCACCGCCGAGCGGACCTCACGGAGCGGCGTCGCCGGACGGCCGGCATCGAGCGCCGCCGTCGCCGGCAGGAACGCGATGGCGAGCAGCGCGTTCGCGGCCGGACCGCGGTCGTGCAGGGCAATGCGGCGGCCGAGCGCCGCGCCCATCGCGCCGATGCCGAGCGCGAGCGGGAAGGCCATCATCAGGCACAGCGCTCCCTCGGCGGCCGTGACGAGCGTGACGCCGCCGATGATGGCGAGGGTCATCGCCACGACCTCCTGCGACTCGCGTCCCGAGGCCGGATACCGGCGGTTGAAGAGGAAGGCGGTGAGTGCGCCGACGACGAACGGCGTGCCGAGGAAGAGCGACGCACCGTAGCTCCGGAGCGCGTAGATGCTGAGCGCGAGCATCCCGACGCCGACCGCCACGCCCGCGGCGATGGCGACGAGCGCGCCGGGGAGCCGGTGCTCGTAGGGGCGGGGCGGCTCGTGCGCCAGCCTGTGGCTCGCGCGGCTCGGCAGCACGCTCATGACGGCCATGAAGAGGTAGCTGACGCCGGGCACGAAGAAGAGCAGCGCGAGCCACGCCGAGCGTCCCGCGTCGAGCGCGCGTCGCATGCTCATGCTCACGCCGATCCAGAGGAAGGGGAGCGCCCAGAGCGCGAGCAGCGGGAGGAGCGCCCGCGGCGCGGTCTGGAGCTTCGCCGAGAGCAGCGAGCTCACGGGGCTCAGGTAGTCGAGCGGCGCCCACACGCGCCCGGTGGCGGCCCACACGAGCGCGACGTCGCCGGCGTACTTGAGCGCGGCGAGGGCGATGCCGCTCGCGACGTACTCGCGCCGGCCGACGCGGCGCTCGAAGGTGAACCAGAGGCGGAGCCAGGCGGCGAGGCGCATGAGCGAGGAGTGGGCGGGCGGAGCAGTCGTGCCGGTCGCTCGCTCAGTCGAGGCGCCGGCGCGCCGGGCGGCGCGTCAGCTGCACGTCGGCGGCGGGGTGTAGCCGTCGAGGAACTTGCCGACGAAGTTCCCCTCCTCGGTGCCATCCGGCCGCGCGACAGTCCAGTCGACGAGCGCGGATTCGTGGAGCTCGTAGCGCTCGCCGAGCCGGTATCCGCGCACGAGCTGGATCTGGCTCCAGATCCGACCGACGATGCGCGTCCCGGCGATGCTGTCGACGACGACGAAGACCTGCTCCTGTTTCCCGTCGTCGTCCCGCAGCCGCGTCGTGACGAACAGCGTGTGGCCGCGCGGGAGCCCGGCGACGAAGCGGCGCCTCGCGTCCGGCCAGGTGGCGCGGGCCCGCTCCTCGTGCGGCTGCATGGCGAGGAGCGCGGCCTGCCACTGGCACTCGTGGACGCCCTGCGGGCGATCGGGGGGCGCGTCGGGCGAGACTTCGACGGGGCGCTGCGCGCCGGCGGGAAGGGCGAGGAGCGCGAGGGCGGCGATGCTTCCGAGCATCGAGCGGCGAATGGTGGTCATGCCGGCAGGACGAGAGGGATCCGGCGCGCGCAACCCGGGGACGCACGCGCGTCGAAGATGCATTCCGGCGCCGCGCGCGGCGAGTCCATCACGGCTCCACGAAGCTCCACGCCGCGCCAGAGACGGTGACGTAGACCTCACGCCCCACGACGGTCGCGCACCCGAACCACGACTCGACCTCGGGCACGCCGTGCCCTGGAGCGTCTCCCGGATCAGGGATCCCGTCGCCCGGTCGCGGATCTGGAGGGTACGTCCATGTGGCACGTACACCCGCCGGTCGCTCACCCGCGGCGACACGAAGGGCGTTCCGCCGTCATACTCCGTTCGCCACGCGACCTCCCCGGTCGCCGCATCCACGGCGTAGAGCCAACCGTCGCTGCCGTCCAGGTACAGCGTCCCGTCGTACATCGCCGGTACCGCCGAGCCGGCGTGCTCCGCCGGCGGATCGTGATCCCAGGCCGGCTCGCCCGTGAAGCGATCGTAGGCGATCATCCGCCCCGCTCCGTTCGGAACGATCACGAGATCATTCCAGACGACCGCCGTTCCCTCGAGCACCTGCGCGAACGGGAGCGACACGCGCGCGAGCTCGGCGCCGGTGCGAGCGCCGAGCAGGAAGATCCACCCCGCATCCTGCACGCAGTTGTCGTTCAGGCACTGCCGCACGGTGACGTAGACGGTGTCGCCCGACACGTCCGCGCCGAGCGCGCCGCTCGACCACTCCCACGAGTCGTCCGTGTGCCACACCCACCGCACCTCGCCGGTCGCGGCATCGACCGCGCTCACCGTTCCGTTACGCGCGGGGATGTAGGCTGTCCCTGCCGCGTCGCTGGCGATGCGGCTCCAGGAGACCGAACCGGGCCCCGCCGGCCACCGCGGAGCGTCCGGCGTCTGGTACCGCCATCGCACGCGTCCCGTCGTCGCGTCGATGCCATGCGTCTGCTCCCCGCCCGCCGCGACGACCACGTCACCGACGAGGATCGGCGAGCCGGCGCCGTGCGCCACTCCCCACGCCTCGGCCGACCACCGCACCGAGCCGCTCCGCCGGTCGCGCGCGACGAGCCGGTCGGCGTCCGCGAACACCACGACGTCCGCCACCGGGAGCGGGCACGCCTCCACCGGTCCCTGCTGCGCCACGTACCAGCGATTCTCGACCGACTCGCGGTCCTCACTGGGATCGACCGGCGTGCGCTCCACGTAGCAGGCGGACACGGCGAGCACGCCAATGGGGAGGAAGCTCTGGCGCATCCTTACGCTCCGGAGGAGGGTGCGCGACAAGCTCTCCCGCGCGCGACCCACCCTCCATACGTCGGTCGACGTAGGTGGCCCACTCGGGCGGAACGACCGATCCCCGCTCAGCGAACTCCGCCCCGCTCCTCCACCACCCGCATCGCCGCCCGGCTCACCAGCATCGGGAAATGAAACCGCTCCCCCCACGAGAGCGGCGTCACGTCCCGGTACTCGCGCAGCTCGTCGTCCGCGATGTACCCCGGGTGCATCTTCTTCCGCAGCGACGCCCGCACGTTCGGGTCGGCCCCACGGTCGAGGAGCAGCCGCGCGTACGGCGCGTCGTCGGGCCGGCCGTGCTGGTTGATCCGGTAGTGCGGCTGCGACACCACGGCGGAGAAGAGCGGCGTGTGCCCGCCGAAGCCGTCGGCGTCCACGGCCGCCCTGACGTTCGGGTCCATCCCGCGGTCGAGGAGCCAGCGGGCGATCTCGAGCTCGTCGTAGTCGATCGCCATGTGGAGGAGCGTCGCGCCGGCGAGCGGGGTGCCGTGCGTGGCGAGGACCTCGTCGTGGCAGCCCATCTCCGGCGGGTAGATCTCCTCGTGGCTGAACGTGCGCCGGAGCAGCGCCGGATCGCGGCGCAGGTGCGCCTCGAGGAGGTCGATGCGCCCGCGGTGCAGCGCCATCGTCGGCGTGTCGGGAAGCGCGACGCCGTGCTGCACGTACATCTCGAGGATCTCGTGCTTGGCCGTCGGGATCCGGGAGTCGGTCTCGAGGACGACGTCCACGGGGGCGAGCAGTCGTCCGTCGTCGTCGTGGACGCGAGCGCCGAGCTCGAGCAGCAGTGCGGTGCCCGCGCCGCTGAGGGTGTAGGCGGGACCGGCGAGGGCGCGGTCGTTCGGGCGCGGCCCGCCCATGCGTGCGTGGAGCCGCCGCGCGACGGCGACCTTCCCCTGGAGCGAGGCGCGCTCGACGGCGGACTCGAGGTCGGTCGCGCCGAGGTCGAGCAGCGCGTCGATGATCCGGTCGCGACCGAGGTTCGCCGCATACGTCATCGGCGGACCCCAGTTGCTGCCGGCGCGGACGAGGGCGGGCTCGTCGCGCAGCCGCGGGTTGGCGGCGACGAGCCGGCGCACCGCATCGACGTCGTCGCGCCAGATCGCATCGGTCAGCTCGCAGGCCTGGACGAGGCGCGGCCAGCTCGGGACGTGGTACGATCGGGCGAGGACGAGCTGAGCGTCGGCGAGCTTCGCGTCGTCCGGATTCGGCGCGTCCGGGTGGTGCCGGGCGAGCTCGGCGAGCGCGTCGGGCTCGCGGCGGCGGATCGCATGGAGCAGATCCTTCGCCTGACGACGGAGCTGCCCGAGGTCGGGGCGGACGGGGAGGTGGCGGAACCCCGCGGCGGGGACGGACATGACGAGCCTCCCGTGGAGCAGCCCGGGGTCCGCTGGCGTCGGGCGAGTGGAGGTTCGTTATGACGTGCGTCGACCGAGAACTGCGCCGGGTGGACTCGGTCCTTTCCGCGGGCGGGAGGCGTCCCGGCGGGCGCCGCGTCTCAGCGTACGGCGCCGGCGGCGCGAGGTCAAGAACGCGTCGCGGCGCGTCGGCCTCGACGCGCGCCGCGCGTCGCCGGTCTCCCTCGGCCCCTCCGCTATCGATGCCCCGCCTCGGCCGCGCTCGTGCGGCGCCGGACCCATCGCACCAGCGGCGCGACGACGATGCCGAGAAAGAGCGCGGGGCCGGCGAGGGCCCAGCGCGAGACGCCGGACGGTCCGGCGCCGAGCGCCACGCTCGCGCCGACGGCGGCCGCGACGACTCCCCAGCCGAGCAGCGCCCACGGCGCCCAGCGCGACATCCGCCAGAGCCCGACCGCGGCGAGTGCGGCCGACGCCGCGTACGCGAGCGCGAGCGGCACGAGGATCTCCGGACGGAATCCGATCGAGCGCGCGTCGTCCGCGCGCTGCACGAGGACGACGGCGTTCCCGAGCGCGACGACGGCGAGCCACCCGAGGAGGACGGCGACGATCGTGAGGAAGATCGGGCGGGGAGTCATCGGTGGCGGAGTCGGAAGCGTGTGTCAGCCGGCAGGAGACTCATCCTCAAGCCCCGCGTGCCACGAGGCGTACGGCGAGTTCTTCACCAGCCGGCGGTTGTAGTCGGGCGCCCCGTCCGTCCACCAGACCGGTCCCCGCTCGCCGAGCGCGTGCTTCGCCGCATCGACGGCGGCGCGCGCGGCCGCGAGCTCCGGGTCGCTGCCGCTCCGCAGCGCCGCGGCGACCTGCCGCCGCGCCGCCATCAGCGCCGTCGTCAGGCGGGCGCGCTCCGGCTCGGAGAGCGCCGGGTTCGCCGCGCGCCAGAGGCGGCCGCGGACCACGATGTAGCGCCCGTCCGGCGTCAGCGGCGGACGCGCACGCGGGAGCGCGTCGCTCACGCGCTCATTCGACGGCGACGAAGCGCAGCTGGCCGAGCAGCTCCTCGAGGTGTGCCCTGCCGCGCCGCGACCAGACGTTGTAGAGGCACTGCTGTCCCGGGATGCGCAGGTAGGCCAGCCAGTTCGGACCCGTCCCGCCCTCGGGACCGTATCCGACGCGGCTGCCGTCCTCGAGCAGGCGCTTCTCCGGCCAGTCGTCGTGGACGTCGCCGGCCCAGGCGTCGCTCCCCGTGCCGGCGACGCCGAACGCGCTGCGCTCGCCGGGCAGGTCGTAGGCGACCGCCCAGCCGCCCGAGAACGTCGCCGCCCGCAGCGTCGCGCGCGCCTGCAGCGCGGGGTCGAGCCGGGCCGGCGCGAGGAGCGCGCAGCGGCCGCGATTTTCCGCGCTCCGCCAGACCGTGAGGTAGATCTCCGGCACCTCGCTCGGCGCGAGTGCCGGGCCGCTCCACGGCGCGGGGATGGGGAGCGTCGGGTCGACGTTCCTCGTGGACGTCGTGCCGCAGGCCGCCAGATACGCGGCGGCGAGCAGGACGGCGGCAATCACCGGGGCGGAGCGGAATGGTCGCATCGATGGAATGTGCGCGCCGCCGCTAGAGTCGGCCCGGATTCCCCTGCCACACCGCCCAGGTCAGCGCCGTCGCGAAGCTCACCCAGGCGAGATACGGCACGAGCAGCCACGCCGCCAGCGGCCGCACCCGGCCGAAGTGCCAGGCCGTGATCGCGATCGCGAGCCACAGGAGTATGATCTCGCCGAAGGCGAGCGCGCCCTCTCGCCAGGCGAAGAAGAGCCACGTCCACAAGGCGTTCAGCGCGAGCTGTCCGACGAACAGCGCCAGCCCGAGCCGCCGGCTCGCGCTCTCCGCGGGCGTCGCGGGGCGAGCGCGCCAGACGAGCCATGCGGCGACGCCCATCAGGACGTAGAGCGTGGACCACACCGGACCGAACAGCCAGCCCGGCGGCGCCCACGTCGGCCTCACGAGTGCGCCGTAGAAGTCTCCCGCGTTGCGCGACGCGAGCGCACCGATGGCGCCGGCCGCCGCGGAGAGCGCGATCCAGCCGAGGAGCGCGAGCCAGCTCCGCGGGCCGCGGCGGGCGGGCGTGTGAGGCGCTTCCGTTGCGACGTGAGAGACCATGGTTCACCGAGGATCGCTGGGGAGTCGTGGATCGGTGGCGGCGCTCCCTTCCGCCTATCCATGCCGGCCGCCCCTACCCTTCCTGGTGAAGGCCGGTCCCGCGACCGATGTCGCCGGTCCGACGTCCGGTGTCGACCCGCGGCGAATCACCAGACACCGCCGCCGAGCGAACGGCATGCACCGTTCCGCGGCGCTGACGAGCGACCGGACTCCGGCGGCGCGCCTACACGTGGTCGAGCCACTGCCGCACGACGGCGGTGAAGGCCGCTCGCTTCGCCTCGATGTCGGCGAGGTCCCGGAACGTCACCGTCGCCCGATCCGCGCCGCGCCACTCGAGCAGCCCGGCCGGATCGGCCACCACGGTGCGGAGATCGACTCCAGGGCGCGCCTTCGCGCCGAGATGGAGCACGACCTGGACGCCCGCCTTGCTCCGAAGGTGAAAGGTCGCGAAGTGCTCCGTCGTCGCGTAGCTGGGCGCGTTCCACTTCACGCTCTCGGCGATCCCGGGCGCGGCGGCGAGGATGATGGCGCGAAGCGCGCGGATCTCGGCCTCGCGCGGGTGCTGCAGGTCGGCGAGGAGCGCGGCTACCTCGGCGGACATCGCGGGCATCGCGCTCGACGGGACGGCTCGGCCCCTCTTCGTTGCCATGGCGTCTGATGGAAGGAGTGCGGCGGTCCGCCGCCAAACGCTACACCGCGGGCGACTCCGGGTCGATGGGTCGCGGAGCCGACGTCGGAGCGCGCGTCGGGACGTCGGACGGACGGCGCCGGGCCAGGGCCCCGCCAGGCGGGCGCCGGTCAGGTCGCGCGGTCGTCCGGCGAATCGAAGTGGGAGGATCGGCGGCGGGCGACGACCGAGGCGCGCTTCAGGAGCTCCGTCAGCCGC
>DASUSM010000009.1:0-27432 GCA_036375115.1 Gemmatimonadaceae bacterium | reverse complement strand
GACGAAAAGGCCCGAATCGCCCGTGTCGATTTCGGGGGGCGCCGAACGACCATATGATGTCCACAGCCAGTTCCACGGTTCACCCGGGAGGAAACGATGAAGTACCTGTGCCTCATCTACGACGACGAGAAGAAGGTCGCGGGGATGCCGCAGAGCGAGTCCGACGCCTTCATGGGCGAGTACTTCGCCTTCACCGAGGACATCCGGAAGAGCGGACACTACATCGCCGGCGAGGCGCTACACCCCGTCGAGACGGCGACGACGGTCCGCCTCCGCAACGGCCGCCTCTCGACGACCGACGGTCCATTCGCGGAGACGAAGGAGCAGCTCGGCGGCTTCTACCTGATCGAGGCGGCGGACCTGAACGATGCGATCCGCGTCGCCGCGAAGATCCCGTCGGCGCGCATCGGCAGCATCGAGGTGCGCCCCGTCGTGAACTTCGACGGGCAGCAGCAGTAGCCGGCGCGGCCGCGACGATCGTGCGCGACGATGCGGCCGACTCGACGCGGGCGCTGGTGGACGCCGTCTACCGCGCCGAGTCGCGCCGCGTCCTCGCGACGCTCATCCGCCTCCTCGGCGACTTCGACCTCGCCGAGGAGGCGCTGCACGACGCCTTCATCGCGGCGCTCGAGCGGTGGCCGCGCGACGGCACCCCCGCGAACCCGCGCGCCTGGCTCGTCTCGGCGGGACGCTTCAAGGCGGTGGACGCGCTGCGCCGGCGCGCGCGCTTCGACGCGTCGCTCGCGACGCTCGTGCAGCGGCTCGACGCCGATGCCGGCGCGCCGGTGGACGCGGGCGAGCCCGAGGACGGCGTCGAGGACGACCGCCTCCGCCTCGTCTTCACCTGCTGCCACCCGGCGCTGCCGCCGGATGCGCAGGTCGCGCTCACGCTGCGCGAGGTCTGCAGCCTGACGACCGAGGAGATCGCCCGCGCGTTCCTCGCGAGCCCTCCGGCCATCGCGCAGCGCATCGTGCGCGCGAAGACGAAGATCCGCGACGCCCGCATCCCCTATCGGCTCCCGTCGCGCGCCGACCTCCCGGAGCGCCTCGACGCCGTGCTGCACGTCGTCTACCTCGTCTTCAATGAGGGGTACTCGGCGTCGGCCGGATGCTCGCTGACGCGCGCCGACCTCTCCGCCGAGGCGATCCGGCTCGGACGTCTCCTCGTCGAGCTCCTGCCGGAGCCGGAGGCGATCGGGCTCCTCGCGCTGATGCTGCTCCACGATGCGCGCCGGGCGACGCGCGTCTCCGCGGAAGGCGACCTCGTGCTGCTCGAGGAGCAGGACCGCACGGGCTGGGACCGCGGCCGCATCGCCGAGGGTGGCGCGCTCGTCGAGCGTGCGCTCTCGTCGCGGCGCTTCGGGCCGTACACGCTCCAGGCGGCGATCGCCGCCGTCCACGCCGAGGCGCCGGATGCCCGCGCCACCGACTGGCGGCAGATCGTCGGACTGTACGACGTCCTGCTGCGCGCGGAGCCGTCCCCCGTCGTCGAGCTGAACCGGGCCGCCGCCGTGGCGATGCGCGACGGCCCCGGCGCCGGCCTCGCGCTCGTGGACGCGATCCTCGCGCGCGGTGAGCTGGAGGACTACCACCTCGCGCACGCGGCGCGCGCCGACCTGCTGCGGCGGCTCGGACGGACGGTGGAGGCGCGAGAGGCATACGCACGCGCGCTCCGGCTCGCGCGTCAGGAGCCCGAGCGGCGCTTCCTCGCCCGGCGGCTGCGCGAGCTCGAGCAGTGAGCAGCGCGGGCTAGCCCTTCGCGCCGAGGAGGTCGCGCAGGTCCACGCCCCGCCAGAGCCGGTCGCGCATCTCGCGCGACGCGGCGAGCGCGCCCGCGCCGCGCCGCGTCACGGCGAAGAGGCGGCGCGAGGGCTTCTCGCCCCCCGTCCGGCTCGACGCGATCAGCCCCTTCGCCTCGAGCCGGTCGAGTGTCGCGTACACCGCGCCGATCGTGACCTCGCGATCGGTCACGCGCTCGAGCTCGCGGCGCACGCTCATCCCGTACGCCTCCTCCGCCGTGCGCAGCACCGCCAGCATCACCTGCTCCTCGAACGTCCCGAGCGGCGCGTCGTCGCTCATCGGCGCCCCTCCGGTGAACGCGGGTCCATCATCGCGCGCGCGCGCATCACTGCTCCCGGAGCGCCGTCGCCGGATCGAGGCGGCTCGCCCGCCACGCCGGCACGTACGCCGCCGCCACGCCCACCGCGAGGAGCACGAGCACGGCGCCGACGATCGTCGCGGGGTCGGTCGCCTCGACGCCGTAGAGGAGCGCCGAGAGGAGCCGCGTGAGCGCGACGACGCCGACGAGCCCGACCGCCGCGCCGGCGAGGACGAGCAGCGTGCCGCGCGAGACGACCTGCCTGACGACTCCGCCGGGCGTGAGCCCCATCGCCAGGCGAATGCTCCAGTCGCGCCGCCGCCGCGTGACGAACTGCGAGATGACGCCGTAGATCCCGATCGCCCCGAGCACGAGGGCGAGTCCGGTGAGCAGCGCGAGCAGCGCCATCACCTGTCGCGCCGGCCCGAGCGCCTGCGCGAAGACCGCGCCCATCGTTGTCGCCGCGTGCACGGCGACGTCCGGCGCGATGCGCGTCACGACGCCGCGCGCCTCGTCGAGCACCGCGGCCGCGTCACGCGATCGGTCCGCGCGCACGACGACGGTGAAGTCCGCCGGCCAGTAGGGAACCTGCTCGTACGACATGTAGCGGGCGGGAGCCGGCTCGTCCGTCAGGTTCGCCTCGGCGACGTCCTCCACGACGCCGACGACGCGCGCCCACCCGCCGTAGCCGGTCGCGATGCGGCGGCCGAGCGGGTCCTCGTCCTCGAAGTACTTCCGGACCAGCGCCTCGTTGATCACGACCACGGGCTCGCCGTCCGCGCGGTCGCTCGCATCGAAGGCGCGCCCCGCGAGCAGCGAGATGCCGAGCGTCTCGAAGTAGTCGCGCGAGACGACGCGGTAGTACGTGGCGCTGCGCTCGAGGTCCGGACGCCCCTCGACCTCGATCCCCCAGCTGTCGCCGCTTCCCCGCAGCGGAAGACGCTGCGTCGCGGCGACGGAACGCACCCCGGGCAGCGCCTCGAGCGCGGTGAGGAGCTCGGCCGTCTGGCGCCGTCGGACCTCGAACGCCACGTCCGAGCTGCGCACGAGGTCGAGCACGGCGACGTCGCGCGTGTCCACGCCGGGGTCGATCGCGCGCAGGTTCGCGACGCTGCGCACGAGGAGCCCCGCGCCCGCGGCGAGGAGCACGGCGAGCGCGACCTCCGCGACGACGAGGCCGCTCTCGATCCGTCCGTGCCCGCCGATCCCGGCGGTGCGGGCGCGGCCGATCCGCTGCTGGAGCTCGCCGCGCCGCAGGAAGGTGATCGGCGCGAGCGCGACGACGACGGACGCCACGAGCGCGATCACGATCGCGGCGCCGAAGATGGTCCAGTCGGCCCTCGCGCCCTCGGCGAGCGCGCCGAGCGGCAGCGCGCCGGCGAGGAGGTCGATGCCGCGCCAGGCGAGGAGGGCGCCGAGGATCCCGGCGAGCCCGCCGACGAGCATCGCCTCGCTCACGAGCTGCTGCACGAGCCGGCGCCGGCCGGCGCCGAGCGCGGCGCGCACCGCGAGCTCCGTGGAGCGACCCTCGACCTGCCCGAGCATCAGCGCCGCCACGTTCGCGCAGGCGATGAGGAGGATCACCGCCATCGCGCCGAGCGTGGCGAGCAGCGGCAGGCGCACGCCGCCGAGCAGCGACTCGCGGATCGGCGTGAGCTCGGCGTTCTTCGTCTTGTCCCACTGCGCCGAGTACTGGAAGCTCGCCGCGAGCTCGTCGGTGATGCGGGCGAGCGCCGCCGCCGTCTGCGCCGCGCTCTGCCCCGGCGGCCGGCGTCCGACGAGGGCGTAGTTCCCGACCCGGTTCTCGGGACGCACCGGCGTCGCGACCCAGGCACGCACGGCGGGATCGGGGAACCAGAAGCCCTCCGGCATCACGCCGACGACGGTGCGCGTGAGGCCGTCGATGTCGATGCGGCTCCCGACGATCGCGGGATCCCCGCCGAGCTCGCGCCAGAGTCCGTGGCCGAGCACGACGACCGGCTCGGCGCCGAGGAGGTCGTCCCCGGCCCGGAAGCCGCGCCCCGTTGCGGGGCGCGCGCCGAGCACGTCGAACAGCTCGGCCGAGGAGAGGATCGCGGAGACGAGCCGCGGCGAGCCGTCGCCACGCCGAATCGGAAGATCCTCCTGCCGGTACATCGCGACCTCCTCGAAGCCCGGCCACTCCGGGCGCAGGTGCGCGAACTCCGCCTCCGACCAGTCGAAACGGTTCCAGAAGATGGTGAGCCGGTCCTCCTCGGCGTATGGCAAGGGATCGAGGAGGAGGCCGCGCACGAGCCCGAAGATCGCCGCCGTCCCTCCGACGCCGAGCGCGAGCGTGACCACCGCGAGCAGCGCGTAGGTGGGACGCGTGCGCAGGCGTCGCGCGGCGTAGCGCAGGTCCATGATCCAGCTTTCCATCGAAGAGCCTCCTGGTCGCATGCGGTTCGCCCGCGGCTCGAAGCCGCTCCATCCGCGCCACCAGCTGCGCCGCAGCAGCGCGGGGGTGGAGCCGAGCACCTGGCGCCAGAGCCAGATCCGCGCGGCCGTCCGCCCGTGCCCGCGTGCGCGCTCGGCGTGCTCCTCGGCGAGATCGGCGAGCACCTCGTCGCGCTCCGCGTACGGGAGGAGCGCGCGCAGGAGCGCCATCGGGAGCCGCGGGGGTGTGGCGGGGCCGGTGCGAGGTCGGGGCATCTCGGAGTCCACGGAGTCGGCGACCATTCTACATTGTAGAAACGGCCCGCGCAACGATCGTGCAGAGACTCTTACAGATGGCGGCGCGACCAGCCGGCCGCGCGGTGTCCCGCGGACCGCGCTACGCGCGCAGCGGGCGGGCGACGAGGATCCCCGTGGAGCGTCGGATCGCCGCGACGTACTCGGGGAGCGTCGCGCGCGTGATCTCGACCGCCCCGCCCGAGAGCG
Source organism: Gemmatimonadaceae bacterium (assembly GCA_036375115.1). Classification (GTDB taxonomy): domain Bacteria; phylum Gemmatimonadota; class Gemmatimonadetes; order Gemmatimonadales; family Gemmatimonadaceae; genus DASUSM01. The sequence continues at coordinate 22,436 of DASUSM010000009.1, read as the reverse complement.
GCGCGTGCAGTACCCGCAGCACGCCGTCGCCGTCCCGATAGGCGAAGGCGGCATGCGTCACGTCGAGGCCGGGGATCGACGTCGCGAAGGCGAGCACGTCGCCGGTCTCGATCCGGTCCGACACCTCGGGGATGCGCTCCCGCGGGACGATGCGGCGCGGCAGTGCATCGAGCCGCCGCTCCATCGCCCCGATCTCGCGGAACACCGAGTCGTCGGCGAGGGCGGGGTAGCTCGCGCGATGCTCCGTCATGAAGCGCAGCGGACGCGCGTCCTCCACGCCGCCGAGCTCCGCGCCGAGGTCGCGAACGAGCCCGCGCCGCGCGCCGTCGGAGATCCACTCGCTGAAGTAGTGCAGGCGCGAGGCGTAACCCTCGCGCACGCCGCCGCGGTAGCGCATGCGCTCGACCTCGCGTCCGAACCGCTCCCAGGTCGGCTCGGCGGCGTCGTCGGCAACGCGGGCGACGGCGAGGCACGACTCGACGAGCGAGACGCAGTCGAAGCGGGTGAGCGACAGCGTCAGCGGCTCCGTCGCCGTCGGGCTCCCGCCGGCGCGGAGGTACGCCTCGAGCGCGAACGCCTCGTACGGCGTGCCGACGGCGAGCTCGCCGACGCGCGCCGCGTCGAGCCCGAGCGAGGTGCCGGCCGTGCCGCGCAGCGCGCCGGTCCAGGCGGCGAGTCGCGCGCGGTCCTCGTCGCGAGCGGCGCGCGGGCCGCCGCGCGACGCGGCGAGCGTCCCGGGGAGCGCGAGCGCCGCGGTCGCGGCGGCCGCGCGCTTGAGCAGGTCTCGGCGAGTGAGCGACATGTGCACGGGGCCGGGGTGAGAATGAATCCTATCATCCGCGACGCGATGCGGGGTAGCGGCGGCGACGGACGCGTCGGGACGGGGATACCCGGCGACTCCTTCCGCGTGCCCCGCGAGGGCATCCGCGCGTCCTCGGGAGGGGACGAAGTCGCCCGTCCCGGAGGCACGACCAGCGGCGCAAGTCGCGGCGCGTGCTGCACGTAGCTCGGGCCGCGCGGGCCGGAGCGCCGGTTGCCCGGCAAGGCGACGTCTCGCGCCGTCGAAGCACACCCCTGCCGGAGGTCTCCGTGCGCGCAACTCTCACGTCGCTGCTCGCCATTCTCGCCATCCTCGGCTGCGCGCCGGGCACCGTCGTCTACGTGCCCGCGCCGAGCCCCGCGCCCGTCTACGAGCCCGAGCCGGCGCCGCTCGAGCCGCTCGAGATCACGATCGGCCGCCCGTATCGCGGACGGCTCTTCGTCCAGACGAACCGGCCGGCGTACGTCGCCCTCTTCGAGGTCGTCCCCGACCATGGTGTCGTGCTCGTGCATCCGTCGACGGCGCGCGACCGTCACTTCGTGCTCAGCGGTCTGAGCACGGTGCCGGCGTGGTGGGACTCGCCGGGCGCGCGCCCGGTCGGTGGACGCCGCGTCGCCGACGCATCGACGCGATACATCTACGCCGTCGCCTCCGACGAGCCGCTCCGGATTCGCGACGAGATGTTCGAGTCCGGCTACTTCCGCCGCGCGCTCGGCTCGCGGGTGTACTTCGCGACGAGCCCCTACACGACGATGCGCGCGCTGTCGCGCCAGATCCTCCCGCGCGTGATGGAGGAGGAGTGGGCCGAGGACGTCTTCGTCCTCGAGCCCGCGCACCCGTCGCGGCCGGCGCCCGTGCGCCGGATCGCGCGCGTGTACTGTCCGGACGGCACCGTGCTCGAGGTCCCGGTGGAGATGGCGGACCGCGTGCTGTGTCCGCGTCGCACGAGGGTCGTCGTGTCGCACCGGCCGCACGAGCAGGCGGAGCCGCCGCGGCGCCTCCCCGCCGACGAGCGTCCGGTGCAGCCCGACTCGGTGATCGGCGACGACCGGCGCCGCGTGCACCGTCCCACGCCGCGCGGCCGCGGTCCGATCGACCGCGTGACCGAGCCGGTACAGGCGGGTCGCGCTGGGCGCGGCCCGGTCGGCGACGGCACGCCGCGCGAGTACCCGGGGAACGGGAACGCGAACGGTCGAGGGAACGATGGCGCCCCGGGGAACGCGAACGGCACCCCGGGTGGAAACGCCGGCGGCAACGCGCCGGGTAACTCCGGGAATGCGCCCGGACATGCGGGGGGCAACGCGCCGGGGAACTCCGGGAACGCGCCCGGGAACGCGCCCGGGAACGCGCCTGGCAACGCGCCCGGCAACGCGCCCGGCAACGCGCCCGGCAACGCGCCCGGCAACGCCGGCGGGAACGCCGGCGGGAACCCGCCGGGCAACGCTGACGGGAATGCCACTGGCAACCCGAACGGCGTGACGCCGCCGCGCACGCAGCCGATCGCTCCGCGCGCGAACGATCGGGTGCCGGCGAACGCCAGACCGGCCGCGGCGGATCCGCGACCCGGCGCGCCCGCGACGCCGGCGTCGCACGCCACGCCGGCGCCGCGGCCCGACGCGAAGCCGAGCGCGAAGCCCGAAGCGAAGTCCGACGAGACGACGGTGCCCGCGAACGGGCCGCCCGCCGCCCAGGGGGAGGCCGCGGAGACCTCCGGCGAGAAGGCGGATTCGGCGCGAGCGAAGCCGGCGCCGCGCGGGCCGAAGCCGCAGGCGAAGCGGCTGCCGCGCGCCGACGACTCCTCCACGGTGCGGCGCCCGCGACCCTGAGCGGTGCCCGGCGATGCGCGACGGCCTCGATCCCTTCCCGGATCGAGGCCGTCGTGCATCGGCCGCATCACGGCGGCGGGGAACCGCGCCCGAGAGTCGACGCTTCGTCCGGCAGGCGGTACGACGACGAGCGCGTGCCGCGCACACGACCGACGCGCGGGAGCGCAGACATGGACAAGGTGAACCTCGCCGTGAAGCTCGCCACGTTCGCCGAGCACTGGCAGCCGCGCACGGTGGGCCAGTTCAACGGTCACGACCTGATGGTCGCGAAGGCGAAAGGGGAGTTCGTCTGGCACCGGCACGACGACACCGACGACTTCTTTCTCGTCCTCCACGGTCAGCTCGTGATCGAGCTTCGCGACGGCAGCGTGACGCTCGGCCCCGGCGAGATGTTCGTCGTCCCACGCGGCGTCGAGCACCGCCCGGTGGCGCGCGAGGAGGCGCACATCCTCCTCATCGAGCGCTCGGGGACGCCGAACACCGGCGATCCCGCGACGGCCGCGCCGCGACGCGTCATCTGAGCCGCTCCGGACCGTCCGCGCCGCGGATCTCCGCGATCAGTACCTCGTGGTGCGTGACGAACGGCTCCTTCTCGAGGAGGAATTCGTCGTCCTCGGCGTAGTACCGCGCCCGCTCGATCTCCTCGCCGGCGAAGCGCCTGATGGCCTCGACCGAGTCCCAGAACGTCGTCAGCACGAAGTGGGTGACGTCGCCCTCCGTGCGCCGGAGCGCGAGCAGGCCGCGGTTGCCGGGCGTCGCGCGATAGTCGGCGTAGCCCGTGCGCGCGAGGAACTCGTCGTAGGCATCGGCCTTCGCCGTCGGGACGCGGCCGTGCCAGGTGCGCGCGATCAGCGTCATGTGGTCGCCCTCCCGTGCCCGCCGCCGCCGCCGAGGACGCGCTCGAGGAGCGTCGCGAGCCTCGCGGCGCTCGTCCGGTCGGGGTCGAGCTGCGGATCGTAGATCGTGAGCTCCATCCCGAGCGCCCGCGGGTGGCGCACCAGCGGGGCGAGGAGCGCGGCGAGCTCGTCGAGCTCGAGCCCGCCCGGCTCCGGCGAGTCGACGGCGGGGACGACCGACGGGTCGAGCACGTCGGCGTCGACATGGATCCAGAAGCCCCCGACATCGGGTCGCGCGACGCGGTCGAGCGCGGCGCTGGCCGTCGCCGCGGCGCCGCGCGTGCGCAGCCAGTCGTGCGGGAGATCGAGCACCGGCCCGGCGTCGAGCGCCTCCTGCCCGTACCACGGCTCGTCCTCGTCGCGCCGGCCGACGACGACGACGTGCTCGGGGCGCACGAGGGGCGCGTCGCCGCCGAGCTGGGCGAGCGGAGAGTCGCCGCGTCCCACGGCGAGCGCGAGGCACATCGACGCGGGCGAGCCCGTCGCCGACTCCTGCGGCGTCGCGAAGTCGGCGTGCGCATCCACGTAGACGAGGCCGGGCGAGGCGCCGGCGCCGCGGACGCCGAGAAGCGCGCCGAGGACGATGCTGCAGTCGCCGCCGAGGAGGAGCACGAAGTCGTCCGTCCCGCGCGCGTCGGCGATGCGCCGGGCGAGCGCGCGCGAGTATTCGGCGACGCCCGCCTCGTTGCGCGGCCGTCCGGGAGGACGCACGAAGTCGCGATAGGGCGGGGGCGCGACGTCGCCCGCGTCGCGGGCGCCGAGCCGGGTGACGAGCCCCTGCTCCCGCAGCGCGGCCGGCGCGAGGTCGAGGCGGCGCACGGCGCCGTCGTCGTAGGGGCGGATGCCGATGCTCGAGGGGGCACCGACGACGGCGATCGGGCGGGACATGGGTCCTCCGGCCAGGCGGGTGGGGTATCACCAGCTAACGGGACATTGATGGTGATAGCGTCCATCTCACCTGTCAAGGGCCGTTCACTGGTGTGACGGCGCCCGCCGGCGTAGATTGGCGGAATGGCGGAGGACGCGTTCCAGCTCGTCGGCGGCGATCCCGCGCTGGATTTCCTGAACACGATCCACGACTGGACGGTCGAGGATCCGCGGGACCACCTGCCGGACTTCGCCGCGGTGCTTCGCTTCGGTGAGGCGGCGGGCGTGGTCTCGCGCGCCGAGTCCCGGCGCATGGCGGCAGCGGCCGGCTCCGGGGAGATGCGGCGTCTGCGGGAGCTCCGCGCGCGCCTCGAGCGGATCTTCCGCGCGGCGGTGGAGGGACGTTCCCCGGCGGCGGCGGACCTCGAGGCGATCGACCGGGAGGCCGCCGAGGCCGCCCGGTGGACGCGGCTCCGCGCACCGCGCGGCGGCGTCGAGCGCGGCGTCGACGTCGATGCGGCCGGCGCGGCGACGCTCCGCGCACGGATCGTCGAGGCGGCGGTGGTGCTGCTCACCTCGCCGCGCATGGCGCGGGTGAAGGCGTGCCCGTCGTGCGGCTGGTTCTTCCTCGACACGAGCAAGAACCGCTCGCGGCGCTGGTGCAGCATGGAGATGTGCGGCACCAGCGCGAAGGCGCGCGCCTACTACTGGCGCACGCGGGAGCGCGCCGTCAGATCGCCAGGCGCTCGGGGGAGCCGGCGAGCGCGAGACGGCGGCGCGTGAGGTCGAGCGCGGCGTCCTCCCCCGCGCCCTCCGCCCAGCGCAGCACGAAGCGTGCGACGTCGAGCACGATGTCGTGCGCCATTGCATCGAGCTCGGCCTGAGGCATCGAGCCGCGGATCGAGCGCAGCTCGTCGACGACGCGGCTCATCAGGTCCTCGATGCCGTCGTCGTGCGCGTCGCGCGACCAGTCGGTGCGCGCGGCAACTCTCTCGCGAAACAGCGGAATCATCTGTTCTCTCTCTCGAGCACTGCCCTGGCGCGCACGCCGCGCCGGGTGGTTCACGTGAACGACCTCGATCCGCGGCGGCGCGTCACGACGGATTTCCGGCCCGGGCCGCTGCGATGCCGCGTGCTGCCTGACGAGCCGCGCCCGTCGGCTCCTCCCCTGATGCGTCATCGCGCGTGTCCGTCCGCCACGCGCCGATTGTAACGATTCGCCCGGGCGCCGCTGTGGATAGCCGGAGTTGTCCACATCGGTTCCCACGCGTCAGCGCACGATTTCGCCGGAGGATACCGGCTTCATCCACATTTCCACATCTCTGTACCCACACTTATCCCCAGTATTCACAACCACTTGCGCTGTTGCCTCCGGCGCGTGGCGTCGTGATCCTCGGAACGGCTGGAGTGTCTCTGGCCGCGCCCACATCCGATGCCGTCGTGCATGGAGGCAGCTGTCATGGTCGCCCGCAGCCCGAAGCGCTTCACGAGTGAGGACTGGACAGGCCACTGGGGGAGCGACGCGCGCTACTGGGCGCGGCGCAGCGACGGCGCCTGCTTCGCGATCGATGGTGCCGTCGCCGTGTTCGACCTCGCGCGCTCCGCGCCGCCCGCCTCGCTCTCCCAGCGCGTCGCCTCCCTGCCGGATGCCGGGCGCTACGCGATGCGCGTCGTCGCCGCGGGACCGCTCTCCGAGGCGGCGCGCGCCGAGCTGACGGCCGCGCGCGCCGGACGCCCGGAGCACGGGCGCGAGGTCCGGCGTCTCGTCGTGTGCGGCGTGCGCCGCGCGATGCGAGGCTGAGCGAGGGTTCGTCGCGTGATGCTCCTCGCCTACCTCGCCGATCTGTACGAGGCGATCCAGGATCGCAACGAGCTCCGCGTTCACCTCCTGCTGCGCGCGCCGGTGGCGGGCTCCATCCCGGTCGGCGTCCGCGACGAGGCGCTCGCGCTCGTCCGCCTCCCGATGTCGAGCACGCGCGCCCCGATGCAGCTCTTCATGTTCATGCATCGCATGGAGCAGCTCATCCTCGACGACGAGCCGGAGGAGGAGGTCGAGGAGCCGCCGTTCCAGGATCCCGATCAGCTCCCCCTGCCGCTGCCGCTGGTGTCCGGCGGCGAGCGCTGAGCGTCGAAGAGTCGCGCGCGGCGTCCCGCCATCTCGCGCTCCGGGCATCCCGCCGGTGCGGCGCCGGCGATCCCCCGTAGCTTCTCCGGGTTGAGCACGCGGTAGAAGGCGACGATCCGCTCGCCGTCCGTCTCGACCGAGGTCGTGAAGAGCAGTCGCTCACCGTGGTACGTCGCCACCGCCGGCTCCCCGTTGAGCCAGGCGATCCGGTGCATCGTGCGGCCGGCGGCCTTCCGCTCGAGGCCGACGAGGAGGCGGGCGATGCGCACCGCACCGCGGATGACGTTGCGCGCGGCGGAGACCCGGCCGCCGCCATCCGACGTCCACGTCGCGTCCTCGGCGACGATCGCGAGCAGCGCCTCGCGGTCGCTCGACTCGACGGCGGCGACGAAGCGCTCGACGAGGCGCTCCTTCACCTCGAGCGCGACCGGGAAGCGGGCGCGGTCCTGCCGGACGCGCACGCGCGCGCGGTGCACCATCTGGCGGCACGCCGCCTCGCTCTTCTCGAGGATGCTCGCGATCTCGCCGTAGTCGGCGTCGAACACCTCCTTCAGGAGGAACGCGGCGCGCTCCTCGGGGGCGAGGCGCTCGAGCAGGACGAGGAACGCCATCGACAGGTCGGAGGCGATCTCGGCCCGGCGATCGGGCGCCGACGGCTCGTCGGTGGCGATCGGCTCGGGGAGCCAGTCGCCGACGTAGCGCTCGCGCTCGAAGGAGGCGCGCCGCAGCCGGTCGATCGAGAGCCGCGTCGTGACCGCGACGAGCCACGCCTCCGGGACGCGCACCGCCGCGTCCTCGGCGCGGTGCCAGCGCAGATACGCGTCCTGCAGCAGCTCGCGCGCATCCTCGACCGAGCCGAGCATGCGGTAGGCGATCCCGAAGAGCCGCGAGCGGTGACGCTCGAACTCGGCGGCGCGGTCGGTGCCTCGGTCCATCGTCGCGGATCCCTCCGAAGCGGCGCTCATGAAGGTACAGACGGACGGACGCCGCCGGTGTGACAGGCCGCACGAGGACGGATCACGCGCGGGCGATTCGGCTCCCCGCGGTCACACGCGGCGCGCTCGTCCGTCTGTGCTGGCGAGACCCACACGAACGGAGAGCTCAGCGAATGACACCCCGCATCGACTATCCCAAGGTCGCGCCCGCCGCGTTTCGCGCGGTGTTCGGCGTGGAGCAGTACGTCCGGCAGTCCGGCCTCGAGCACGACCTCCTCGCGCTCGTGAAGCTGCGCGCGTCGTACATGAACGGATGCGCCTACTGCGTGGACATGCACACGAAGGACGCGCGCGCGGCCGGCGAGACGGAGCAGCGGCTGTACGCCGTTCCGGTGTGGCGCGAGACGCCGTTCTTCACGCCGCGCGAGCGCGCCGCGCTCGCCTGGACGGAGGCGGTCACCGCGATCGGGCGCGAGGGCGTGCCGGATGCGCTGTACGACGAGGTGCGCGAGCACTTCTCCGAGTCCGAGCTCGTGGACCTGAACCTCGCCGTCGTCGCGATCAACATCTGGAACCGGCTCGCGATTCCCTTCCGGGCGGAAGTCGGGAGCTACCAGCCGGCGCGCCAGCACGCGGCCGCGGTCTGAGCCGCGTGGGGACGCCGCGCGTCGTCGCCGGCCGGCCGCGCGGCGCGAGCCGGCTCAGTCCGCCGGCGCGTACCCCCGCGCGGCCAGGCGCTCGCCCGACATCTCGTACGCGAAGCCGGGCATGTCGCTCACGCCGGTCGCGTCGATCCACTTGTTGTAGAAGTTGAAGAGCGCGCAGACGGTGATCGCGTCGTACAGCGCCTCCTCGCTCCACCCGGCGGCCTTCGCCTCGGCGAGGTCGTCGGGCCCGAGGCGGTTCGACTCGCGGTTCATCTTCTCGATGAAGGCGAACAGCGCCTTGTCCTTCTCGTCGATCGGCGCGGTGCGGAAGTCCTCCAGCACGGCATCCACGAGCGCCCGGTCCCCGAGCAGCGTCGCCGCGACCGCGGCGTGCGAGCCGATTCAGAAGGGACAGTCGTTCCGGCGCGAGGTGAAGGCCGCGATCAGCTCCCGCATCCCGGGGGAGAGCGGCGACGGTCCGCGCATCACGCCCTGCGTGAAGCGCGAGAGATGGTCGGTGCGGTCCGGCTTGTAGGCGAAGAGGTGCATGATCTGCGGCACCGGCACCCCCGCCGCCCGCATCGCGCTGATCGGATGCGCGTACGCCCCCTGCGGCTCGCGCTGATCGACTTCCGGCAGGAACATCGGCTGCATGGTCGGTCCTCGATCTGGTTGAGCCGGACGGGATGGCCGCCAATTTGTGAGCCCGGGGACGTCCCGGCAAGGCGAACCCGGGGACGCCTCCGCGCTCACGGCGGCGGGGCGCCGAACAGCGCGACGCCGGTGGCGGACGTCGCCCAGACGATCTCTCCCTCCACCTCACGGATGGCGAGGACCTTGTAACGCGTCTCGCCGCTCCGGCCGTGCGCGCTGCCGAGCCCTCCGGGATTGTTGCCGTGGAGCTGCGGCTGGTTCTGGCGCTGGAGGATCGGCGCGCGCACGACCCAGCGCCGCATCACCCACGCGCCATTCGAGAGGCGCGCGAACTCGACGCGGCCGCCGATCTTCGACGAGGGCATGTAGTCGGGAAGGCCGGTGTAGCGGAACTCGATGTCGCGGAGCTCGGCGGAGCGGACGTCGAGCCAGAGCACGCCCGAGATGTCGGGGAGCTTCCGCGTCGCCGCCGGCTCGAACCGCAGGCCGACCATCCCCGCCCGCGCGCCGCTGCCGGGCACGAGGTGCAGGCAGTGCTCCCGGAGGAAGTACGGCGAGAGGAGCACCTCCGCGCTCGGCGCGAAGAACCACGTGTCGCCGTCGAGCTCCTGCATGTAGCCGAGCGCGTGGAACGTCTCGGGAGGCGGCGAGAAGTACGGCTGCGTGACGAGCCCGACGCGCTCCTCGCGCGACTCCTTCTCGACCCGCAGGCTGCGGAGGTCGAGCTCGCGGTCGTAGTCGACGACGGCGGCGCGGATGAGGCGCGAGCCGCGCGTGACCATCGTCGCGTCGAGCGCCTTGCGCGCCTCCTCCCAGACGAGGAAGGTCTCGCGCGCATCCGACCGTGCGCCGCACCCGCCGCGCCCGGTGACGCGGATCTCCGAGAGCGAGACGGGGACCGCGGCGACGACGATGCGCCGCCAGATGGTGTCCGACGCGGCGAGGTCGAGCGTCGTGTCGCGCGTGAGCGACCATCCGACGCGCTGCACCTGCACCGCGTACCGGCCGGGGGACGGCGCGCGGAGGACGAATCGCCCGTCGGCGCCGAGCAGCGCCCCGCCGACCGCGCCGCCGCGGTCGGAGACGAGACGCACGGTGGCGCCGGCGAGCGGCTCGTCGCTCGCCGAGTCCACGACGACGCCGCGCACGAGCTGCGCGGACGCGGACGCCGCCGTCGCGAGGAGGGCGGTCGCCGCGAGGATGAGGACGAGCGGACCGGGAGCGCCGGTTGGAAGGCGCCGGGTGTCGGGGCCGGGTGGTCGCATGACGCCTCGACTCGGAGGGCGGACGCTCCCATACTGGGGACGCGCGCGCCCGCGCGCGAGGGGCGCGCCGACGGAGGCAACCCCGGCCGCCCCGGGCGCTGTCCAACGGCCGATCCGTTCGGCCGGCGCCTCGCGCCGGCGCCACCTCGACCACCTCACGCGGCGGACCGCATGGCCACCCTCCTCGCCGAGCTCCGGCACGCGCTGCGCTCGCTCGCTCGCAGCCCCGGCTTCGTCCTCGCCGCCGTCGCCTGCCTGGCGATCGGGATCGGCGCCAACGCGACGATGTTCGGGATCGTGGACTCGCTGCTCTTCCGCGCGCCGCCGCACGTCGCCGACGCGGAGGAGGTCCGGCGCCTCTACCTGCGACGCACCTTCCCCGGCATCGGCGAGCAGCTCAACTCGTCGCACTCCTGGCCCGACTACGAGATCCTCCTGCGCGACACGCGCTCCTTCGCCCGCGTCGCCGCCGCGACCGACGGCGAGGTGACGATCGGACGCGGCGAGGCGGGGCGGAGGGTGCCGGGGAATTACGTGACGCCGAGCTTCTTTCCGCTGCTCGGCGTGCGCCCGGCGCTCGGCCGCTTCTTCACGGAGGAGGAGAACGCGCCGCCGGGCGGGACGCCGGTGGCGGTGATCTCGCACGGGTTGTGGCAGGCGCAGTTCGGCGGGGAGCAGTCGGTGATCGGACGCGAGATCGTCGTCGACGACCGCCCGTACACGATCGTCGGCGTCGCCCCCGAAGGATTCACCGGGGCCGATCTGTCGCCCGTCGAGGTGTGGGTGCCGATCCGGACGTCCGGCGGGTTCATGGGCGAGCCGGAGGTGTACACGTCGCGGCGGTACATCTGGCTGACGATCTTCGCGCGGCTGACGCCGGGCGTCGCCCCGTCGCAGGCGGAGGCGGCGGTGACGACCGCGTACCGCGAGGAGACGAGGGACGAGCCGCGCGGCGATCCGAACGCGCGCCTGCTCCTCGCGCCGATCCAGGTCGCGCGCGGGCCGGAAGGAACGGAGACGGCGAGCGTGTCGATGTGGCTCGCCGGCGTCGCGGCGATCGTCCTCCTCGTCGCGTGCGCGAACGTCGCCAACCTCCTCCTCGCGCGGTCGCTCCGGCGGCGGCGTGAGCTGGCGGTGCGCGTCGCGCTCGGCGCCGGTCGCGGGCGGCTCGTCGCCGGGATCCTCACGGAGAGCCTCATTCTCGCCCTGCTCGGCGCAGGGGCCGGACTGCTTCTCGCCTTCTGGGGCGGCTCGGTCGTGCGCGCCATGCTCCTCCGCAACCTCGCGTCGATCGGCACTCCGTTCGATCCGCGCGTGCTCGCCTTCGCCGCCGCGGCGACGCTCGTGACGGCGTTGATCTGCGGGATCGTCCCCGCGCTCCAGATGTCGCGTCCCGACCTGACCAGCGACCTCAAGGCGGGAGCGCGCGAGGGGACCTTCCACCGCGGGCGGCTGCGCGCGACGCTGCTCGTGACGCAGGTCGCGCTCTCCGTGATGCTCCTCTTCGGCGCCGGACTCTTCGTGCAGAGTCTCCGGAACGTGCGCGCGATCGACCTCGGCTTCGACGCCGACCGGCTCCTCATGGGGAGCGTCGAGCTGCCGCGAGAGGGGTATCCGCCGGAGCGGCGCAGCGCGCTCTACAAGGACATGATGGCGCGCGTCGCGGTGCTCCCCGGCATCGAGGCCGCGGCGGTCGCGGTGACGTCCCCCTTCTACTCGACGGTGGCCTTCACGCTCACCGTCCCCGGGCGCGACTCGCTCCCCCCGCGCCGCCACGGTGGCCCGTACATGAACGCGGTGACGCCCGATTTCTTCCGCACGATGGGGATCGCGCTGCGGCGCGGACGCCTCTTCACCGAGGCCGATGGGGCGACGTCGGAGCGGGTGGCGGTCATCAACGAGGAGATGGCGCGCTACGTCTGGCCGAACGAGGAGGCGATCGGCCGATGCTTCCACAGCGGCGCGGACACGACGCCGTGCATTCAGGTCGTCGGCATCGTCGAGAACCAGGTGAACAACGACCTGCGGGCCGAGGAGCCGGCGGCATTCTACTATCTCCCCTTCGACCAGGCGGTGGTGCGGTTCCCGATGCGCTCGCTCTTCGTGCGCACCGCGGCGGAGCCGGCGGCGATGGTGAACACGGTGCGGCGTGCGATGCAGGGGGTCTCCCCCGAGCTGCCGTCGGTGGAGGTGCGGTCGCTGGAGGAGATGATGGATGGGCAGATCCGGCCGTGGCGGCTCGGCGCGACCTTGTTCGGCGTCTTCGGACTCGTCGCGCTCGCCATCGCCGCGCTCGGGCTGTACGGCGTGCTCGCCTACACGGTGGCGCAGCGGACGCACGAGATGGGCGTGCGCGTCGCCCTCGGCGCGCAGCGCGGGGACGTGCTGCGACTCGTCGTGGGGCAGGGGACGCGGCTCGCGCTGATCGGCGTCGCGATCGGCGCGGTCGGCGCGCTGGCCGGCGGACGCGCGCTGGCGTCGCACCTGTACGGGGTCTCCGCCTCCGATCCGGCGACGCTGGCGGGAGTCGCGGTGACGCTCGTCGCGGTGGCGGCGCTCGCGAGCTGGCTCCCGGCGCGGCGCGCGACGAGGGTGGATCCGGTGGTGGCGCTGCGGGTGGAGTGAGGACGTTGGACCTCGGCTCTGAGCGCTGGGCGGGAGGCACTCGGCGCTCGGCGCTCGGCGAGGCGGCGGCGGGCCGGAGCGCCTGGCGGGGCTCGTCGGCGGGACGACTCCGCCCGGTGGCTGTGTGGTTCACGCGGAGGCGCGGAGATCCGCGGAGCAAGGCGCCGTGCCCGTGTCGGACGCGTCGCGCCACGAGCCGTGAACTGCTTTGGGGGAACTGCTCGTCGGTCACGTTTCCTCGCGCCGGAGCAGGAGTCCGTCCAGGCGCACCCCCCAATCAGTTCACAGGCCCCGCCACGACCGTCTCTCGCGCCGAGCGGAGCGATCCGCGGAATCCGCTGAATCCGCGTGATCCGCGGTTCACCCTCGTCCGTGTGGCCGGCCCGAGCGGCCGTTCCAGCATCGTCCGTGTGGCTGGTGCGAGCGGCTCTTCCCCCTCGCCGGTCGAGCCGGCCCAGAGTCCGCTCGATCCGTAGCCGCGAAACCTCCGGCCGCTCCGAGGTGTCTACAGTGACATGACGTCCGACATTCGCTGGGTCGTCGCGCGGCGGTACGGCGCGGCGTACGAGGCCGACATCGCGGCGGCCGTGCTCGGCGCGGCGGGGATCGAGGCGCGCGTCTCCGGGCGTGACGTCGTCGGGATCTTCGGGCCCGGGTTCGGCGGGGCGACCGCGCAGGGGGTCGAGCTCCTCGTCCCCGAGGACCGGCTGGCCGAGGTGGACGAGGTGCTGGCCGAATGACTCCGCTGCGGAGCATCCGGACCTGGCTCGCGCGCGCGGCGGGCGCGGCGCTGCTCGTGGCGTGCTCGTCCGCCACCACCGCGCAGGTCCCGGGACCTCGTGCGGAGCCGGCGCGGGCACCCGCGTCGGGCGCGCCGCGCACCGCGCCGCCCGCGGCACCGCGCGACGACGGGGAGAGCGCGCCGCTCATCGCCGGGCTCTCGCGCCTCGAGACCGACATCCTGGTCGAGATGAACCGGGCGCGGCGCGACCCGCGCGGCTACGCCGACCTGCTCGAGCGGCGCCTGCGCCACTACGAGGGGAACATTCTCCGTCTCCCCGGCCAGACGCCGATCCGCACGGAGGAGGGACCGGCCGCGGTGCGCGAGGCGATCCGCGTCCTGCGCGGCCTCCAGCCGGTCGCCCCGCTCGGTCACGCGCCGGGTCTCTCGCGTGCGGCGCGCGACCACGTGCGCGACCAGGGACGGCGCGGCACGACGGGGCACCGCGGGAGCGACGGCAGCTCCGCCTCCGATCGCGTCTCGCGCCACGGCGCGTGGGACGTCAGCGTCGCCGAGAACATCGCCTACGGTCCGGCGACCGGTCGCGAGGTCGTGATCGGCCTGATCGTCGACGACGGCGTCCCGAATCGCGGCCACCGCACGACGATCTTCGACCCGACACTGCGAGTCGCCGGCGCGGCGTGCGGCGAGCACAGGGGGTACGGGACGATGTGCGTGGTGAATTACGCGGGAGTGTTCGCGGAGGGGCAGCGGGCGGGGAAGTAAGGGGACGGCGCGGTAGATCAGCACGGTCACGATTCGCTACCGACTGCCACTACTCGCGACCCACTGCTCCGGACGCATCGCGATGCCGACGGGTAGTGGGTGGTCGGTAGTCGGCAGTGGCAGTGGGTAGTGATTTGGCGGAAGGGAAGGCCATCCCGGTCGGGACGCCTCCCCGTCGCCGACCGAGCCGGCCCGACCCGCCGAGCGCCGAGTGCCGAGCGCCGAGCCCCCGCCCTTAACAACACCCGAACATCACCCACTCTCGCACTCTTATGTACTCGCCTTAGCTTCTCCGCCACTGACCAAGCCCGGAGGAATCCCGCCATGAGGTCCCGCCTCGCCGGCGTCCTCGCGCTCGGTGCGCTCGCCTGCGCCCCGGCCGCCGCGAAGACCCGTCCCGCCGCCCCCGCCGCCCCCGCCTCCGCCCAGCAGCAGGGCGCGAAGAGTCCCTACAAGAAGTTCTCCGAGCTGACCGAGGGCGCGACCGCCCGCGAGGGGTTCTTCGACAGCTACGAGAAGGACGGCAAGCTCTACCTCGCCGTCCCCGCGGCGCGGCTCGGCGAGGAGTTCCTCCTCACGACCGAGATCGCCCAGGGGATCGGCGCGCGGAGCCTCTTCGGCGGGACGATGCTCAACATCTTCGAGGGGCAGGTCGTCTCGATCGAGCGCCGCGGCGAGAAGGCCTACCTGCTCGCGCATCCGACGCGCTTCACGGCGGAGAAGGGCTCGCCGATGGAGAAGACGGTCGAGCTCACCTTCGCCGAGTCGGTGCTCGAGTCGTCGAAGATCGAGTCCTTCCGCGACGACTCCGCGCTCGTCGTCGACGTGACCGACTGGTTCGTCTCCGACCTCTCCGACATCGGCGCGCGCATGCGCTTCGCCGTCGCGCCGCGCCCCGGCCAGCCCGGACGGGCGACGCTCGA
Source organism: Gemmatimonadaceae bacterium (assembly GCA_036375115.1). Taxonomy (GTDB): domain Bacteria; phylum Gemmatimonadota; class Gemmatimonadetes; order Gemmatimonadales; family Gemmatimonadaceae; genus DASUSM01. The sequence continues at coordinate 7,346 of DASUSM010000009.1, read as the reverse complement.
CAAGTCGCGCAGCTATCTCGAGTCGGTGAAGGCCTTCCCGAAGAACGTCAACATCCGCGCGAAGCTGACGTTCCTCCCCGGCGAGCCGGTGAACATCAACTCGGTGCCGGACTCGCGCTACATCCCGGTCTCGATCTTCTACTCGTTCGCCGAGCTGCCGGCGGAGCCGATGACGCCGCGCGTCGCCGACGACCGCATGGGCTTCTTCCTCACGGCGCGGAAGGACTTCTCGAGCACCGGCGAGACGTTCTTCCAGCGCTACGTGAACCGGTGGCGTCTCGAGTGCGGCGAGGAGCGCGCCGGCGACCTCTGCGTCCCGAAGAAGCCGCTCGTCTACTACCTCGACCCGAACATCCCCGAGGAGTACCGCCCGTACGTGATGGCCGGAGTGAACAAGTGGGCGTCGGCGTTCGAGGCGGCGGGCTTCAAGGACGCGATCCGCGCCGAGATGCTCCCCGAGGGGGCGGACGCGGAGGACATCCGCTATCCGACGCTCCGCTGGAACGCGTCGGACCAGCCGGGCTACGGCGCCATCGGCCCCTCGATCGTGGACCCGCGCACGGGTGAGATTCTCGACGCGGACATCCTGTTCGAGGCGAACATGATCCAGGGCTTCCGCAACAACTGGCGCACGGTCGTGAGCCCCGCGGCGGCGGTCGAGGCGATGCTCGGCTTTTCGGAGACGGACGCGGCGGCGCTCGCCGCGGGCGGCGAGGCATCGACGTTCGGCCCGACGCTCGAGGCGCAGGGCGCGCTGCTGCGCACGATGCTCGTCGCGAACGGCGAGATCGAGCCGAACGAGGCGGTGCCGAGCGAGATGGTCGGGCAGGCGATCACGTGGGTGACGCTGCACGAGGTCGGGCACACGCTCGGCCTGCGCCACAACTTCCGCTCGTCGGTGGACACTCCGCTCGACAAGCTCCAGGACCGGAGCTTCGTCGAGGCGAACGGCGTCTTCAGCTCGGTCATGGAGTATCCGAGCATCAACCTCGCGCCGAAGGGCAAGGGCGCGGGCGTGTACTACAACACCGGCGTCGGCACCTCCGACCGGTGGGTGATCGCCTACGGCTACACGCCGGACGCGGAGCGCGCGAAGACGCTCGCCCGCCAGGCGGCGCAGCCCGGCCACGCCTTCGGTACGGACGAGGACGCGGGCGGCCCGGGCGCGATGGACCCGATGATCAGCGTCTTCGACCTCGGCGCCGATCCGCTCGCCTGGGGGAAGGAGCGCGCCGCGCTCATCGCCTCGATGATCCCGACGCTTCCCGAGCGCGTGCTCGTGGACGACGCGCGCTACGGCCAGCTGACCGACGCGCTCCAGACGCTGCTCGGCCAGTACGGCCAGGCCGTGGCGACGAGCGTGAAATACCTCGGCGGGCAGTACACGTCGCGCGACCACGTCGGCGATCCGGACGGCCGTCCGCCGTTCGCGCCGGTGCCGCGCGCGAAGCAGCTCGAGGCGCTCGACTTTCTCGCCACATCCGGCTTCGGCGAGCGCGCCTTCTTCGTGCCGCGCGAGGTCTTCGCGCAGCTCGGCGCGAACCGCTGGTCGCACTGGGGGCAGACCAACACCTTCAACGGCCGCATTGACTACCCGATGCACGAGTCCGTCCTCGGCGCGCAGCGCACGCTGCTCATGCGCGTGACGGATCCCTTCGTCTTCGCCCGCATCCGTGACGCCGAGACGAAGTTCGGGACGGCGCAGGTCGTGACGATCCCCGAGCTGATGAGCCGCCTGACGAGCGCCGTCTGGAGCGAGGTGACGACGGGCGGCGCCCGGAGCATCCCCGCGCAGCGCCGCGACCTGCAGCGCGTCTGGCTCGACCGCGTCGGCACGCTCGTGATCGGCGACGTGGAGCGCCTGCCGGCGGATGCGCGCGCCGTCGCGCGCGCGGAGCTCGTCTCGCTGCGGCGCCGGATCGACGCGCGCCGCGCCGCGGGCGGCTTCGACGCCTACACGCGCGCGCACCTCGCCGAGAGCAGCGACCGGATCGAGGCGATCCTCGACGCGGGACTCGAGGCGAAGTGATGCGCTTTCTCGCCCTTCTCGCCCTCGCCGTCCTCGCGGCGCCGCTCGCGGCGCAGTCGCCCGCGTCCCCCGCGTCCGACGAGCAGGCCGTCCTCGCCGTCGTCCAGCGCACCTTCGATGCGATGAAGGCGCGCGACACGGCCGCCTTCCGCGCCGTCTTCGCGCCGGGCGCGCGCCTCGTCGCCACCTTCACCGACCGGGAAGGGAAACCCGGTTTCCGCGAGATCACGACCGACCGCTTCGCCGAAATGATCGCCGGGTGGGAGGCCGAGGTGGTCGAGCGGACCTTCGACCCCGAGGTCCGGATCGCCGACAACCTCGCGACGGTGTGGACCGCGTACGACCTGCACGCCGATGGGAAGTTCAGCCACTGCGGTGTGGACGCCTTCCAGCTCGCGCGGACGCCGGACGGGTGGAAGATCGTCGCGATCGCCGACACCCAGCGGCGCGAGGGGTGCCCGACGCGGCCGCCGCTCGGCAGCTGAGCGCGCGCGGCGCGTCGTAGACGACGGGCGGGTCCGGCGGTTGCGCGGACCCGCCCGTCGTCGTTCAATACGTGACGGCCCGTCACGACGCCTCCTCTTCCGCGATGCTCGCCCTCCTCAAGCTCCTCCAGTCGCTCGTCAGGACGCTGCACTCCGACGGCACGCCCGCGCAGATCGCCGGCGGGGTCGCGCTCGGCGCCGCGCTCGGACTGACGCCGCTGACGGCCGCGCACAACCTGCTCGTCGTCCTGCTCCTGCTCGTCCTCAACGTCTCGTTCGGCGCGGGGATGCTCGCGTGGGCGCTCTTCGTGCCGGTCGGGTTCCTCCTCGACCCCGTCTTCGACGCGATCGGACGCCGGCTCCTCGATGCGCCGTCGCTCGCCGGGACGTGGACGGCGTGGTTCAACACCCCGGTCGTGCCGTACACGAGCTTCAACAACAGCGTCGTCCTCGGGAGCGTGGTCGGCTGGCTCCTCCTCTTCGTCCCGATCTTCCTCCTCGCGCACCTCTTCGTCGTGCGCTATCGCGCGACGCTCGGAGCCCGCATCCAGCGGTCGCGCTACTTCAAGGCGTTCGCCGCCAGCAAGGCGTACAATGTCTACCGCTGGTTCTACCCCGAGTGACGGCGGCGCGCCGGCGGCCGCGCCGGGCAGCGGCGCGGGCGTGACGCCGCCGGCTGCGCCGACGCGGCGGCGCACGCGCATCGTGCGCTGGCAGGGGCTCGTCGCCTTCGCGCTCCTCCTCGGCGTCCTCGCCCTCGGCTGGACGCTGCTCGGCGACCGCGTCGTCGAGTCCACCGCGGAGGAGGCGACGACGAAGCTCCTCGGTGCGACCGTCGAGATCGACGGGCTGCGCATCCGCACCGCCGCCACGTCGCTCGACGTCGGCGCGCTGCGCATCGCCGACCCGTTCGACCCGATGCGAAACCTGATCGACGCGCGCGACCTCGTGCTCGTCCTCGAGCCGGAGCCGCTCCTCGAGAAGAAGCTCGTCGTCAGGCGGCTCGTGCTCGGCGACGTGCGCTTCGGCACGGCGCGCGAGCGCCCGGCCCCGCCGGCGCCCCGCGATGGCTTCGCGGCGCAGACGCTCGGCGAGATCCGGCGGTGGGCGGGGCAGTTCGAGCGACCCCTCCTCTCCTTCACGCCGATCGACACGCTGAAGCAGCTCGTGCTCGACCCGGCGCAGCTCGCGACCGTGCGGGAGGCGCAGGCGCTGGCCGCGCACGCCGACTCGGTCAGGGGCGCGCTCGAGGCCGGCTTCCGCGGGCTCGCCCTCCAGGCGACGCTCGACTCGGCGCGCGCGCTCGTCGCCCGCCTCGAGGGGGCGAATCCAGTGGCGCTCGGCATCGAGGGTACGCGCCGCGCCGTCGCCGACGTCCGCCGCACGCTCGACGAGGTGAACGCGGCGAAGCGGCGCGTCGAGTCGCTGGCGACGGACGCGCGATCCGGCGCGCGCGCCCTCGAGCGCGGGCTGCAGGCGCTCGACTCGGTGCGCCGCGCCGACTATGCGTTCGCCCGCTCGCTCCTCGAGGTGCCGACGATCGAGGGCCCGGCGCTCGGCAACGCGCTCTTCGGCGACGTCAGCATCGAGCGGTTCCAGCAGGCGGTGTACTGGGCCGAGCTCGCGCAGCGGCACATGCCGCCCGGCCTCGCGCCGCGCGAGCGGACGGGGCCCGAGCGCGTGCGCATGGCGGGGACGACGGTCCGCTTCCCGAAGGCGCAGGAGTACCCGACGTTCCTCCTGCGCTCGGGCGAGGCGCGCTTCACCCTCACGGGAGTCGGCGGCGCGACGAACGAGTACGTCGTCGGCGTGGCGAACGTGACGTCGGCGCCGACCATGCTCGGCAAGCCGGCGGTCGTCGCCGCGCGGGGTGGGGGGGCGGGAAACGCGCCCTTGCTCGCGCTGCGCGGGGCGCTCGACCACACCGGCGCCGAGGCGCGCGATCGCGTGACCGGGGAGATCACCAACATCGTGCTCCCCGGCATCGACCTCCCCGGGCTCCCCTGGCGGCTCGAGCCCGGCGTCGGCGGCAGCCGGCTCGAGCTCGCGCTCGCCGGCGAGCGGATCGATGCGCGCTGGACGCTCCGCGCCGACGCGGTCCGCTGGGTCGCGGACTCGGCGAGGCTGTCGCGCGCCTCGATGATGGAGACCTTCGTCGGCCGCGTGATCACGGGGATCCCGGAGCTCGAGCTCGACGCACGGCTCACCGGCACGATGGCGGCGCCGTCGCTCTCCGTCCGCTCGAACCTCGACCGCGTCCTCGAGTCGCGGCTGCGCGCCGTGCTCGGCGAGGAGATCGCGCGGGCCGAGGCGAAGGCGCGCGCCGCGGTGGACAGCATCGTCCAGGAGCGGACCGCGCCGCTGCGCGCGCGCGTCGCCGAGGTGCGCGCGGATGCGGAGCGACGCGTGGAGGCGGCGACGGCGAGCGTGGACGAGGCGCGCGCGGTGCTCGACGAGCGACTGAAGTCGCTGACGACCGGGGTCGGCGGGATCCTCGCGCGGCCGAAGTGAGTGGATGGCGAGCGGGGGAGGCGACGGCGTCGCCTCCCCCGCTCCGGGCGCGCGACGCGCTCAGCGCGCCTTGTAGACGATCTTCCAGATCCGTCCGCCCTTGTCGTCCGTGACGAAGAGCGATCCGTCCGGCCCCTCGGCGAGCCCCACCGGCCGGTGCGTTGCGCCGCCGGGCGTCTTCGTCGCGCCGGCGAACCCGTCGGCGAAGACCTCGTAGCGGCCGCTCGCCGAGTCGCCCTCGAGCGGCTGGAAGACGACGTTGTAGCCGGCCTGCGGGCGCGGCGCGCGGTTCCACGAGCCGTGGAAGGCGATGAAGGCACCGTCGCGATAGCGCGCGGGGAACTGCGCGCCCGTGTAGAAGAGGAGGTCCATCGGCGCCCAGTGTCCCGGGAACGTCGCCGCGGGCGCCTTCTTGTCGGCGCAGCGCTCGCCGACCTGTTCGCCGTCGCCGCCGTACTCGGGCGCGAGGACGCGCCGGTTCGCATCCACGCTCCAGTAGCAGTAGGGCCAGCCGAAGTCGTCGCCCTCGTCCACCTGCATCAGCTCCTCGGCCGGGTTCTCCGCGCTCTCCTCGGCGGTGAAGTGCTCGCGCCAGTTCTGGAAGAGCTGGTCGCGCCCGTGCTGCGTCGCCCACAGCTCGCCGGTACGCGGATGAATGGCGAGGCCGAGCGCGTTGCGGTTCCCCGTCGCGTAGCGCGACTCGATGGACGGCGTCTGTCCCGTGCGCTCCGCGCTGAAGCGCCAGATTCCGGCGCGCGTCTCGAGCTCCGTGCACGGATCGTGGCCGGGCGAGCCGCTCGCCCGCTCCTTCAGCTGGCACGAGTTCGAGAGCGAGCCGATGTTGACGAACAGCTCGCCGTCCCGCCCGAGCACGAAGTTGCGCGCCTCGTGCCCGTCGCGCGGGAGGTTTGTGACGAGCGTCTCCGGCGGCGCGGTCGGGACGAGCGTCCCGCGCGGATGGCGATAGCGCAGGATGTGATCGACGTCCTCGGCGTAGATCCAGCCGTCGTGCAGCCGGAGCCCGGTGCCGCCGAGGGCGCCGAAGTAGGCGGTCGTATCGGCGACGCCGTCGCCGTCCGTGTCGCGCAGGGCGAGGATGCCGCCGGCGCGCCCGCTCCCCGACTCGGCCCCCTTCCTCGCGGTGATGAGCTGGACGTAGACGTCGCCGTTGGCGGCGACGTCGATGTGGCGGGCGCCGCCGACGTCGTCGGCGAAGATCGAGGCGCAGAAGCCGCTCGGGAGGGTGAGGCCGCCGTTGTCGGGAGCGCACTCGGTGGCCGCGGCCGCGGCGAGGGCGACGGAGTCGGCGGATGCGGTGCTGCCGTTGGCGGAGTCGGCGACGGCGGAATCGGTCGCGGGCTCGCCGGCGGTGCAGGCGGCGAGGGCGAGTGCGGCGAGGAGGAGCGGCGTCCGGCGCGGCGCTGCCGTCGGCGGAGCGTGGGCGGTCGTGTGCATGATGGCTCGATCGCGTGAAGTTGTCGCGCGACGCCTGCGGCGTTGCGGCGCGGAGAGAACCGCGGAGCACCGCGGAGCACCGCGGAGCACCGCGGAGCATTGGCGATGGACGGCCGCGCTGGCGAGCGCGGCCGGAGAACGAAGCGGCAAGAAGGGCGCCGACCGCGCCAAAGCGGTCGGCTTTCCGCGTGCAAGGCTGCCCGGCTGCACACAGCTTGCGTGCCTCCACACGGTTCATCGGAGCCTCTCTCCCCCGTCCGGGCGACGACCACCCTGCGGCCGAGTGTGACCAATGTCTCTCCGTTTCGCGCCGTTCACCGTGCGGGGGAGCGCCGGCGTCGTGCTCGTCGCGGCCGGCGCGCTGCTCGGCGCCTGCTCCGATTCGTCAGGCACCGACGACGGCGGGCCGCCGGCGTCGATGGAGGTCGTCGGCGGGAACGGGCAGCAGGGCGTCGTCGGTGAGGAGCTCGTCGGTCCGCTCGTCGTGAAGGTCACCGACGACCGCGGGCGACCGGTGCGTGGCCAGCTCGTGAACTGGCGCGTGACGGCGGGGGGCGGCAGCGTCTTCGCCGGCTCGGCGCTCACCAACCGCGAGGGGGTCGCGCAGGAGCGCTGGACGCTCGGCACCGTCGCCGGGGCGGCGCAGCGCGTCGAGGCGCGCGCGGTGGACGACGTGACGGGCGCGGCGCTCGTCTTCGCGACGTTCGAGGCGACGGCGGAGGCGGGACCGGCGACGACGCTCGCGCCGAGCGTCGAGGGCCCGCTCGCCGCGCCCGTCGGCGCGGCGATACCGACGCCGATCACCGCTCGCGCGACCGATCGCTTCGACAACCCGGTGCCGGGGGTCGTCGTCACGTGGACGGCGT
>DASUSM010000008.1:0-21641 GCA_036375115.1 Gemmatimonadaceae bacterium | reverse complement strand
CGCGCGCTGCCGGCCGCGCGCGAGGTGCTCGCCGGGCTGCGCGCCCGCGACGGCGTGCTCGCGGTGCTCGGCAACCACGACTACTACGCCGATGCCGGGCACGTGCGCACATGGCTTGCGAGCCTCGGCGCGCGGGTGCTCGTGAACGAGCACGCGGCGATCGACCGCGATGGCGCGCGGCTCGTGATCGCCGGCCTCGACGACGTCACCGAGGGCGCGCCGGAGCCGCTCGCCGGATGTCACCCGGATGTGCGGCCGCACCTCGTCCTCTCGCACAACCCGGACGGCGTGCGCGTGCTCTCGCCGCGTCTCGGCGAGCCGCTCGTCCTCTCCGGACACACGCACGGCGGGCAGGTCGTGTTCCCGTTCTACGGCGCGCCGCTCACGATGTCGCGCGTCTGCGGGCGCACGACGGCGAGCGGATGGATCCCGAACCCCTGGTTCCCGTTGTACGTCGTGCGCGGGATCGGCGTGCAGATCCCCATCCGGTTCCTCTGCCCCCCGGAGCTGCTCGTCGTGCGGCTGACGGCGGAGAAGCGGGAGGACGGCGCGTCCGGGTGATCTCGGCGCGAGGACGGCGACGCGGCGGCCGCGCGTGGACGGTCAGCAGCCGGTGTAGACGCTCGTCCAGCGCAGCAGCCAGCGACGCGGTCCGACGCGCTCGAGGACGGCGTAGCGCCCGCCCTCGTAGAGATCGCGGAAGAGGACGACGAGCGCCGAGCCGCTGGCGCGGACGCGCACGGCGGCGAGCACCTCGCTCGTCACCACTTCGTCCTCGGCGCCGATCGTCCGCTCCGAGTACACGGGCGTGAAGGCGGCCCGCGGCGCGGCGGAGTCGCGCTCGGCGACGAGGAGGATGTGCTCCTCGAGCGGCCGCGCCTCCTGGCTGACCTTCCGCACCACCTCGGCGACGACCGCGACGACGCCCGGCGCGGGCACGAAGCGGCGCGCGGAGCGCACGGAGAAGGGAAGGCCGCGGAACTGCGCCGCCGTGTCGTTCGGCAGAGCGGAGGCGATGCGCGCGACCGCGGCGGCGAGCCGCGCCGAGTCGGCGCCCGGCAGGCGCTCGAGCGAGTCGAGCGCGACCGGATCGACGAGGTCGGCGACGAAGCCGACCGTCCACCCCGCCGGCGCCTCGTCCCCGGCGGACGTGTCGACGGCGGCGAGCCGGACCGTCGGCCACTGCGTGCAGGTCGAGTCGCTCGCCGCCACCGGCGCGTCGCTGGCCTCGGCCGCGGTGGCGACGATCGCCTCGCCGACGCCTCCCGAGCGGGAGAGCAGATGCACCCGCGTGCCCGCGGGGAGCCGGCCGTGCACGGTCGCGCTGTCGAGCTCTCCCGTGCTCGTCTCCATGAACGACGGGAAGACGACCTGGGCCTGCCCGGCCTGCGCCGCCGCCGGGACGAGGAGCACGGAGCCCGCCGCCTCGACCCAGCCGCTCGTCCGCACCGCGGCCGCCGAATCGATCGGCGTGACGACCGCCGGGCCCATCGTGTCGACGGCCGCCGGCGGCTCGTCGCGCGCGCAGCCCGACACGGCGACGACGGCCGCGAGCAGCACGAGCGCCGTCCGCGAGGCGGCGGGACGGCGCGGTGCGGACGACGTCGTATCGAGACGAGGCGGCATCGACTGAATCTCGGAGGGGCCGGTGACGGCGTCAACGACGGCCGCGCTCCGCCGCCGTCAGCGCCGCGGCGGAAGAAAGCGGCCGATCAGATCCCAGTGCCAGGCGTCGCGCCGGATCCCGGTGCGCGGATCCTTCAACGGCTTGAACTGGAGATGCTCGGCGACGAGGCCCGCGCGCCGTCCGTACGCGAGAAGGCGCGCCCGGTCGGTCGAGACCAGGTGCGCCATGGGCCGCCCCTTCCAGACGTGCCGGTGGAGCCAGAGTCCACCGTCCATCGCGTGGATCATCCCCTCGCGCCGCGAGGTGAACTCGCGATACGCGGCTGCGTCGTCGTCCGTCACCGCTCCCCGTTCCTCTCCGACGGGACCACCGGCGCTTCCCCCGCCGGGAACTCCGTACCTCCCGTGCACGTCATCACGCCCGAACGCGTCGGCCCGTCGCGACACCGGCGGCCGCGCACGGCGGTCAGTTGCTGCAGGCGACCTTCCCTTCCTCCGTCGCGATCGACATCGGCCCCCCCGAGCCGAACCAGAGCTGGCAGACGAGCGGATTCGCCAGCGCGTGCGTCGCCTCGCCGGCCCAGCCGCCGGCGTCCACCGTCACGGTCAACGTCACCGCCGGCGAGCCCTTGAACGAGAGGTTGTCGAGGTTGTCCGTGTAGACGGAATGCTCGTACGAGTAGGCCTCCTGCGCGGTCGCGAGATTGCGGAGGTCCGACTTCATCGCAGCGACGTAGGACTTGCCCTTCGTGTTCGAGAACTTCGGGATCGCGATCGCCGCGAGAATCCCGATGATCACGACGACGACCAGCAGCTCGATGAGCGTGAAGCCGTGACGCTGGCGTCGCTCGGGGGATCGAAAGAACATGGGAAGCCTCGCTGAGGAGCGTGGCGCGAGTGGCGCAACGGGAGAGGCATGCGGTTCCAGACCGAAGAGAGGACGAAACGTCCGACCGGACGTCATCGTGCCCCGGGACGCCCCATAGGGCAACGGCGGTGCCGTACGGGCCGAATGTTGGCAACCCGTTGCAGCTACGTATCTTGGGCGATTTTCGCCATCTCCCGGTAGTCAAAACCCTTCGTCTATTTGCCGCAAGCCATTGCAGACTGCGGTGCCTGTTCAGGGATCGTACGGCGTGCCCCGGGCGCCGCTTCGGGCAGGCCGTCCGCGCGGCCGTGTCCTCACGCCTTCGTCTCGAGCCAGTTCCCCCCCTCGCCCATGTCGACGACGAGGGGGACGGAGAGCTCGGCGGCGTGCTCCATCTCGTGCCGCACCATCTCGCGCACGGCCGGGAGCTCGGGCGTCGGCACCTCGAAGACGAGCTCGTCGTGCACCTGGAGCAGCATCCGGCTCGCGAGGGCGCGCTTCCGGATCTGATGGTCGATCCGGATCATGGCGATCTTGATCAGATCGGCCGCCGAGCCCTGGATCGGGGAGTTCGCCGCCGTGCGCTCGCCGAACGCGCGGATGTTGAAGTTGCGGTCGCGCAACTCGGGGATGTAGCGCCGCCGCCCGAAGATGGTCTGCACGAATCCCTGCTCGCGCGCGAGCGCGACCTGCGAGTCGAGGTACTCGCGGATCCCGCGGAAGCGCTCGAAGTAGCGCTCGATGAACTCCTTCGCCTCGGCGTGCGCGATCTGCAGCTGGCGCGAGAGCGCGTGCGGCCCCTGCCCGTAGATCGTCGCGAAGTTGATCGTCTTCGCGCGCGCGCGCATCTCCGACGTCACTTCTTCCGTCGGCACGTCGAAGATGATCGACGCCGTCTGCCGGTGGATGTCGCCGCCGGCGCGGAAGGCGGCGACGAAGGCCGGGTCGTCCGACAGGTGCGCGAGGAGCCGGAGCTCGATCTGCGAGTAGTCGGCGGCGAGCAGCTTCCACCCCGTGCGGGGCACGAAGCCGCGGCGGATGTCGCGGCCGAGGGCGCGGCGGATCGGGATGTTCTGGAGGTTCGGGTCGCTCGAGGAGAGCCGTCCCGTCGAGGCGACCGTCTGGCTGAAGGACGTGTGCAGGCGGCGCGTGTGCGGGTTGAGGTACGCCGGCAGCGCGTCGATGTAGGTGCTCTCCAGCTTCGCGAGCTCGCGGTACTCCATGAGGAGTCGCGGCAGCGCGTGCCCCTCCTCGGCGAGCTCCTGGAGCACGCTGGCGTCGGTGGAGGGACCCGTCGCCGTGCGCTTGATGATCGGGAGCTGGAGGCGCTCGAAGAGAATGTCGCGGAGCTGCGGGTTCGAGTTGATGTTGAACTCCGTCCCCGCGACGCGATAGATCTCCTGCTCGACCGCCTCGCGCTCGCTCTGGAAGCGCGTCTTCAGCGAGCGGAACCAGTCGAGGTCGATGGCGATCCCCGTCCACTCCATCTCGGCGAGGACGCCGACGAGCGGGATCTCGATGTCGGCGAAGAGACGCGTCAGCTCGAGCTCCGCGAGCTGCGGCTCGAACTTCTCGCGAAGCTGCAGCGTGATGTCGGCGTCCTCGCACGAATAGTCGCGCGCGCAGGGGATCGGCACGGCATCGTAGCCGATCTGCGAGCGCGTCGGGCCGCAGAGGTCCTCGTACGACGTCATGCGGTGGTCGAGGAACTCGAGCGCGAGCGTGTCGAGGCCGTGCGAGCGGCGCCCCGGATCGAGCACGTAGCTGGCGAGCATCGTATCGAACTCGAGCCCGCGCAGCGTGATCCCGGCGCGACGCAGCGCGAGGATGTCGAACTTCCCGTGCTGCATCGTCTTCGGCACGGACGCGTCCTCGAGCAGCGCGCGAAACGCGGCCATGCGCGGATCGTCGAGCGGGGGCAGGTTGCGCGGCGACTCCGCGCCGCGCTCGGCGAGCCATCGCTGCGCGATCCCCTGCGGCTCCTTGCGCGCCGCGGCCTTCTTCCGCGCCTTCGGGCGCTTCCCGTCGGCGTCCGGCGCGCCGTCGCCTGGTGCGCCCTCCGCATCCGCTGCAGCGCTCCCGTCGCCGCCCTCCTGTGCGCTCGCGCTCCCGGCGCCCGCGCCCGCCGCGCCGCCGGCGCCGACGAGCAGCTCGCCCTGCGCCGGACGGTGCTCGACGTGGGCGAGCGGGAAATAGTACGCCTCGCCCGGGGCGACGGCGATCGAGATCGCGACGAGCCGCGAGCGCAGCGGATCGACCGTCGCCGGCACGCCGGGGTCCATGACGAGCTCGGTGTCCACGGCGATGTGGCGCGCCTTCCGCGCGCGCGCGACGAACTTGTCCACCGCCGCGATCGTGTCGACCGTCGTGTAGCTCACCGCCGGACGCGCCGCCGGCTCCGGCGCGGGCGGGGCGGCGTCGCGGGCGAGCGAGTGGAACTCGAGCTCGACGAAGAGGCTGGTGAGACGCGAGCGATCCGGCTCCCGCACGCGGAGCTGCTCGAGCTCGAGCGTCATCGGCAGGTCGGTGCGGATCGTCACGAGCCGCTTCGACAGCCGCGCCATCCCGGCCTGCTCGAGCAGCGCCTCGCGCGGACGCTTCTTCGTGATCTCGGCGGCGTGCGCGAGGATCGCCTCGAGCCCGCCGTAGGTGCGCACCAGCTCCTGCGCGGTCTTGTCGCCGATCCCCTTCACGCCGGGAACGTTGTCGGACGTGTCGCCGACGAGGGCGAGGTAATCGGTGACGTGCTCCGGCGGGACGCCGAGCCGCTCGCTCGCGTTCTCGACCCCGACCCACTGCTCGTCCACGGAGGCGGGCCCGCCGCGGCCGGGGTTGAGGAGCCAGACGCCCGGCCGCACGAGCTGCTGGAAGTCCTTGTCCCCGGAGACGACGACGACGTTCACGCCGGCCTCCACGCCCTGCTTCGCCAGCGTGCCGATGACGTCGTCGGCCTCGTAGCCGGAGAGCGAGAGGATGGGGATGCGGTGCGCCTCGAGGAGCTCGCAGATCCGCTCCATGCCGCGGTCGAAGTCGGCCTGGAGCTCCTCGGACAGCTTCTCGCGCGTCGCCTTGTAGTCCTCGTACTCCTCGTGCCGGAAGGAGAGCCCGGAATCGTGCACCCAGCCGAGGTAGTCCGGGCGGTGCTTCTCGAGGAGCCGCTGAAGGAAGTTCGCGATCCCCCAGGCGGCCGACGTGTTCTCCCCGCGGCTCGTGCGCAGCGGACGCGAGATGAGGGCGAAGAACGCGCGATAGATCAGCGCGTAGCCGTCGATGAGGAAGAGACGGGGCGATTCGGGCAGGTTCATGGAGCGAAGCGGGCGAATGCGGATCGGGCGGAGATGCTCCGCGCGCCACGCGGAAATCTACAACGAAAAAAAACTCCGGCCGCCGGAGATCGGCGGCCGGAGGCAGGACACGTGGCTCGAGGATTCGGGCGGTCAGACCCGCATCACGTTCGCGGCGTGGAGCCCCTTCTCGCCGGTGCGGATCTCGAACTCGACTTCCTGTCCTTCTGCGAGCGTCTTGAAGCCATCCATCGTGATCGCGGAGAAGTGCACGAAGACGTCCTCGCCGCCCTCCTGCTCAATGAAGCCGTACCCCTTGGCGTCATTGAACCATTTGACTTTGCCTCTGGCCATGCGCGCTGCCTCCTGCGGGGTGATTCGGATCCTGCACGTCTGCAGTGCCGGGCAAGCCACCTCTGGCTTGCGGGCCCCTATATAGAAGCGACCTGCGCATTTGTCAAGAAACGACGCGCCGTCGCCGAACGCGTCGGCGTCATCCGAACCCCAACCGCCACAACGAGATGGCGATGCCGGTCGCGAGCACGATGCGGAGATTGTCGTCGAGTGGGCGCGACGGCATCTCCGCGAGCGCCGCCGCACCGGCGCCGACGAGCGCGGCACCGAACGGGAGCCGCGCGAGCCAGAGCGCTCCGGCGAGCGAGACGAGGAAGCACGCCGCCGTCCCCTCGAAGGATTTTCCCGACGCGATGCGATGCCGTCCCGCCGCGCGCCCGACGAGCGCCGCCGCGGCGTCGCCGGTGGCCACCGCCCACAGCGCCGCGATCGCCGTCGCCGGCGGGAACAGGAGCACCGCGAGCAGGTGCGCGGCGAGCATCCAGCTCGCGCCCGACCACCCCGCGTGCTCGTGGTCGCGCAGCAGGTGCGAGGTGAGGCGCAGGAAGAGGACGCGGACCGGCGCGACGCGCATCCGCGCGAGCTCCACCACGATGGCGATCGCGAGGAGCGCGGCCAGCCCCCAGGCGACGACGTCCCGCGGCACGCCGGCGGCGAGCCCGATGGGCACCGCGGCCGCGAGGAGGTGGATCGCCTTCCGCTGCGCCTCCGCCCGCATCGAGAGGCGCTCCGCGTGCCGCGCCCCGGGGCGCGGCGGCTCGCGTCCGGCTACCGCTGGCTCCGCACGCGGCGCAGCAGGCTCTCGAAGTCGTGCTCGCTCCCCGTCGTCAGGCGCCACCGGCCGAACCCCGTCTGGTCCACGAACACGAGCTGCGTGCGATACCGGTTGTACTGCCAGATCATCGTGCGGCCGCGCGTGCTCAGGTCGGCGATCCCCTGCTCGTAGACCTGGTCCGGCTCGCCGAGCCCGATGAGGACGCGCCCGCGGTCGGTGAGCCACCCCGGCGCTCCCTCTCCGCGGAAGCGCTCGTTCGCCAGCTCGAGCCGCTGGAAGTAGTCGCGGACCGCCTCGTTCTCCGGCGTCGAGGGGTTCGGGTCGGTCTCCCGCAGGAAGACCGCCCACGCCGACGCCTGCGCCTCGCGCGGCAGCTCGCGCATCTGGCGCACCCGGTCCGGGGTGCCGAAGTAGCGGAGGTAGTCGAGCATCTGCTCGAACGACGCGACGGCGAGGTTCTCGCCGAAGCTGACGAGCAGCGCCGCGCGCGCCGAATCCCCCGGCGCGGCGTCGAGCCGCCGCGCGACGAGCGAGAGGAGACCGATCCCGAGCGGCGAGACGGGGATGTCCGCGACGCCGCTCGCGAGGCGCCCGCGGGCGGGGAGGGAGACGGTGTCCGCCCACGGCGCCCCCGTTCCGCCGTGCACGGTGAGCGCCACCCGCACTGGCGCGCCGTCCGCGACGCCGGGCGCCGCCGGGCGAGCCGTGTCACCCGCCGCCGGCGCCACTCCCGCCGCGGCCACCGGCGCCGGCGGCCGGTACGCCTCGAGGTACACCTGGAACGCCGAGTCGCGGCCGAAGACGAGCGTCGTGCGCGGATTCGCGATCAGCGCCGGGAGCGAGTCGAGCCGCATGCGGGGATGCGCCTCGTAGACGGCGAGCGGCGTCGAGAGCGAGCCGGCGACGAGGGAAGGGACGAGAAGCACCGCCTCGTGGCGTCCCGTGCGCCCGCTCTGCTCGTCGCGCACGGCGACGAGCAGCGCGTAGTTCCCCGGCGCGAGCGGCAGATACTGCTGGAAGATGATGCTCTCGTCGCCGCGCGTCGTCTCGCGGAAGCTGGCGACGCGGACCTGCTCGCGCGCCTCCACGCGGTGGACGACGACGCTGTCGCGGCGCACCTCGAGCGTCACGGTGTAGGCGCCCTGGTACTGGTCGCCGCCGCGGGTGAAGCTCAGCGCACGGTTGGCGAGCGAGAGGGCGACGAGGGAGAGGGTGCTGTCCGGGCGGGCGCTGGCGAAGTAGCCGACGGTGCCGATGAAGGGCACCTGTCCGCCCTCGGCGATGAAGCCGGCGCGCTCGTAGACCCGGGCGACGTCGGCGACGCCGAGCCCGCTCTCCCCTGCCACCTGCTCGGGCCTCGTCCCGTTCTCGGCGCGCGGGGCGCGGGAGCACCCGGCGCCGACGAGGAGGGCGAGCGGAAGGAGCGCGGCGAGCGCCCACGCGGGTGTCCGGCGACGGCACGGCTGGGTCGGCATGAAGGACGGCGCGGGGGGAAAGGCGGTGGGTGAGCGGATCGGGGGTCTGGAGGCGACGGAGGCGCCGCGGGCGACGGATCCGCCCCGAACGCTAGCGGCGCGCCCGCTTGCTTGCTACTCCCGGGGTGCCACGTTAGGTTCGCCGCGTGTCGCGCGAGAGCCTGGTAGGGCAGACGCTGGCCGGTTACCGGATCACGGGCGTCGTCGGAGAAGGGGGGACGTCGTCGGTCTACAAGGCCGAGCACCCTTCACACGGCGCCGTCGCGGTGAAGGTCCTCAAGGAAAAACTGCGCCAGGACAAGACGGCCGTCGCGCGCTTCATGCGCGAGGCCAACTACGGCATCCGCGTCCAGCACCCCAACGTGGTGCGCACGCTCGAGACCGGCGACGCGGGGAACGGACTCCACTTCCTCGCCATCGAGTGGGCGAACGGGGAGATCCTGGACCGCTACGCCCGGCGCCGCGGCCCGCTCCCCCGCGCCGAGGTCGCCACGATCGTCATGCAGATCGCCGACGCCGTCCACGCCGCCCACGCGGCGGGGATCGTCCATCGCGACCTCAAGCCCGAGAACCTGATGTACGACCCCGAGGCGCAGCAGGTCAAGCTGCTCGACTTCGGGATCGCGATGGACACCGACATCAACCCGGAGGAGCGCCTCACCCGCGCCGGGTTCTTCGTCGGCACCCTCATGTACGTCGCCCCGGAGGCGCTCTCCGGCGCCGTCGTCGGTCCGAACGCCGACCAGTACAGTCTCGCGACGATCGCCTACTACCTCCTCACGGGGTGCCTTCCCTACACGGCGAAGTCGCCGCGCGAGATGTTCACCCAGCTCCTCCAGCAGCCGCCGATCCCGCTCGACAAGGCGCGCGAGGGGCTCGTCTTCGGCGACCGGGTCGAGAGCGTCGTCATGCGCGCCCTCTCGAAGGAGCCGGCGCGCCGCTACCCGGACGTCCTCACCTTCGCCTCCGAGCTCCGCGACGCCCTGCTCGCCGAGCCGGAGCCGGAGGAGGAGGGGCTGGTGGACAAGGTGAAGAGCCTGTTCCGGAAGAAGGAACGGCACTGAGGAGGACTGAGCGGCTCAGACTAGAGGGTCGGGGACAGGGTCGGGGCCGGCGCGGCGACCGAGGGAGATCGGGGCACGTCCGACCCCGACCCCGACCCCGCTCCCCGAGCCGTTCCCGATTTCCACTTCCGTCTAGCCTGCGCGGACCGCCGGCACGGACCCCGTCGGCGTCCGCACCCCGCCGTCGGCGGGGAGATCCGCGGGGTTGACCGGAAGCCAGAGCGTGAACGTCGAGCCCTTGCCGAGCTCGCTCTCGAGCGCGATCTCGCCGCCGAGCAGCCGCGCGAGACGGCGCGAGATCGTCAGCCCGAGCCCCGTCCCCCGGTTGATCGAGTCGCCGCGCGGGCCCGCGTCCACCTGCTCGAACTCCTCGAAGACGCGCGCGTGATTCGCCGGCGCGATCCCGACGCCGGTGTCGACGACCTGGAGCGCGATCCAGATCCCGTCCGGGCGCGGCGCTCGCGCCGAGAAGACACCGCTCTCCGCGCGCGTGCCGGGGCGCCCGCGCCCGTACTCCGCCGGCGCGCCGACGAGCCGCGCGCGCACCGCGATGCTCCCCTCGTTGGTGTACTTCACCGCGTTGCCGAGGAGGTTGACGAGGATCTGCCGCAGCAGCCCCGGATCGGTCCGCACCCGCGGCAGCGACGCGCCGACGGCGAGGGAGAGCGTCAGCCCCTTCTCCGTGATCAGCGGCTCGACCTCGCTCGCCACATCGAAGACGAATGGCCGCAGCGCGACCGGCTCGGCGTGCACCTCGATGCGTCCCGCCGCGATCTTGCCGAGGTCGAGCACCTGGTCCACGAGGTGCCGGAGATGGTTCGCCGAGACCGCGATCCGGTCCACCGGTCCCGACTGCCGCGCGTTCAGCTCGCCGTAGACGCCGTCCTTGAGCAGATCCACGAAGCCGACGATCGCGTTGAGCGGCGTGCGCAGCTCGTGCGAGACGTTCGCGAGGAACTCGCTCTTCGCCTTGTTCGCACGCAGCAGCTCGGTCGAGAGGTGCTCGAGCTCGCGCGAGCGCTCGGCCGTCCGCACCGCCTGCCGCCGCTCCTGGAGGAGCCCGACGACGAGCGCCATCGCCGCCGTGAGGCCGAGCGCCCAGAGCGTCACGCGCACGCCGCGCCGGCGTCCGACGTACGCCACCTCGACCCGCCACGCGGCGCCGGGAACGAGCGCCATCTCGCTCTGACGGACGACGGTGCGTGCGCGGGCGCTGTCGAGCGAGCCGAAGACGACCGCCCCGCTCCCCGCGCCGATCCCCCGCTCGGGAACGATCCGCACCATCGCGCGCCGCGAGCGGGGCACGACGGCGCGGATCATCGGCTCGAGGCTCACCGCGCCGCCGACGTAGCCGAGGAAGCGCCCCTCGTGATAGTGCGGGTCCACGAGCAGCACCCCGCGCTCCCCCGACCGCAGCCGCCCCGGCGGCGAGAGCTGCGGCTGCCCGGTCTCTCGCGCGCGCGCCACGATCTCCGCGAGCTGGAGCGTCGACGCGCTGTCCACGTCGATCCCCGATGGGAGCGGCGCCATCGTCGAGTCGAGCGTCACCTCCTGGATGATGACGCCGGCCGAGTCGGTGAGCCAGACGCGGCGAAAGCCCGGGAGCCGGTCGAAGAGCACCTCGACCAGCGCGTCGAACCGCTCGCGCGTCGCCGGCTGGCGGACGGTCGCCGGATCCATGTGCAGCGCGTGGAACGCATTCAGCGCCTGCGTCTGCACCGCGATGTAGCTCTGGAGCTGTGCCGCGGTCTGCACCGCCGCGATCGACGCCTCCTGCTCGTCCGCCTGGCGAAGCGCCCGGTCGGCCGCATAGAGGCCGCCGAGGACGAGCGCGAGGAGCAGGGCGAGGCCGACCGACCAGAGGCCGATTCCGAGACGGCGGAGAAGGGGAGGCACGGGCGACCGGTGGAAGTCCGCGCCGCGACATCGCGGCGCACCGCGTGGCGGCTCCACGCGGCGTTCATTGACGCGACCCGGGCGAGCCGGTAACCTCGTGCGCCATGACTCCACACGATCGCCTGGTCGCACTGCTCGCCGAGCGGTCGGCGCGCCGCGGCACGTTCACGCTCGCCTCCGGCCGGCAGTCAAGTTTATACATCGACGCGCGGCTCACGACAATGAGCCCCGAAGGACTGACGCTGATCGGCCCGCTCGCCCTCGCCGAGCTGCAGCGCGCCGGCTGGCGCCTCGATGCCGTCGGCGGACTCACCCTCGGCGCCGACCCGATCGCCTACGCCATCGCCTACGCGAGCGCGCTCGCCGGCACGCCCGTGCGCGCCTTCACCGTGCGCAAGGAGCCGAAGGCGCACGGCACCGGCCGGCAGATCGAGGGGCCGTTCCGCGCCGGCGACCACGTCGCCGTCATCGAGGACGTGATCACGACCGGCGGCTCCGCGCTGCGCGCGATCGACGCGATCGAGCGGGAAGGGGGGATCGTGAGCGGCGTCCTCGCCCTCGTGGACCGCGAGGAAGGGGGACGCGAGGCGATCGAGCGACGCGGCGTTCCCGTCCGCGCGCTCGCCACGGCGAGCACGATCGTCCCCCTTCTCGTCGGCTGAGCCGCCCTCCGGCAGCGCTCCGACGCCCCGTTGCGGCGCCGGCCGCAGGCTCGTCCATATGTTCCCGGCCCCTTGGCATCCACGACGCTCCCGATCGCTCGCCGCCCGGCGACGCCGCCTCCCGACTCCATCGTGCACCAGCAGACCGGAAGCGACGCGCCGCTCACCCGCTTCTCCGCGCCCGACGGAGCGGTGGCCGGAGGCGATGCGGGGGGCGACCGGAGCGGGCCGTCGAGCGCCGAGCGCCGCGAGGCGCTCGAGGAGCGTGACAAGGATCTCGTCACCTTCCGCCTCGGTGCGAAGCGGCGGCTGATCAGCATCGTCCCGACCGGGCTCGCGATCGTCATCGGCAGCCTGCTCGCCGGCGCGAAGCTCGAGGCGTGGATGTACGCCGGCATCCCGATCGGCGGGGCCGCGCTGAACGCCGTGCTCCTGCGGCTGTCCACGCACCCGCGCTTCTACCACTGGGGCTTCCGCTACGTCTTCGCGACGTTCGACGCGGTCCTCATCAGCAGCGTCGTCGTCGCCTTCGGGCAGCCGGGCCTCGCCTGCATCTACTTCCTCGCGATCGTGCCGTACTCGTTCGACCGCGGGAAGGCGCTCGGCTACTACACCGCCGCGGCCTCGGCGGCGACGTACATCCTCGCGACCCTGGCGTACAACGTTCGTCGCCCCGAGTCGCCGATCGACCTCGCGTGGATGCTGATGACGGCGACGCTGCTCCTCTTCGTCGCCTCGCAGATCGTCCCGATCGCCTCGCGCCTCATCGGACGGGTGCGCTCGACGCGGCAGTGCATGATCGCCGCCGAGCAGGGCGACCTGCAGGTCCGCGCCGAGGCGCGGTACACCGACGAGCTCGGACTCCTGCAGCGCAGCTTCAATCGCATGCTCGAGGAGATCGGACGGATCATCGGTGCCGTGCAGCGCGAGGCCGACGAGGTGGCCGCCTTCGCCGAGGAGCTGGCCGCGTCGTCGCACCAGCTCCACGGGACGGCGACGGAGTTCGCCGAGACGGCGCTCCGCCTCGCCTCGCAGCTCGATACGCAGCGCGGCTACACCGAGACCGGGACGCGGCGCACGAGGGAGCTCGCGCGCTCGGCGGAGCGGCTGCGCGAGCGGGCGGAGGCGATGGAGAGCAGCGCGCAGGACCTCGTCGGCGCCGCCGGGGGCAGCCGCGACTCGATCGGCCGCAGCGCGAAGACGCTCGTCTCGGTCGGCGCCCGCGTCCGCGAGACGTCGGCGACGGTGCTCGGCCTCGCCGACGCCTCGGAGCGCGTCGGACAGTTCGCCGAGGCGGTGTCCGGCATCGCGCGGCAGACGAACCTCCTCGCGCTGAACGCGGCGATCGAGGCGGCGCGCGCGGGAGAGCACGGGAAGGGGTTCGCCGTCGTCGCCGAGGAGGTGCGCACGCTCGCCGAGGAGAGCGGGCGGGCGGCGAAGGACATCGCGGCGACGATCACCCAGGTGCGCGAGAGCATCGCCACGGCGGTCGCGGGCATGGCCGAGGGGGAGCGGGAGGTGCGCGACGTCGGCGAGATCGCGGCGCAGGCGACGACCGCGCTCGGCGCGATGCTCGACGGGATCGAACGCATCGCCGAGGTGATCGGGGAGGCGGCCGTCGTGTCGCGCGACCAGACGGGCGCGATGACCGAGCTCGCGCAGGCGATCCAGCACGTCGAGGGGCTCTCGGCGGAGGCGGTCTCGCGGGCGCAGGGCGCCGCCGGCGCCGCGACGGCGCAGACCGCCGCGCTCGACGCCCTCGCGCAGACGTCGCAGCAGCTCGCCGAGCTCGCCGAGCGCCTGCGCACCTCGATCAGCCGCTTCGCCGTCTCCGCCTCGATCGCCGCGCGCGCGGCGTCGTGATCGCTCACGAGCGCGCCGTCCGCCGCAGCGGGCGCGGGGCCGGTCCGCCGAGCGGCGCGAGGCGGCGCAGCGCGGCGATGTGCGGAAGGACGAGCTCCTCGCGGAACCGGCGCAGCATCCCCTCGCCGTCGTAGCGCTGGCGGAACTCCACCGCCGTCATGCGCATCAGCGTGCGGACGTGGCGCCCGAAGCTCTGGGGCGAGGAGTACTCGAGGTGCGTGGCGACGTTCGCCACCGAGAGGCCCGGATTCTCGAAGAGCCGCGCCGCGCGCACGAGCCGCGCGAAGGCGAGATAGCGTTTCGGCGCGGGGAGCCGCGCGCGAAAGAAGCGCGACATGAGGGTGCTCGGAACGACGCCGAGCGCACGCGCGAGGGCGCGCACCGTCGTGACGCGCGTCGGCGCCCGGAAGAGCGCCTCGAAGAAGCGCAGGCAGTCCGCCGTCGCCCCCGCGAGATCCGTCCCGAGCTGCTCGAGCGCGAGCGTCTGCAGTTCGTCCGCCCGCTCGGCGACGAGCACGTCGCGCAGGTGACGCCAGCCGACGGGATCGCGCACGTCGACGAGCCGGCGCACGCCGCACTGCCCGAGCGCGAGCACCTGGTGCGCCGTGCGCGCCTCGAGCTGCGTGAGGAGCGCGACGGCGGGGACGCGGGGGAACTCGCGCACGACGTGTCCGACGCGCGAGGCCGCGTGCGCATCGCAGCGCGTGACCGAGAGCAGCACCGCGCTGATCTCGCGCTCGCGCAGGTCGCGCAGCACGTCGTCGAGGCTCTCGTGGTGGATCGCGCGGTAGAGCCCCTCGCCTGCGGCATCGACGCGGACCCGCTCGGCGGGGGTGAGCAGCGTCGCCACCGGGGCGAGCGCCTGCCCCCGGTTGGAGAGGACGGATGCGGAGTGCGGTCTCATGCTTCCCTCGCGATGAAGGGCCGGCGCGGCCCCGTCGCCGCCGGACGACACCGTAGGAACGGCAGTCATCCGTCCGTCAGCGTTTCGGCGTCGCCGCGGCAAAGCTGTTGCACATCGCCGCGGCGCCGTCCCCCCGCACCGAGGTCCCGCACATGCCACCCAGCACCCGCCGCACCCTGGCGCTCGCGCTCGCGTGTCTCGCCGCTTCGCTCGCCGCCTGCGCGGAGGAGCCGGAGCGTGCCTCCACGCCCGAGTCCCCCGCCTTCGCCGCGCCGATCCAGCCGCGCAGCACCGTGCGCGCCCTGCCCACCGACACGCTGAGCGACGCCGCGCGCATCGTGCGGCTCGTCCCCGAGCCCGACGGACAGGCGGTCGCCGTGCTCTTCGCCGACTCGCTCAGCGGCGTGAGCTCGGGCCTCGCCCTGAACGAGCTCGGCGAGGATCGCATGGAGCTGCTCTGGCCGGACTCCGTGTCGAACGTCTGGTGGCCGTCCGCGCACGTCGTCGCCTTCACGACGCAGACGGGACGCGGCGTGCGGGTCGTGATCGACGTGCACGCGGAGAGCCTCACCGTCATCGAGCGGCTCGACGACAGCCTCGCCGTGCCGGCGATCGCGCCGGCCGACGAGAGCGAGGCGCGGGCGCGGGCGACGACGTACATCGACTCCGTCTTCGCGCAGGCGGAGGGGCGCGCGACGCGCGGCGAGCTCACGTACGCCGTGGCCCGGCTCCTCCCGCAGCGCGATGGGGATCTCGTGGCCGTCTACGTGCTCGGGAGCACCTCCGACGGACGGCGCAGCAATCCGGCGTGGTACCTCCTCGACCGGCGCACGCGGCAGATGACGCGGGTCGACGCCGTGGTCGGCCCAGCGGAGCAGATGCCGGAGGATGGCGCGGGGTGGACGGAGAGCGGCCTCTTCCTGTACGCGAAGGGGCTGACGATCTGGAGCGCCGAGCCGACGCGCCGTGGCCTGGCCTGGCGTGCGCAGTCGAAATCGTTAGCTTTCAACGAGTAAGCGCTTGGCCGGACGGTCGCGCGCGGACGCCGCGAGGCGCTCCGCCCGAGGAAAGTCCGGGCTCCATGGACAGGCTGCCAGGTAACGCCTGGGCGCGCGGCGTCGGACCATCGTCGTCGGGCGACGGACAGTGCCACAGAAAACAGACCGCCGTCGGCGCGAGCCGGCGGTAAGGGTGAAAAGGTGGGGTAAGAGCCCACCGCGCACGTGGTGACACGGGCGGCACGGTAAACCCCAGCCGGAGCAAGGCCAAATAAGCGGCGAGAGGCCGTCCACCTCGATCGAGACGCCGCGGGTAGGCTGCTGGAGGGTGCGGGTGACCGCACTCCGAGAGGAATGACCGTCCGGGTGGCGACACCCGACAGAACCCGGCTTACAGGCCAAGCGCCCACGACGCCCGCGATGGTGGTCTCCACGACCACGGTCGCGGGCGTCGCCGCATCGCGGGTGTCGCCGTGGGCGCGCGAGACGCGCACCGGGCCGCGCCGCGCGCACGTCGCGGGCGCTCGACTTGCCCGCTCCGGCGCCCCTGTCGAGCTTTCGGCATGCACCGCGCTCCGTACACCGCGCTCGTCCTCGCCGCCGCCGCCCTCGCGGCGTGCGCGCCCTCGCGTCCCTCGACGCCGCGCCCCTCGCCGACGACGCCGGTGCCGCTTCCCGAGATCGAGGAGCGCGTCGATGCGCGCGGCTTCCGCTGGCGCGCGGGGGCGCTGACGTACGAGGTCTCGAGCGAGGCGACGATCGACGTCCGGGGCGACACCATCGCCGCCGACACGATCCGCGTGGACGCGCTGCTCACCGTCCGCATCGACACGGCCGGCGCGCCCGACGCACCCCTCCCCGTCGCCGGCACCGTCGACGCCTACGAGGTGCGGAGCTCGCGGCCGGGCGGCGCGCCCGCCGACACGCTGACGCTGCCGATCCCCTTCGCCGGCCTGCTCGGACCGGCGGGGCTCGCGCTCCAGAGCGACAGCGCCGCACGCGCCGGTGCGGGGCATCTCGCGCTCACGACGCCGGCCGACGTCGAGACGCAGGGCGTGGCGCCGAACCGGCCGCCGTCGGCGCTCGACGCGATCGGGCGCGACAGCGCAACGCGCGCAGGCACGCCGCGCGCGGATGCGGCGCCGCTCGACTCCGCGGGCGCGTTCGTCGAGCGGCCGTGCGCGGCGCCCCTCTCCGCTCCCGTCGCGCTCGCGCGCGATCTGCTCCTCCTGCCGCCGTCGCAGCTCGCCGTCGGCACGACGTGGAGCGACAGCACGGTGACGACGGTGTGCCGCGGCGAGGTGCCCGTGACGACGACGGCGATCCGGCGCTTCACGGTGCTCGGCAGCGCGCGCGTCGGGGGCGGGGAGACGGTGGCGATCGAGCGGACGAGCGCGATCACCATCGCCGGCTCGGCGCAGCTGCGCGGGCGCACCGTCGCCGTGAGCGGGACGGGGACGGGGCGCACGACGTTCTACGCCTCGGTCGAGCGCGGCGCGCTCCTCGGCGCCGACGGAAGCTACGAGACCGACCTGACGATCGAGTCGGGGACGCGGCGGCAGCAGTTCACGCAGACGGCCAGCCAGCGCGTGCGGCTGCGCGGCGTGGACTAGCTCGCCGCGCGCGGATCGCCGGCTCAGTCCTCGTCGGGCTCGACCGGCGCGTAGACGCCGAACGACGTGCGCGGCTGCTGGAGCAGGCCGCAGCCGGGCATCCAGTGCCCCGTGAAGACGCGTCGCAGCGTCCGCCAGATCCGCCGCACGAGGAGGATCATGAGGACGAGGGCGACGAGGGCGACGCCGAGGGCGATGTACGGATACTGCCAGACGAAGATGCCGAGCGTCGCGACGATGCCGAGCTCGGTGACGTTCGCCGCGGCGTTCGTCGCCGGCTCCGGCGAGGTGTCGATCGCGTAGCGGAAGCCGAGCTTCGTCACGTGCGTCGTCACGGCGAGGCCGCCGCCGACGAGCGCGGCGAGGATGACGAAGAGGGCATCGCCGTGCCAGACCGTCGAGGCGGCGAGCGCCGCGGCCGCGGGCGGCCGGATGATGCTGTGAAACGTCTCCCAGGCGGAGGCGACGCCGGGGACGAGGGTCGCCGTGAACTCGAAGAGATAGAGCGCGGTCGCGATCCCGATCACCCACGGGCTCGCGACCGCGTCGAGGGCGCCCGGGAGGGGGCCGATCCACCCGGCGCGGGTCGCCGCACCGAGCACGGCGACGGTGGCGTAGAGGTTGACCCCCGACGCGTACGCGACACCGAGCGCCTGCACGAACGCCGTCAGCGAACCCATGTTCCTCCCCGCCCGGGGCGTCGGCGCCCGCGGGCGCCCGCCGTCAGTCGACCAGCCGCAGCGGCATCACCAGGCAGAGATAGCTCGCCTGATCGCTCCACCCTTCGGGCTCCATCGTCGCCGCGCGCTCCGGCGCCTTGAAGGTGAGCTTCACCTCCTCGGTCGGGATGTAGCGCAGGATCTCGAGCAGGTAGCTCGCGTTGAAGCCGATGTCGAGCGGATCTCCCGTGAACCGGATGGGGAGCTCGTCCGTCGCCTCGCCGAGGTCCGGCGTCTGGACGCTGAACTTCAGCATCCCGGCGTTGAACGAGAGCCTGATCCGGTGCGTCTGGTCGGAGGCGATCACGCTCATGCGCTTGAGCGCCCCCACCAGAGCCTGCCTATCTGCAATTGCTATGCGATCGTTGTCCTTCGGGATGACCTGCTCGTAATTCGGGTAGGGCCCCTCGATCAGCCGGGTGAAGACGGCGGTGAACGGCGAGCGGAAGCCGAGGTGGTTGTCCCCCCGCGCGATCTCGAGCTCCTCGTCGGCGGGGAAGAGGCGCCGGATCTGCTCGAGCGCCTTCGGCGGGACGATCAGATCGCTCGACGGCGCGCCGGCGGCCTTGATCGGCACGTCCATGCGCGCGAGCCGGTGGCCGTTCGTCGCGACCATGCGCATGCGCTCGGGGCGGAGCTCCCAGAGGACGCCGTTGAGGATCGGGCGGCTCTCCTCGGTGCTCACGGCGAACGCGGTGTGCGAGATGAGCTTCTGCAGCTCGCCCGACTTCACCCGCCAGCTCTCCTGGAAGCGGATCGCGGGGAAGGTCGGAAACTCGTCGCGCGGCAGGCCGAGCAGCTTGAAGTGCGCGCGCCCGCAGTCGAGCACGACGCGCTGCTCGCCGGAGGCGGCGATCTTCACGGGCGCCGGCGGGAGCTCGCGCGCGATCTCGCTGAGCTTCTTCGCCGGGATCGTGATCGAGCCCTGCGTCTCGACGTCCGCCGAGACCTCGGTGCTCACGGCGATGTCGAGATCGGTGCCGGAGAGACGAATCCCCTTCTCGGTCGTCTCGACGAGGATGTTGGCGAGGACGGGGAGCGTCGTCTTCGCGGGGATGCTCGCGGCGACAGCGGCAAGGCCTTCCTGCAGCTTTTCCCGCGAGATCGTGAAGCGCATCGATGAGCCTCTGTGGAGAACGGGGCGCCTATCGTTCTACTGTCATTCAGATATCGAAGAATGCAGTAGTAGTCGTAGAGGGTGTGGAGCTGTGGAGCGACTGCGGAAGTTACGTTAGCTCAACCGGTTGACCTGCGCCAGCCGATGTGCATCCGACTGTGGAGTGCACACCGCGTGCACACCGGATGCGGAGATCTCCCCACGAATCGCCGTCGGATGTGGACGGCCGTGGTCAAGCGCGCAGGGTTTCCAACACGCCGCGCATCCGGCTCACGCGCGCGGCGAACGCGGGGTCGGCGCGGATCTCGTCGGCGACGCGCTCGAGGCTGTGGATGACCGTCGAGTGGTCGCGTCCGCCGAAGGCGTTGCCGATCTCGACGAGCTGGAGCCCGAGCATCTCGCGCGTCAGGAACATCGCGACCTGGCGCGGCGTCGTGAGCGTCTTCGTGCGCGTCTTCGACTTCAGCCCCTCGGTCGTGACGCCCCACTCCTTCGCCACCGTCTGCTGGATCGTCGCGACGGAGAGCCCGGCCGGCGCGGACGCCGCCGGCGCGTCGCCGTTGCGCAGCTTGTCGCGCAGCGCCTCGCGCGCGAGCTCGACGGTGATCTCCTTGTGCTTGAGCGAGGCGAAGGCGAGGAGCTTGATCATCGACCCCTCGAGCTCGCGCACGCTCGACCGCACGTTCTCGGCGACGAAGCGGATCACGTCCTCCGGGATCGTCAGCTCGAGGTGGTCCTGGAGCGCCTTCTTCTGGAGGATGGCGATGCGGTGCTCGAGGTCGGGGAGCTCGATGTCGGCGACCATTCCCCACTGGAAGCGGCTGACGAGGCGCGCCTCGAGGCCGGGGATCTCCGAGGGGGGGCGGTCGCTCGTGAGGACGATCTGCCGCCCCGCCTCGTAGAGGGCGTTGAAGGTGTGGAAGAACTCCTCCTGCGTCGCCTCCTTCCCCTTGAGGAAGTGGACGTCGTCGACGAGGAGGAGGTCGATCTCCCGGTAGCGGCGGCGGAACTCCTGGGTCGAGCGCCCCTGGATCGCGCCGATCATGTCGTTGGTGAACTGCTCGGTGCCGACGAAGGCGATGCGCGTGTCCGGCTTCCGCGAGACGATGTCGTGCGCGATCGCCTGCATGAGGTGCGTCTTGCCGAGCCCGGTGTCGCCGTAGATGAAGAGCGGGTTGTAGACCTTGCCGGGGGCCTGGGCGACGGCGTTCGCGGCGGCGTAGGCGAGCTGGTTGGAGTTGCCGACGACGAAGTGCTCGAAGGTGTAGCGCTCGCTGAGTGGCGACGTGTTGGCGGGTTTCTGTTGCGATGCTGTAGCGCCCGGCGACGCCGGCGGTGCCACGAACAGGTCCATCTGGCTGCGCCGCTTCGCGTCCTCGGTGACCCGGAAGACGACCGTCACGGGGTGCCCCACGGCGACCGGCGCGTAGCTCGAGAGCAGCCCGGCGTGCTTCGTCTCGTTCCAGTCCGCGGCGAACTGGTCGGGGGTGCCGACGACGATCGTCTGCCCCTCCACGTCGAGGGCCCGCGTCGGCTCGAGCCAGGTGCGGAACGTCTGTTCCGGAAGCTCCTGACGGGCACGGTCGAGCAGGCGGGTCCAGATCTCGGAGGCGGTCAGCGACATGTCCTGCTGCGGTGTGGAAAAGGCGGGGGCGCGAAGCTATCGGCGCCATGTGGAAAAGTCAATCGAGCTCCATCGCGCCTTCGCGCCGCACCGAAATGCCTTGACCTATCTCACGGTGCTGGCTACGTTTACCGGTCTGTCGCGTATCAATTCACCGCACGGCTTCACGCACGGCTCTCCGTTGGAGTTGTATTCATGGGCAAGCCCACCTACCGCCCGCGCAACAAGCGACGCATTCGCACTCACGGCTTCCGCGAGCGGATGTCCACCAAGTGGGGGCGCGAAGTCCTCAGCCGTCGTCGCAAGAAGGGACGGAAGCGGCTCACCGTCCGGCTTCCGAGCAAGTACGCCGGCGCCTGACCGGCCGGCCTCCGAGCAGCGGCCGGCCGAGCAGCGGCCGGCCGAGCAGCGGCCGATCGAGGCGCGCACGAGCGGCGACGAGCCGTCCGCGCGCGCCGGCTTTCCGCGGAGCCGCAGGCTCACGCGCCGCGCCGAGCTCGATGCAGTGACGCGAGGAGGGAAGCGAGTCCGGACCGCGCATCTCGAGGTGCGGGCGATCGCTTCCCTCCTCGGCCATCCACGGATCGGATTCATCGTGCCGAAGCACAAGCAGACCGGCGTCGCCCGCAATCGCCTCAAGCGCCGCCTGCGCGAGATCGCCCGCACGCGACTCCTTCCCACGCTGCCGAGCGCCGACGTCGTCGTGCGCGCGCGACCCGAGGCCTACCGCGCGAGCTTCGACGAGCTCCGCCACGAGCTCGAGCGCGCGGCGGTCCAGGTCGGTCGTGCGCTCGCCTGA
>DASUSM010000007.1:0-10413 GCA_036375115.1 Gemmatimonadaceae bacterium | reverse complement strand
GGGAGAGACGACGGCCGCGCGGGCCGGCATCGACGACGAGGGGAATCGGATGCATCCGATCCATCGGATACATCCGGTTTCTCTTGCGTACGACTCGGACAGACGCGCCGGGGCGTCGTCGCGGCGGGGCCAATTGGTGTTGGGGGGTACGCCCATACGGACTCGTGCGCCGGCGCGATGAGGGGTGACTCTCGAGCAGTTCCCCCAAAGCAGTTCACGGCTCGTGGCGCAACACACTCGCCCCGCACACGGCACCTTGCTCCGCGGATCTCCGCGCCTCCGCGTGCAACACACAGCCGACAGGCGGAGTCGTCCCGCCGACGAGCCGCGTCAGGCGCGCCGGCCTCGCCGCTCCGCCGAGCGCCGAGCGCCGAGGGCCGAGAGCCAGCCGGCGCCTAACGCCCCGCCCTCATGTAGGCCGCCAGCGCCCCCGACCACGCCGCGACGTCCTCGCCGGCCGCCCACTGCGCGCTGACGATGCGCGGAAAGTCGAGGGGCAGGTCGAGCAGCGGCGCGCCGAGGCGGGAGCCGCGCGGCGCGAAGACGCGAAGCCACTCGTCGGTCGCGACGACGAGGAGGTCGCCGGACGGGGACGAGACGGCATCCGTCGCCGCCGGGAGCTGGCGCCGGATCTCGCTCCACGGTGGCGCGAGCCGGTCGTGCCCGACGAGCGAGGGCGGCAGCGAGTCCGAGAGCACGCAGTCGAAGACGAAGCCGCGCATCGCGCCGGAGCCGATCGCGAACCGCTGCGTCAGCCGCCAGCGTCCCGAGAGGTGCTGGAGGAACCACGACCGCGTCGGCCACTTGAACAGGTCGGCGTCGCCGACCATGCGGGAGTCGGAGCGCACGTACTGCTTCGAGCACTCGCGGCGGTGGCGCGCCAGCGCGGCGGCGTCGAACGACAGCGGGAGCACGGAGCGCGCCTCGCCCTGGTGCAGCGTCGACAGCGAGTCGATGCGCAGCAGCGCCGCGCCGGAGCCGGCGTTCACCTCGGGGTCGAGCGCCTCCACCGTCTGCGTCCACGAGATCCAGTCGCCGGCGACGAAGGTCACCTCGAAGTCGCTGTGTCCCTCCGTCGCGCGCAGCTCCTCGATCTCGGCGGCCGGGGCGCGGAAGACCGCCGTCAGCTCCGCCGTGTCGAGCGGCGCGGCGACGACGGCCGTGGCGAACCAGTCGCCGAGCTCCTCGCACGCGCCGCCCTCGATGCACGCGCCGCCGTCCAGCGAGTCGGGGGTGATCTCCGAGAGCGGCTCGAGCTCGGCGGAGTCCGGCTCGAATGCTGCCTCGTCGCCGGCGCGCGCCTCGTCCGAGACCTCGACCAGGTCGGCGTCCGGCGCGGTCGTGTCCGGCTCCACCGTCGCCGTGACGACGCCGACCCGCCAGAACCCCGACGCGCGCCTGACGATCAGCTCGTCGGCCGCGCGCATGACGCGGAGCCGGCCCGACGAGTCCGGCGCGATCCAGAGCGTGCCGTGGCCGGCGACGCCGAGGAGGACGCCCGATGCGGGGCGCGGGCGCTGCGCGCCGACGGCGGGCGCGGCGAGAAGCAGGAGGACGGACAGGATCGCCAGCGGTCGGACGCGCCGCATGCGGACCTCGGGGGCGGGAGGGGACTCCCTACGGACGCCCCTTCGCCGCCGCTGGCAACCGTCGGCGGTCACCCGTGCCGCGCGACGGCCTCGAGGCGTTCCAGCTCCTCCCGGTAGATCGGCCGCAGAAAGCGGACGAGCATCGCCTTGCCGATCCTCCCGAGGAGCCCCGCGCCCCCCGGCAGGCGCGTCGAGATCGTGACCGTGCACCGCGATGGGTCGGTGGCCGGATCCACTGTGAACCAGGTCACAGTTCCGTCGGGGTAGCGCTCGACGAGCACGCGCCCCGGCTCCGGCTCCGCGACCGTCGCGCGGACGACGCGCCGCGTCCCCATCGCGCGCATCTCGAAGCGGAACTCCGTCCCGGCACCGGTGCCACCCCGCTCGACGACGAGGTCGCGGAAGTACTTCGGCGGAACGATGCGTGGATGGCCGTTGCGGTAGTCGGCGATGATCGAGTAGGCGCGCGCCGCCGGCACGGCGATCGTCGCGGCGACGGCAATGTCGGATGTCTCGTTCATGGGTGCAGTCGAGTTCACGTGGCTCCCCACGCCGAGTGCCGAGCGCCGAGTGCCGAGCGCCGAGCGCCGAGGAGACGCAACGTCCCCTCCTACAACCCCATCGCCCGACAGAGCGCCTCGAACCGCGGGTGGCCGCGCAGCGGGTCGAAGATCGGGTTCACGCGCAGGTACGCGAGCCACCCGCGGCGCTCCTCGAGCGCGCGCTCCGCCCAGTCGAGCGCCGGCTCCAGCTCGCCGAGCGCGAGGTGGATCGTCGCGAACGAGACCGGCGAGACGTACTCGGCGCGCCGCTGCTGCGCCAGCTCGGCCAGGATGCCGCGCGCTTCGGCGGTACGGCCGGCGAGCGCGAGGACGTAGCCGAGCGTCGAGCGGCTGTAGGTGCCGCTGCCGTGCATCGTCACCGCCTCGCGGAGGACGCGCTCCGCCTCGCCGAGCTTCCCCTCGAGGGCGAGCGTCATCCCGAGGACGCGATACGACTCCTCGGCGAGCGGGTTCATCGCGATCGCCCGCGTCACGTGATGGCGCGCGCGCTCCCAGCGCCGTCCGTAGAAGTAGATCCAGCCGACGCCACGCCGCACCGAGACGGAGGCGGGGTCGAGCTCGAGCGCCGCGTGCGCCTCGACGAGCGCCTCCTCCTGCCGCCCCAGCGCGGCGAGGAGGAAAGCGTACCACTGATGCGCCGACGCGTAGCGCGGGTCGAGCTCGATCGCGCGCTGGAACGCCCGCCGCGCCTCCTCCCACTTCCACTCGTGGATGAAGAGCACCCAGGCGAGCGACGCGTGCGCCTCGGCGAGCGTGTCGTCGAGCGCCAGCGCCATGCGGGCGTACATCTTCGCGCGCTCCAGTCCCTCCGACGCGGGGATGCTGCGGTAGTCCACCTGCAGCGCGTAGGAGTCGGAGAGCCCGGTGTAGGCAAGGGCGTACTGGGGGTCGGCGGCGATCGCCTGCTCGAAGTAGCGGATCCCCTCGGCGATCCCCTCCTGCGTCCGCTTGTTCCACTCGTAGCGTCCGCGCAGGTAGAGCCCGTACGCGGCGACGCTCTCCGTGCGGCGCACCGGCTCCGGCTCGCCGAGGTCGGCGAGCGACGTCGCGCGCAGCGTGCCGACGATCGTGCGGGCGATCTCGTCCTGGATCTCGAAGACGTCGTGCAGCGTGCGGTCGTAGCGCTGCGACCAGAGCAGCCGCCCGTCGTCGGCGGAGCCGAGCTGCGCGGTGATGCGGAGCCGCGACCCGGACTTGCGCACCGTCCCCTCGAGGACGACGGATGCGCCGAGCAGCGCGCCGATCGCGCGCACGTCGTTCGGCTTCCCCTTCAGCGCGAAGACGGAGGTGCGCGAGGCCACGCGCAGCCCCTCGACCTTGGCCAGCGCGTCGATCAGCTCGTCGGTGATGCCGTCGCTGAGGTACTCGTTCTCCGGATCGGAGCTCGCGTTCACGAAGGGGAGGACGGCGATGCTGCGCGTGAGCGACGCGCCGTACGCGTGCTCGGGCACGTCGGCGACCAGTTCGGCGGCGAAGGCGGCCGCGCTCGGCTGGCGGGCGGGCGGGTTCTTCGCCAGCGCGCGGTCGAGGGCGCGCTCGGCGCCGGGCGGTGTGTCGGGACGGTGCGTGCGGACGGCGCGCGGCGACTCGGTGACGTGGCGAGCCATCGTCGCGCGCGGCGTCGTCCCCTCGAAGGGCGGCGCGCCGGCCAGCATCTCGTAGACGACGCAGGCGAGCGAGTAGATGTCGCTCGCCCCGTCCAGCGCGCGCTCTCCCGCGGCCTGCTCGGGGCTCATGTACTCGGGCGTGCCGAGCGCGATCCCGGCCTCGGTCACGCGCTCGCCATCGCGGTGGTCCCCCCCGGCGACGAGCGCGACGCCGAAGTCGGCGAGGACGGCGTGCCCGTCGGCGAAGAGGATGTTCTCGGGCTTCACGTCGCGGTGCACGAAGCCGGAGCGATGGGCGAAGTCGAGCGCGGCGGCGATCTCCTGGCCGATGCGCAGCGCTTCCCGCACCGGCAGGCGCGGCTCGCGGTCGAGGCGAGCGCGCAGCGAGCCGCCGGGAATGTACGGGGACACGTAGTACAGCAGCTCCCCGGCCTCGCCGCTGTCGATCAGCGGGACGATGTGCGGGTGCGCGAGGCGCGCCGCGATGCCGATCTCGCGCAGGAAGCGCTCGGCGCCGAGCGAGGCGGCGAGGTCCGGGTGGAGGACCTTGATCGCGACCTTGCGTCCGTGCTTCAGCTCCTCGGCGAGCCAGACCGTCGCCATCCCGCCGCGCCCGATCTCGTGCTCGACGGCGTACCGATCGGCGAGGGCGCCGGCGAGCGTCGCGCTCGGCGGTGCCGGCGCCGGACGCGTGCGCGCCGGCGGCGTGTCGCCCCCGGGGGAAGCGGGCGATGCGGTGTCGGAGGGGCCGCGCGTCATCCTTCGTGCAATACACGACGCGCCCGGGCCGCGCGCAAGGTGCGGTCCGGGCGCGTTGCGCCGCCGTGACTCGGCGGCGAGGAGCGGCGCGCTAGAAGGGGAGCTCGTCGTCGAAGTCCGCGGGGAAGTCGCGATCGTCCGGGGGCGGAGCGGGGGGCGCGACAGGGGCCGCGGCGCCGCGCGCCGGCGTCGCCCGCGCGGCCGAGGATGCGCCCGACGGGCCGGCGACCTGCGCCGGACGGCGCTCGCCCTCACGAGGGGGCCAGATGACGCCGGGGCACCCGGGTGCGCCCTGGTACTTCGGCTTGTTGCGGCACTTGAAGTCCGGGGCGCGCGGGTTCCGCTTCGAGGCGCGGTCGTCCCACATCTTCCCGCCGCAGACGGGGCACGCCGGATCATCGGGCGTGCCGGCCGGCGGGCGCGGCGCGGACGGCGCGGCGCCCGCCTCGCGCGGCGGCCAGACCACGCCGTCGCACGACTTGTCCTTGCACTTGAAGTCGGGCGCGCGCGGATTGCGCTTGGATGCGCGATTGTCCCACATCTCGCCCGTGCACTTGGGGCAGCGTGGGACTTCGGTCTCGGGAGCCTGCTCGGTGGACATGGCGCGTGGCGACGGTCGGCGGTGGGCGGGCGTCGTTCGCGCGGCCGGCGCGGCGGGGCCGCGCAGCGGGGCTCGAGACGACGACGGGCCGGGTCCGCTGGATGGACCCGGCCCCGCTCATCTTAACTCGCCGCCGTCAGATGCGGCAGGTGAGGACGACGCACCCCGGAAGGAGGAGGACGCTCAGATAGATCACGGTGCGGAGCAGGGTGCGCTGCGAGGGCGTCGGTGTCGTCATGGCGGGCTCTGCGTGCTGGATGCGGGCGTCTCGACGTGAAAGAGACGCGAGCGCAAGAGGCCGGCCGTCGTGCGCGCTGGCGCGGGGTGCGCAGGGTCGCCAGTTTCCGAGCAGCGCCCGGCGCTCCGCCGCGCCCCGACCAGCGACCCTCCCGTGCGCAAGACATTCAAGAGCATTCTCGCCGAGTACGGCACGACGGCGCTCGTCGTCTACCTCGTCATCTTCACCGTCGTGCTGCTCGGCTTCTGGCTCGGCATCCGGCTCGGCTGGCAACCGGAGGGGGTCGTCGGGAACGTCGGCACCTTCACCGCCGCCTATCTGGCGACGAAGGTGACGCAGCCGCTGCGCATCGCCGCGACGCTGGTGCTGACGCCGATCACGGCGAAGCTCTGGGAGCGCGCGACGGGGCGCACGCCGGCCGCGGCCGAGACGTCCGCGTCCGCCGAGCCGGCGCCGCCGGCGTCGCCCGCTCGGCGTGCCGCCGACGCGCCCTAGCGACTCGTCCCGCAACCCGGCCCACGACGCCCGCCCGCATGCACCGGAACGCTTCAGTCGCCCTCGCGGCCACCCTCGCCATGTCGCTCTCAGGATGCCAGGGCAGCGTGCCCACTCCCGCCGCGGACGCGCCGCCGGTCGCGCCGCGGGTCAGCGTCGTCGACCGGCTCGATCCCGCGCTCGACGCGCTCGTGTCGGTCGACGCGCCGCTCGAGCGGCTCGCCGGCGGCTTCGACTGGTCGGAGGGCCCGGTCTGGCGAAAGAGCGAGCGCTACCTGCTCTTCAGCGACGTCCCGAAGAACACCATCTACCGCTGGCGCGACGGCGAGGGGCTCTCCGTCTTCCTGCGCCCCGCGGGGTACACCGCGCCGAATCCGCCGGGGCGCGAGCTCGGGAGCAACGGGCTGGCGTTCGACCCGAGCGACCGGCTCGTGATGGCCGATCACGGCAACCGCCGGATCGCGCGCGTGGACGAGTCGAACTTCACGACGACGACGCTCGCCGACCGCTACGAGGGGAAGCGCCTCAACTCGCCGAACGACCTCGTCTACTCGTCGCGCGGCGACCTCTACTTCACCGATCCGCCGTACGGCCTGGCGGGGCAGCACGGGGATCCGGCGAAGGAGCTCCCCTTCGCCGGCGTGTACCGCCTCTCGGCGGCCGGGGAGCTGACGCTGCTCGAGCGCGACCTGCGCTTCCCGAACGGCATCGCGCTCTCGCCCGACGAGCGCACGCTCTACGTCGCGAACTCGGATGCCGAGCGCGCGATCTGGATGGCGTACGACGTCGCGCCGGACGGGTCGGTGTCGAGCGGCCGCGTGCTCTTCGACGCGACGCCGCTCGCGCGCGCGGGGAAGAAGGGACTCCCGGACGGACTCGCGCTCGATGCCGGCGGCAACCTCTTCGCGACGGGACCGGGCGGCGTGCTCGTGCTCACGCCGGAGGGGCGGCACCTCGGCACGATCGTCACGGGCGACGCCGCGGCGAACTGCGCCTTCGGCGACGACGGCTCGTCGCTCTACATCACGGCGCACATGCACCTCGCGCGCATGCGCGTGCGCACGAGAGGCGCGGGCTTCTGACGGCTCGCGCGGCGGACGTGGCCCCGACGTCCGCCGCGCGCACTGGGGCGGCAGGATTCGAACCTGCAACTTCCCGGGTAACAGCCGGGCGGTCTGCCAGTTGACCTACACCCCATCGATGCGGCGCGCCGCCGCGTCCCGCTCCTCGTCCGCGTCGCGATGCATGCGGACCGGCGACCGGTGACGGCCCCAAACGAAATCGCCCGCCGGGCCGGAGCCTGGCGGGCGACGCGCGACATCACGACACGCGCGAGCTAGCCAGATCTCCGGGAGGAGGGCCGGTTATTGTGGCGCGCGTTGTCGGTGACGGTTCGCATGCGTCGCACGATGGGGTGCGGACGCCGTTCCGTCAAGCCGTCCGCGGGGCCGGCGCCACGTGGACGACGGCCCACCCCGAGTCGAATTCCCCGGGCCCCTGCGGCTCGAAGCGCGTCAGGCGGTAGCCGGCCGCGGACGCCTCCGCGAGGATCTCCTCCTCCGTGAAGGCGTGCGAGTAGCCGGGAAAGAGGTCGTCGCCGATCTCGACGGGCTCGTCGCGGCGGAGGCGCCGGACGCCGCGGCCGACGGCGGCGACGATGCGGTGGCGCGGCGAGTCCGCGCGCCGCGTGAAGAACGAGAGGAGGAGCGGCGCGCCAACGCGCAGGAGTGGCCGCATCTCGCGGAGGAAGGCGATTCGGCGCGCGCGGCCGGGCACGAGCATGTACGAGCTCCACCCCGCGATCGCGCCGTCATACGGTCCGCCGGAGGCCGGCGCGCGGTCGGGCGGGAGGAGCCGCACGGTCCCACGACCACCGTCACGTCCGAGCAGCGACGTCGCGCGCTCGACGAGCGCGGGATTGCACTCGTAGCCGTCGACGTCGAAGCCGCGCGACGCGAGCGCGTGCACCTCGCGTCCTCCTCCCGCTCCCGTGACGAGCAGGCGGCCGGCCGGCGGGAAGAACGCGCGCAGCGCCTCCTGCTCCCAGGCGAAGAGCCCGCGCGTGTTGTGCTCCTCGCTGCGGTAGCGGTCCCATTCCGAGTAGAACGATGCGTCCACCGCCGCGAGGTCGTCGCGGCCGAGCGCGCCGAGCCAGAGCCCCGTCCACGCCGCGTCGATGCCGGCGAGGACGCGCCTGAAGAGGGGGAGGGCGCGCAGGTAGAGCGCGGCGCGCCGCATCGCTCAGCGCCGAGGCGGGATCGTCCAGAGCTCCACGCGGTTCGACATCGCGAGCGGAATCGCGATTCGGCCGCGTCTCGTGTCGATCCCGATGTCCGCCGGCTCCGGGACGCCGCGCACGATCCGCGTGCGCCGACCCGTCGAGTCGACGACGTGGAGGCTCGAGTCGCTCCAGCTCGAGAGGACGATGCGGCCGTCGGCGAGCGCCTCGACGCCGTCCCAGCGCCCGTTCCCCTCGGCGAGCGTCGTGCGCGCCGTGGCGGCGGCGCCGATCGAGTAGAGCGCGCTCCGGAAGTGGCCGAAGGTGACGACGAGCCACCGCTCGCCGCCCGCGTCCCACGTGATCCCGTTCGGGTTCGGCCACGGCTCCTCGGCCGGGAGCACGCCGATCGCGCGCCCGGCTCCGACCTCGAAGATGCGGCTTCCCGTCGTGTCGTAGATCGTCCCGCGCGGGCTCATGACGATCCCGGTGTCCGTGACGCGGATCGTCCCGTCCTCGCCGACCGCGACGTCGTTGAGGAGCGTGGGGCGGTGCGGGGCGAAGTCGATCGTCGCGAGCGGCGCCCCGGTCACGCGATGGAAGCCGCGCAGGACGTCGATGTCGGCCACCCAGAGCGTGTCGCCGTGGAGCGCCATCCCCTTCGGCGCGTGGAGCGTGACCCCGTTCTCGCCGCCACGGACGAGGACGGTCTCCGCCCGGAGGTCGCCCGCCTCGATGCGCGAGATGTCGCCGTTGTCGTCCTTCAGCGACCCGAACAGCCGCATGCTCGAGACGTAGAAGACGTCGAGCTCGGCGTCGTACCTCACCGACTCGGGGGAGTCGAAGCCGTCGATCGTGACGATCCGCCGCGCCTCGCCCTCGACGGCAACCGTCCCGTCGACGATGCCGGCCTCGGCGGCCCGCACGTGGTCCGCGTCCTCCCGGCACCCCGCCGCGAGGAGGCCGGCGGACGCGGCGAGGAGCGCCGCCAGCCGCCGGGCGCGCTGGCCGGAAAACCCATGTATCGACGTCATCGCCCTCCGTCCCCCGTGTCCCCGGGCGCGCCCGATTCCCCCGGGGAGCGCCCCGCCGAGCCCGGCTTGCACGTCCTGCGCCCCGAACCTATCGTGGGCGCGTTAGGTTCATATAGGGACCAGGGCCAAGCCGGCCGGGTCCGGTTGGGACCGCTTCCTGCAAAGGCGGGTACCACCGCGAGGCGTGACGCCGGAGCCCGGCGCGACGTCCTCAGTACAACAGCAACCAGTAGATCGTTTTGTCTCGACCGAATCACGACAATCCGTACCGCGACGAGCGGCCCTCGCGCAGCGCCCCGTCGCACGACAGCCGCTCCCGACCGGCGCGCAAGGCGCCGAAGCCCTCCCCCTCCCCGCAGTCGAGCCGCCCTCGCGCCAGCGAGGCCCTCGAGCGCCGCGCCGACGACGCGGCCGCCGCGACTCCCCGACGGCGCTCCGCGCGCCGCAAGCGCGGACGACGCAATGGAGGGGGCGCCGCCGAGCTGCAGCTGACGTCCCACCCGACGGGACGGAGCGCGTATCTCGCGACCCGCGTCTGGCTCCTCGAGCGTCACGGCCCCATCTGCGCCTACTGCGGCGTGCGCTTCTCCGCGCAGGTCATGACGCTCGACCATGTCGCGCCCCGACGGGGCCTCACCGCCTACGACCGGCGGGACAACCTCGTCCTCGCCTGCCAGGGGTGCAACGCCGCGAAGCGCGATCTCCCGCCGACGGCCTACCTGCTCGCCTCGAGGGTCCGCGCCGCGAACCTGCTCCGCTACGGCTCGCACCTGAGCCCGATGCTCCTCGAGATCGCGCGCTCCCTCGCTCCCGACGCGGCGCTCCTCCCGCCCCCCGAGCCGCGGACGATCCCCGGACACGGCAACGGCAACGGCAACGGCCACGGCATCGGCAGCGGGAAAGGCGGCGCGCTCGGCTGGGCCGCCCTCCTCGAGACCGACGACGGCGAGTCGCCCTACCGCGACTGACCGCGGGGTGACGACGCGAGCGACGCGCGAGGCTTGCCTCGGCGCGTCGCTCGCATACGTTCCGGCCGTTCCCGGAACCCACACGCCGCCCCGATGCAGCCCAGCTCCACTCCCCGCGTCGCCCGCGCCGCCCGCGCCGCGACCTTCGTCGTCGCCGCGCTCGCGGCGTGCGCCCCTGTCCCTCCCGCGCCGGCGCCAGCGCCGACACCGGCGGCGCCCCGACGCGTGACGATCTCGCACGCCATCGTCCCCGCGCCGGCCACCGTCCGGCTCGACACGGCGGCGAGCTTCGTCGCGGATTCCGCGACGGCGATCTACATCGACGCGGGCGCGGCGCCGGG
>DASUSM010000006.1:0-4149 GCA_036375115.1 Gemmatimonadaceae bacterium | reverse complement strand
GCCTCCGCCGATGGCGGCCATGATGGTGCTGATCATCGCGGTCTCGGCGTCGGCCTCCGAGATCCGGTCTGCCTGGATCTCGTTGCTCGCGGTGTGCACGATCGCGCGGATCACCGCCAGCTGCCACGAGACCGGGAGGTCGCTCCGGAAGACGCCGGCCTTCTGACCGCGCTCGATCAGCGGCTCGAACTGCATCAGCACCGGGAGGTGGCGGCGGTGGAGCTCCGCCGCGGAGAGCCGCGCGATGTTGATCGCGAGCAGGTTCTGGAAGCGGCCGAGCTCGCGCCACGTCGCGCGGAGCACCCGCTCGAGCGCCTCCCGTGGCTCGCCGCGCTCCGGCTCGGCGCCTCGCGTCGCCTCGGCGACGTCCCCGACCGCGCGCTCCATGACGGCGTCGAGGAGGGACTCGCGCGTCGGGAAGTGGACGTAGATCGTCGCCCGGACGACGCCGGCGCGGCGAGCGATCTCCGACATGCTGCTGTCGGAGTCGCTCGCCAGCGCCTCGAGCGCGGCGTCGAGGATGGCGGCGACGCTCCGCTCCGCGTCGGCGCGGCGGCGCCTCGGGGCGGACGGCTCGCGGGGTGTCGTCTGTCTCGCCATCGGTGTCTAGTGGACCGGCATCGCGCTGGGATTCAACCGCAGCTTCGGGACGAAGTGTCGCGCGTGCGGCAGGACGGCCAGGGCGACGAGGCTCGCCACGCCGGCGAGAAGCCCGGCTGCGACGAACGCGTGCGCGATCCCCGACGCGGCCTGCGGGCCGGCGACGGCCCCGCTGCCGGCCGCGATCGTCGAGAAGATCGCGATCCCGACGGTGCCGCCGATCTCGTGCCCCGTCGAGTTGAGCCCCGAGATCATCCCGGACTCGTCCTCGCGGGCGCCGGTGAGGATCGCGATCGAGACCGAGACGACGGCGACGCCGAGGCCGAGCCCCGCGACGAGCATCCCCGGCAGGACGTCCCGGACGTAGCTGCCGTTCTCGCCGACGTGGGCGAGGAGGGTCATGCCCGCCGCGGCGACGAGGAATGCGCCGGCCAGCGGGCCGCGCACGCCGTGGTGGCCGACGACGTGACCGGCGACGTGCGCGCCGACCCCTGCCGCCAGCGCGAGCGGGACGAAGGCGAGCCCGGTCGTGAGCGGCCCCATCCCGAGCACGTTCTGCAGGTAGAGCGAGCTGAGCAGGAAGAGCCCGAAGATCGAGCCGGCTGCGGCGAGCATCAGGAAGAGGCCGCCGCCGACGGCGCGGTCGGCAAGCCGCTCGATGCGCAGGAGCGGCGTGGCGGTGCGGCGCTCGAAGACCGCGAAGGCCGCGAGGCCGGCGAGGCCGCCGAGGCCGAGCACGTGGGTCTGCGGGGACGTCCAGCCGGCGCCTTCGGCCTGCGTGATCGCGTAGACGATCGCGGCGAGGCTCGTGGTCGCGAGCACGGCGCCGCGGAGGTCGAGGCCCTGCCAGCGGGGCTTCTGCGTGTCGGCGGGGATGACCTTCAGCGCGGTGACCGCCAGTGCGGCCGCGACGGGGAGGTTGACGTAGAAGATCGTCCGCCAGTCGCTGAACTCGGTGAGGACGCCGCCGACGAGGACGCCGATCGCGGCGCCTGCGCCTCCGACGGCTCCCCAGGCGGCGAGCGCCTTCGCCCGCTGGGGGCCCTGGAAGGCGGTCATGATGATCGCGAGCGCCGCGGGGGAGAGCATCGCGGCGCCGAGCCCCTGGCCCGCCCGGGCGGCGAAGAGCGTGCCGGCGGTGCCCGCCATGGCGGACGCGAACGAGGCGACGGTGAAGATGCCGAGGCCGGTCAGGAACATCCGGCGGCGGCCGAGCAGGTCGGCGGCGCGGCCGCCGAAGAGGAGCAGGCTGCCGAAGATGAGCGAGTAGCTCGTGATCGTCCAGCTGATCGTGCTGCCGCTGATGTCGAGGTCGCGGGCGAGGCTGGGGAGCGCGATGTTCACGGCGGTGATGTCGAGGATGACCATCAGCTGCGCGACGAGCAGCGCGGCCAGGAGCAGGACGCGCGAGCCGCCGGCGGCCGTGCACGGAGCGGAGACGGAGTGCGAGGTCTTGCGGTGCATGGCGTGTTCCTTTCTGAAGTCAGACATCGTTGTCTGCGTTAGTAAAGCAGACAGAGGTGTCTGACGTCAAGCCCCGGTTGGCGACCGGTGCTTGCGGGCCACGCCGGTGGCCTCGGCGGCCTGCGCGACCGCGGCCGCCACGGCAGGGGCGACGGCGCGGTTGAAGACGCTCGGCACGATGTAGTCGGCGGAGAGCTCCTTCGCGGAGATCGTCCCCGCGAGCGCGTGCGCCGCCGCGACCTTCATCTCCTCGTTGATCGTGCGGGCGCGCACGTCGAGCGCGCCGCGGAACACGCCGGGGAACGCGAGCACGTTGTTGATCTGGTTCGGGTAGTCGGAGCGGCCGGTGGCGATCACCTCGACCGTCCCCTCGATCTCCTCCGGCAGCACCTCCGGCGTCGGGTTCGCCATCGCGAACACGATCGCCCGGTCCGCCATGCGCCCGACGGCCTCCGCCGAGACCGCGCCCGGCTGCGACAGGCCGATCAGGACGTCGGCGCCCTCGAGCGCCTCGTCGGCCGTGCCCGAGAAGCCCCGCGGGTTCGTCAGCTCCGCGTACTCGCGCTTGTGCTCGGCGAGGTCGCCGCGGTCGCGGACGAGGGCGCCGAGGCGGTCGCAGCCGACGATGTCCCGCGCGCCCGCGGCGAGCAGGATCTTCGTCA
Organism: Gemmatimonadaceae bacterium; assembly: GCA_036375115.1. Classification (GTDB taxonomy): domain Bacteria; phylum Gemmatimonadota; class Gemmatimonadetes; order Gemmatimonadales; family Gemmatimonadaceae; genus DASUSM01. The sequence goes on along the minus strand of DASUSM010000006.1, from coordinate 1,423 downwards.
CCGCGATGCCCGCGGCGCCGACGCCGGTGACGACGATGCGGACGGTCGCGAGCTCCTTCCCGACCACCTGGAGCGCGTTCACGAGCGCGGCGAGGACGACGATCGCCGTCCCGTGCTGGTCGTCGTGGAAGACGGGGATGTCGAGCGTCTCGCGCAGGCGCCGCTCGATCTCGAAGCAGCGCGGCGCCGAGATGTCCTCGAGGTTGATCCCGCCGAAGACGGGTGCGAAGCCCTGCACCATGCGCACGATCTCGTCGGTGTCCTTCGTGTCGAGGCAGAGCGGGAACGCGTCGACGCCGGCGAACTCCTTGAACAGCACCGCCTTCCCCTCCATCACGGGCAGCGCGCCGCCAGGGCCGATGTCGCCGAGCCCCAGGACGGCGGTGCCGTCGGAGACGACCGCGACGGTGTTCCGCTTGATCGTGAGGTTCCAGATCTTCTCGGGGTCCTCCGCGATCGCGCGCGAGACGCGCGCGACGCCCGGCGTGTACGCCATCGAGAGGTCGTCGCGCGTCTTCAGCGGCACGCGCGAGACGATCTCGAGCTTGCCGCCGAGGTGGAGCAGGAACGTCCGGTCGGAGACCGCCTCGACCGTGACGCCGTCCACCGCGCGGACGGCGGCGGCGACGCGCTCGATGTGCGCCTCGTCCTCGGCGAGCACGGTGATGTCGCGCACCTTGTGCAGCTCCTCGACCCGGACGAGGTCGATCGCCCCGAGCAGCGCGCCCGTCTCCCCGATCGCGGTGGCGACGCGCCCGAACGTGCCGGGCTTGTCGTCGAGCCGGACGCGGAGGATCGCACTGAAGGACGCGGAGAGGTGCGCCACCAGCGCAGCCTACGCCTGAGCGGGCGGCACGCGCTGTACGATCGAGACGTGGGTGACGTGCTCGCGTTCGCCGGCGTCGCCGCCGTGATCGTCGTCCTGCCGGGCCCGGACATGGCCCTCGTCCTCCAGAACGGCCTCGCGCGCGGGCGCCGCGCCGCGGTCGAGACGGCGCTCGGGGTCAACGCCGGCCTGCTCGTCTGGGCGGTCGCCGCCGCGCTCGGGATCGCGGCGCTCCTGCACGCGTCGGCCCCGGCCTTCACGGCGCTGAAGCTGGCCGGAGCGGCGTATCTCGTCTGGCTCGGCCTGCGCGCGCTCGGCGAGGCGTGGCGGGGTGGGGCGGACGCGTCACCGGAAGGTGCCGTGCGCCGGCGCGCGTCGTCGCCGTTCCGGCAGGGGCTGCTCTCCAACCTCCTGAACCCGAAGATCGCGCTCGTCTTCACGATGCTGATCCCGCAATTCGTCGACCCCGCCGGGCCGGCGGTCGCGCAGACGCTGCTGCTCGCGGCGGTCCTCATCCTCCTGGGCCTCGTCTGGCTGACGTCCTATGCGCTGCTCGTCGCCAAGGTCGGCGCGGTCCTGAGGCGTTCCGGCGTCCGG
>DASUSM010000005.1:0-2045 GCA_036375115.1 Gemmatimonadaceae bacterium | reverse complement strand
CTGCGTCTTCGTCGGGTAATCGAGGAGCACCTCGCCGCGATCGAGGCCGAGCTCGCGCGCGAGCTCGCGCTCCACGGCGAGGACGCGCCGCCGGTCCTCGGCGATCCATTCGGCATCGAGCCCGTCGAGCTCCGCCGCGGGACACTCGAAGGCGCGCTTGAAGAGGCGCCGCTCGCGCAGGGCGCGCAGGAGCGGCGGACCGTCGGGGCGCTCGAGCGCGACGAGCAGCCGCTCGTCGGTGAAGCCCGCGAGCTGCGGCGCGTCGAGGCGTCCCGCCTCGATCGCCTCCTCGACGAGCCGCTTGTACATCGCCGTCGCGCTGCGCACCGCGTGGTGCCAGTAGACGTTGCGGTACATCTGGTACTTCGCGAAGAGGAGCGACTCGAGCGCCGAGAGCCCCTTCTCGCGCACGCCGACCGACGGCCCGCGCCCATCGACGTCGACGAGGACGAGCGAGTTGAGCAGCCGGTCGACGTCGATCTCGCCGTACGGCACGCCGCACATGAAGGCGTCGCGCTTCAGGTACTCGATCTTGTCGAGATCGAGCGAGCCCGAGATCAGCCCCTGGAGCGGGCTCGCGCTCGCGCCGCGGATGAGGGCGACGATGCGCTCCGGCGCGTCGGGGGCGAGCTCGCGGCGCAGCGTCTCGGCGACGCTCCCCTCGCCGATCAGCGGGCGCGCCACCTCCTCATGGTGCGGCGCGCCGATCTCCTCGAGCGCGTGCGAGAAGGGATAGTGCCCGATGTCGTGGAGCAGCGCCGCCGCGCGCACGATCGCGCACTCGTCAGCGCCGACGCGGGCGAGCTCGCCCCGCTCGTCGAGCTGGGCGAGCGCGCGCCGAGCGAGATGGTGCGTGCCGAGCGCGTGCTCGAAGCGCGTGTGGCTCGCGCCCGGGTAGACGAGGTAGGCGAGCCCGAGCTGCCGCACGTAGCGCAGCCGCTGGAACGAAGGGGTGTCGATCAGCGCGAGCGCGACGGGATCCACCCTGATGTTGTTCCAGAGCGGATCCCGGATGATCTCGAGGCGCCTCCGTCCGCCGGAGGTCATGCCGCGAGTCGACTCAGCCGCGCGGACCCGCCTGCGCGACGGCGGGGCTCGCCGACTCCGCGAACTTCTCGAAGTTCTTCCGGAACATCTCCGCCAGCTTGCGCGCCTGCGCGTCGTACGCCGCGCCGTCCGGCCACGTCGAGCGCGGGCGCATGAGCTCCGCGGGCACGCCGGGGACCTCCGCCGGGACCGAGAGCCCGAAGACCGGATCGGTCTCGAAGCGCGCCGAGTCGAGGCGTCCGGCGAGCGCGTGCTTCACCATCGCCCGGGTGTAGCCGAGCTTCATCCGGCGCCCCGTGCCGTACGGGCCGCCCGTCCAACCGGTGTTCACGAGCCACACGTTCGCCTCGTGGCGGCGCAGCTTCTCGCCGAGCATCTCCGCGTACTTCGTCGCCGGCCAGACGAGGAAGACGGCGCCGAAGCAGGCGCTGAACGTCGCCGTCGGCTCGGTCACGCCGCGCTCCGTCCCGGCCACCTTCGCCGTGTACCCCGAGAGGAAGTAGTACATCGCCTGCTCGGGGGTGAGGCGCGCGATCGGCGGCAGGACGCCGAACGCGTCGGCCGTGAGGAAGACGATGTTGCGCGGATGCCCCGCCGTCCCGCCGCGCCGGTGGTTCGGGATGTAGTGGATCGGGTAGGACGCGCGCGTGTTCTCGGTGATCGACTGGTCGGCGTAGTTCACCTGTCGCGTCACCGGGTCGAGGACGACGTTCTCGAGGATCGTCCCGAACATCCGCGTCGTGCGGTAGATGTCCGGCTCTCCCTCCGCCGACAGGTTGATCACCTTCGCGTAGCACCCGCCCTCGAAGTTGAAGACGCCCTCGTCGGACCAGCCGTGCTCGTCGTCGCCGACGAGCGCGCGGTCCGGGTCCGCCGAGAGCGTCGTCTTCCCGGTGCCCGAGAGGCCGAAGAAGAGCGCCGTGTCCCCGGCATCCCCGACGTTCGCCGAGCAGTGCATCGAGAGGACGCCCTGCTTCGGGAGCACGTGGTTCATGACG
>DASUSM010000004.1:0-4381 GCA_036375115.1 Gemmatimonadaceae bacterium | reverse complement strand
AGGTCGCTCCCCTTCGTCAAATCGTAGGTGAACGCGTTCGCCTCCGCGGCGATCTGGCCGTCGCGCACGAGCGTGCGGTGAAGGCGGCTCCCCTTGCGGTGGCCGAGCACCGCCGAGCAGACGCTCGCCGCGTAGTAGCCGTCGCTCCCGAAGACGGGAGAGCGCATCGCGACGAAGACGCGCGGCAGCATCACCTCGTCCTCGACGACCTCGCGCGGCGGCACGCCGAAGGTCGGCGGCACCGCCATCGGCGGGAGCGGTGGCCTGCCGCCCCCGCGCGGGATGCCGCCGAAGTGCCGCTCGACGAGACGGCGCGCCTCCCCTGGCTCGAAGTCGCCGGCGATCGAGAGCACCGCGTTGTCCGGCGTGTAGTACGTGGCGAAGAAGCCGGCGACGTCCTCGAGGCTCGCCTCCGAGAGGTCCTCCATCGACCCGATGAGCGAGTGATGGAAGGGGTGCTCCGGCGGGAAGGCGAGCGCGGGGAGGCGCTCCCACCAGGTGCCGTACGGCTGGTTGTCCACCGACCAGCGCCGCTCGTTTTTCACGACATCGCGCTGCGTGTCGAGCTTCTGCTGCGTCATCGCCGGGAGCAGGCGGCCCATGCGGTCGGCCTCCAGCCAGAGCGCGAGCTCGAGCTGGTTCGACGGCACCGTCTCGAAGTAGTTCGTGCGGTCGAGCCACGTCGAGCCGTTCAGCGTCCCGCCGGCGCGCTGCACGAGCTCGAAGTGCTCGTTCGCCGCGACGTGCTCGGAGCCCTGAAAGAGCATGTGCTCGAAGAGGTGCGCGAAGCCGGTGCGTCCCTCGCGCTCGTTCGCCGAGCCCACGTGGTACCAGAGGTTCACGGCGACGATCGGCGCGGTGTGGTCCTCGGAGAGCGTGACGAGGAGCCCGTTGTCGAGCCGGAACGTCTCGATCGGAATGCGCATGCCGGACAAGTTGCACGGGGGGCGGCGCCGGTGGAACCCCGGTGCGCCGGCCCCATCCTTGGTCGCCGGAGGATCCCGGTCAGGGCGCGATGGGGAGTGAGATCCCGCCCTGCACCGTCCACGGCGACGCGATGTCGGCGTCGACGCCCGTGGCGAGGTGGGCGAGCGTGAGATAGAGCGCGGCGCTCGACAGCCGCGAGGTCGACTCCGGCATGAGCATCCGCCCGAGCTTGACGAGCAGGTCGCCCTGGAGGCGGAGCTTGTGCGAGTAGGCCCGCTCCTCGATGTCCTCGACGGTCGCCGACGGTCCGTAGGCGCCGAGGACGCCGAGGTCCACGGCGATGCGGTCGCCCTCCCAGACGTGGAGGATGGGTCCGTAGTGGAGCTCCGGCTGGTTCATCGCGACGCCGGCGCCGTTCTCGTCGGCGAACGGGGACCACTGCACGGCGAAGACGAGCATCGCCCGCGGGATCGCGGTCGGCACGGCGGTCACGAGCCGCAGGAGCAGGTCGGTGCGGGCATCGACGCCGTCGGGGGCATCGATGGCATCGGCGATGACGAAGCCGGGCTGCACCACGAGGACGGGCGACTTGAGCCACCGCTCGCGCGTCTGCGCCTCGGCGGGGAGCGCCGCGGCGGCGAGCACGGCGAGGGCGAGCGCGGCACGGGCGAGCGGAGCGGCGAAGGAGCGCATGCGAGGCATGGGAACGTGTGAGCGTGGCGCGGCGCGTGCGTCCCGTGGATCGGGACGCGCACCGCCGCGCGGACGTCGGGCGCCATCGCAGGCGCCGCGCCGCGGGCGCACTTGGCGGCGAACTGCGCGGGCGCGTGCTGCGGCCGCGCGATCGGCATGTGATGTGGATCACCGGCACGCCGCGCGAGCGCGGCGGCGCGGTCAGCGGTAGCGCGGCGCGGCCGCCATGGAGTCCACGACGAAGCGGATCCACATGCCGCTCTGCGCGTGCCCTGGCACGCCGCACTGGAGCACGAAGTCTCCGGCGCGGTCGGCGACGAAGGCGAAGCCGTCGGTCCCGCCCTCGATCAGCCCCTCGCTGGCGCGGCTCGTCGCCGCGTACGGAAAGGCGGGCGGCGGCGCATCGACGAGGATCGGCGTCACGAGGGGCGCGACGAGCGCGGAATGGGCGAGCGCCTCGTCTCCCTGACGGAAGCGGACCTCGACGTACCAGTCGCGCGGGACGACGACGGCGCGCTCGCCGTGGGCGCCGCCGTTGAAGTTGAGCGACGCGTTCACGCCGTCGTAGCCGGCGACGACCTCGAGCTGCACCGTCCGCCGCGCGGGGTTCCAGGCGAGGAAGGCTCCCTGGCGGACGAGGGAGTCGGGGGAGGGGCGCGCGGCGGAATCGGCATCCGCCGCGTGCGTCGTCTGCATCGGGCGCGTGCCGTGCGTCGCGGCCGCCGTGTCCGCGGCGACGGCATCAGCGGACGATGGGCCGGTCCGCCGAGGCGCCACGTCCTCGACCTGCGCCGCGCGAGGCGGGTCGTGGACGACAGGGGCGACGGCGACGACGGTCACGCGCGACGTGTCCTCGCGAGGGCCGATGCCGAGCGCGCGGCGGACGCGCGCGAGCAGCGCCGCGGCGGAGGCGTCCCGCGCGCGATCGGACGAGTCGGCCGCGATCGCGTAGCCCGCGGCCGCGGAGTCCGCGCGCGCGGCGCGCCGCGCCGCGTCGACGCCGCCCTCGGCGACGCAGCCGGCCAGCGCCGCCACGACGATCCCGACCGCCGCGGCGCGCGCGGCGGTGGGGATCGTCGTGGGGAAGCGGCGCGGTGCAGCCGGCATGGCGTCGTGGCGATGGGCTCGTGCCCCGCGCCGGCGGCGCGGGACGGCGAGGGCGGCCCGGCGTGGCGCCAGCCGCCCCGATGATCTTGACGCGCGACGCCGCGGCCCGTTACGGCCGGACCGGCTCCCCCCGGAGGTCGCGGATCGAGATGTCGCCCACGCCGAGCGCGCGCAGCCCCGGCTCGATCGTCGCGCGGTCGCCGACGATGACGATGGCCAGCCCCTCCGGATCGATGTAGCGCCGCGCGACGCGGCGGACGTCGTCCTGCGTGACGGCGTCGATCCGCTGCACGTAGCCGTCGTAGTAGTCGAGCGGCAGCCCGTGCAGCACGAGGGGGGCGAGCTGCGCGGCGATGTCGCGCGTCGTCTCGAAGTCCCCCGGGAGCTGGAGCTGGAGGTAGCGCTTGGCCTTCGAGAGCTCGTCCTGCGGCACGGTGTCGAGGACGCCCCGCAGCTCCCGCATGAACTCGAGGAGGGCGGAGTCGGTCTTCGCCGAGACGATCTCGGCGCGCGCCGTGAACGGCCCCGGCTCGCGGCGGAGCGCGAACGACGACCCCGCGCCGTAGGTGTAGCCCTTCTCCTCGCGCAGCGTCTGGTTCAGCCGGCTCGTGAAGCTCCCGCCGAGGATCGTGTTCATCACGAGCAGGGCGAAGTAGTCGTCGGTCGAGCGGGCGGCGCCGACCCCGCCGATGCGGAACGAGGACTGCGCCGCGCCCGGCTTGTCGATGAGGTAGACGGTCGTCGCCGCGGCCTTCGGCGCGGCCGGGAAGCGCGTGGCCGGCACGGCGCCGCGCTCCCAGCCGCCGAAGGCGCGCTCGATGCGCCGCACGATGTCGTCCGTCCGCACGTCGCCGACGACGATCAGCGTGGCGTTGTTCGGCCGGAAATACGTACGGTGAAAGCGCCGGGCATCGTCTCGCGTGATGCGGGCGACGGTCGCTTCCGTCCCCATCATCGCGCGGCCGTAGGGGTGCTCGCCGCCGAAGACGATGTTCGCGTAGGCGATGTCGGCGATCGCCGGCCCGCGGTCCTTGAGCTGGAGGAGCGCGGTGAGCCGCTCCTGCTTGAGCCGGTCGAAGTCCGCCTGGGGGAAGCTCGGGCGGACGGCGACGTCGGCGAAGAGGGCGAGGGCGCTGTCGAGCTGCGCCGTCGGCACGTGGAGCATGACGCGCGACTCGTCGAAGCCGCCGAACGTGCCGAGGTCGGCGCCCAGCCAGGCGACGGCGTCGGCGATCTCGAGCGCGGAGCGCGTCGTCGTCCCCTCGTCGAGCATCGACGCGGCGAGCGTCGCGAGCCCAGCGTGGTCCGCCGGGTCCGCCTCGGCGCCGGTCCGCACGACGAGCGCGAAGTCGGCGACGGGGAGCTCACGGTGCTCGACGACGACGACCTGGAGCCCGTTCGGGAGTGTCCGCGTGGCGATCGGCGGGAGAGCGAGCGCCGGCGGCGCAGCGAGCACCGGCGGCGCGGTCAGCCCGCCCGGCGCGGCGGGGACCGCGGGCGTGTCGGCGACGACGGCGACCGGCGCCGGCGTCTCCGCGGGAGGCGGCGCGCTGGTGCAGGCGGCGAGCAGCAGGGCGAGCGGCGCGAGCGAGCGCGCGCGGCGGGCGGAACGGGCGCTCATCGGGCACCTCCGGAGACCATCATCTCGCGCTTT
>DASUSM010000003.1:0-14172 GCA_036375115.1 Gemmatimonadaceae bacterium | reverse complement strand
TCGGACGCAGTTTGAGAGGGACGGGCGACGGAGGTACCGGCCGGGGACGAGGGACGGGGGACGGGGGACCGGACGGAGGGGCCGGCATCGCGCGGCGGTGCCGGCCCCTCCGTCCCTTCGGCTGTTCGCATTTCGTATCGTCGCGCTCCCGGGCATTGACCCGCGGCCAGAAACTCTACATAGGTAGAAAAGAAGCGGGGACCGGGACGGGATCGGAACGTGGGCGTCGAGCACGAGCGGCCTCCCGTCCCCCGTCCCCCCGTCCCCAGCCGGTCCCCTCCACCCCGGCCCCTGTGTCCCCGAGACTCACCCGCCCCACCGCCCTCGTCCTCTGGTCCCTCTCCCGCGGCACCCGCCACGGCTTCGACATCCTCGACGCCACTGGCCTCGCCAGCGGCACCGTCTACCCCATCCTCCGCCGGCTCGAGGACGCGGGCCTCGTTCGCTCGCGATGGGAGCCGGTACAGCGCGCGCGCGACGAGGGACGCCCGCCGCGCCGCTACTACGAGCTCACCGGCGCAGGCGCCGAGGTCGCGCGCGAGGCGATCGCGCGCCACCCCGACGCCCGCGCCGTCCTCGCCGGCGCGCCCGCGCCGCGCCCCGCGTGACCGAGCGCATCGCGATGCCCGCCCCCGGCGTCACCCTCGTCCGCCTCCTCGCCAGGCTCGGTCCGCTCGTCCGCCGCGACGAGTGGCTCGCCGAGTGGGAGGGTGAGCTCGAGCACGCCTGGCTCGAGGCCCGCCGCCGGGACGACGCATCGTGGACCCGACGACTCTCGCTGCAGCTCCGCGCCGGCGGCGCCGTCGCCGATGCGCTCTGGCTGCGCCGCCGCTACGGAGGTGACGACGTGCTCGGACTCGACCTGAAGTACGCCGTGCGCTCGCTGCGCCGGCGCCCCGGCTTCGCCTCCGTCGTCGTCCTCACCCTCGCCCTCGGCATCGGCGCGACGACCGCCGTCTTCTCCGTCGTCAACGGTGTCCTCCTGCGCCCGCTCCCGTTCCCGGACCCCGACCGCATCGTGCGCCTCGACGGCTATCCGACGAACGGCGACTGGGAGAAGGTCGGCACGGGGACGTCCTATCCCGACTACCTCGACGTCCGCGCGGCGAGCACCTCCTTCGAGCACCTCGCCGCGATCCGCGGCTGGACGGCGACGCTCACCGCGCCTGGCGCCGAGCCGCAGCGCGTCGCCGTCGGCTACATCACGGCGAACTTCACCGCCGCCTTCGGCGTCCGCCCGATCCTCGGTCGCGGCTTCCTCCCCGACGACGAGCGCCCGGGGGCGACCCCGGTCGCGATGCTGAGCCACGAGCTCTGGAGCGCGCGCTGGGGGGGCGACGCGTCGCTCGTCGGCGGCACGATCGAGATCGACGGCGTCCCGACGACCGTCGTCGGCATCCTCCCCGCCGACCTGCGGCTGCGCGGCGACGTCCAGCTCTGGCAGCCGCTCGTCCCCGGGCCGCTCGAGGAGGCACGCGGCGCGCACCGCCTCGCCGTCGTCGGCCGGCTGCGCGACGGAACCGCGCTCGACGCCGCCCGCGCCGAGGTCGCGGCGATCGCGAAGCGCCTCGAGATGCAGTACCCGCAGGACAACCTCCATCGCGGCGCCCGGCTCGACCCGCTGCGCGAGTCGATCGTCGCCGACGCGCGCCCGGCGCTCCTCGTCCTCTTCGGCGCCGTCGCACTGGTGCTCCTCATCGGCTGCACGAACCTGGCGAGCCTCTTTCTTGCCCGCGCCACCGCCCGCGAGCGCGAGATGGCGGTGCGCGCGGCGCTCGGCGCGGGACGCGGCCGGCTCGTCAGGCAGTGGATGACCGAGAGTCTCCTTCTCACCACGCTCGGCGGGCTCGCCGGGCTCGCCGTCGCGTGGGGCGGCATGCGCGCCCTGCTCTCGTTCGTGCCGCGCAGTCTCCCGCGCGCCGACGAGGTCGCGCTCGACCTCCCCGTCCTCGCCTTCCTCCTCGTCGTGAGCGTCGCCACCGGCCTCCTCTTCGGGATCCTCCCCGCGCTCCAGCAGCGGCGCGAGGAGGCCTCGCTCGCCTCGCTCCGCGACGGCGCGCGCGGGGCGACGAGCGGCGCCGCGCGGCGCCGCCTGCGGCAGGGGCTCGTCGTCGCCGAAGTCGCGCTCGCGACGGTGCTCGTCGTCGGCGCGGCGCTCCTCATCAAGAGCTTCTGGCAGCTGCAGACGACGGAGCTGCCGTTCCGCCCGGACGGCGTCGTCGTCACGCAGGTCCAGCTCCCCGCCACGCGCTACGAGCGCGCGCCGAGCGTCCTCGCGTTCTACGAGCGGCTGCACGAGGAGCTTGCCGCGATCCCCGGCGTGCGCGACGTCTCCTTCGCCTACGAGCACCCGCTCTCGCCGGGGTGGACGTCGAGCTTCGCGATCGTCGGACGCGAGCCGCCGGCCCCCGGCACCGAGCCCGAGTCGCGCGTCCGCGCGGTGTGGCCCGGCTACTTCCGGACGGTCGGGCTGCCGATCCTGCGCGGGCGCGACGTCTCGCCGCGCGACCGGTGGGACACCCCCGGCGTCGTCGTCGTCAACGAGGCGTTCGTGCGGCGTCACTTCCCCGACGGCGAGGCGATCGGCGCGACGCTCGACCGCGGGCAGTCGTGGTGGGACGGCCAGCCGACCGCCTTCGAGATCGTCGGCGTCGTCGCCGACGAGCCCTTCCTCGGCCTCGGACAGCCCGCCGAGCCGGCGACGTACTACCCGCACCTCCAGTTCCCCTTCAACGAGATGTGGGTCGTCGCCCGCACCGACGGCGACGTCGCGTCGGTCGCGCCGGCGATCCGCGACCGCATCTGGGCCGTCGACGCGAGCCTGCCGATCGAGCCGATCCGCACGATGGACGAGGTGCTCGGCGCGACGGTCGCCGCGCCCCGCTTCAACGCCGCGCTTCTCTCCGTTTTCGCGCTCGCCGCGCTGCTCCTCGCCGCGGTCGGGATCTACGGCGTGCTCTCGTACACGGTCGCCCAGCGCACCGGCGAGATCGGCATTCGCATCGCCCTCGGCGCCGAGCGCGGGCGCGTCGTCAGGCAGGTCGTCGCGCAGGGGCTCGCCGGCGCGCTCGCCGGCATCGTCGTCGGCGTGCTCGGCGCGATCGCCGTCTCGCGCCTGCTCGCCTCGCTGCTCGTCGGCGTGGAGGCGCGCGACCCGGCGGTCCTCGGCATCGTCGCCGGCACGCTCGCCCTCGTCGCCCTCGCCGCCGCGTGGCTCCCCGCCCGCCGCGCGAGCCGCATCGAGCCCGTGGCGGCGCTGCGCTACGACTGACGGTGGCGGCCGTCGCCCGCCGCCAGCACGACGGCGCCACGGGCGGCCACGACGCAGCGCGCTATCCGGCGGCCACCGGCGGCTGCGGCAGCCGCTCGACGACGCCCGAGTACGGGCCCGCCGCGCCGAGGAGCCAGAACGACGCGCCGTCCCAGTGGAAGAGCGCGAGCTGCTCGAGCTCGCGCGCGAGCGCGAGCGCGTCCTCCCGCGACGTCGCGATCCCGACGCACGGCTCGCAGTGGGAGCCGTCGGGCGCGTGGCCGTCGACGCGCACGAAGCGGATGCCGGCATCGGCGAGCCGCTGCTCCAGCCCCGTCAGCCGACGCGCGTTCTCCGCCGCCGGCCGCGGCTCGCCGCACGGGTTCGCCGGCGTCAGCACCGCCATCTCGGGCCAGCCGAGCGAGCGCAGCGCGCGCCGCCCCGTCTCGTCGATCTCCGCCCGCAGATCGATCCGTGCGCGTGGCTCCGTGTAGAGCTCGAGCACCGTCTGCGGGTACGCCGCCCACGCCGCGGCCGTTCGCTCGTCCGCCCCCGCGCCGCGCTCCGTCCGTCGCGCCATTCCGCTGCGCTCCATCGTCGGTCCGGCCGCGAGACGGGGCAGGGTGCGCGCCACGCCGCCGGTTCCACGCGAGGCACCGCCGTGTACCTTGCGGCATGTTGCGCCGCCGCCTCCTCGCCCTCCTCCGCCGCCTGCTCCTCGTCGTCGCCGCGTTCTACGGGCTCGTCCTCCTCGGGCTCGTCTGGGTGCGCTTCCTCCCGCCGCTGACGACGACCGTCCACATCCAGCGCCGCGTCGAGTCGTGGTTCCGCCCCGGCGAGTACGAGAAACGGTGGGACTGGGTCCCGCTCGATCGGATCTCGCGGCACGCGCAACGCGCCGTCGTCGCCGCGGAGGACGCGCGCTTCTACCAGCACGACGGCTTCGACTGGAAGGAGATCGGCAAGGTCGTCGAGGAGGCGCGGCGCGAGGGGGAGCCGCCACGCGGCGCCTCCACGATCACGCAGCAGCTCGTCAAGAACCTCTTCCTGACGACGCACTCCAATCCGGTGCGAAAGGGGCTCGAGCTCACGATCACCCCGCTCGCGGAGCTCGTCCTCCCGAAGCGGCGGATCCTCGAGCTCTACCTGAACGTCGTCGAGTGGGGGGACGGCGTGTACGGCATCGAGGAGGCGGCGCGCCGGTGGTACGGCGTCCCCGCCGCGCGGCTCGGACGCGAGCAGAGCGCCCGACTCGCCGCGATCCTCCCCGCGCCGCGGACGCGCACGCCGCAGCGCTCGTCGCGCTACGCGTCCATCATCCTGGGACGGATGGCGCAGATGGGGTGGTGACCGGCGGCGCATCCGGCCAGCCGAACGCCAGCAGCGCGGCACCCGCGGTGAACAGTCCCGCCGGCTCGAGGACGACACGCGTGATGAAGAGCGCGGCGTCCGGCGCCGCCTCGGGGGTGCCGCGCCACAGTCCCCAGACCATCGCGACGGCGAGCGGAAAGGCGAGCACGCCCGCCGCCCCGCCGGCGACCGCCTCGAGCGCGCTCGAGCGCCGGCCGCGCCGGCTCGCGACGACCCGCGCCGCGCAGACGCCGAGCGCGACCCACGAGACCGCGCCGAGCGAGATCGCCATCCCTGCCCCCGCGAGCACGAGCCCGGTGGCGAGCGCCGCGGCCTGGGCCGGCGTCGGCCGGGCGATCCGGCGCCCGGGGCGCCGAGGCATCGCCACGCCGAGCCGGGCGAGATGCCGCTCCGACCGGCGGCGCGCCCGCCGGCGCCGCAGCTCCCGCACGGGCGGCACCGAGCGCCACGCCGCGTGCAGCGTCCCGCGCCACGTCGCGCGGATCGTTCCCGGCGCGTCGTCGAGGCGGTAGTAGCCCTCCGCGATCAGCGCACCCGCCAGCCGGCGCATGTGCGACCGGTACGCCGCCGGCGCATCCGCGGCCGTCCCGGGCGCGGCCACGACGCCCGGCCGGCCGGCGAGCCACTGCGAGACGAGCGCCCCGTGCGCGCGCTCCGCGGCGGCGAGCTCCGTTCCCTCCGGCAGCCAGAGCAGCGGTCCCGAGGCAAGCGACTCGAAGAGCACCGGCCACTCGGCGACGTACGTCTCCGCCTGGCGCCCGTCGGCGAGCCGCGTGACGAGGCTCGTCACGAGCGTCCGACCGGCGCCCGGGCGGCCGCCGCCGGTGACGATACCGGCGGCGAGGAGGGTTTCCCCCGGACCCGTCGCGCGCGTCCACGTCGCGATCCACCGGATCGCGCTCTGCGCCGCGAGGGGCTCTCGCAGGCGAGCGAACGGCCGGTAGCCGAGCGCCGACGCGCGTTCTCCCACGCGCTCCCACGCCTCGCGCGTCTCGTCCGGGACCGGAGCGTCCGCCGGCAGCAGCGCCGCCGCCCCGGCCGACGGCTGCCGGAGCTGGCGGCGGACGACGAACGGCACGATCCCGAAGAGACCGACGGCCGCAGCGGCGAGCGCGACGCCCGCGACCAGGGTCACGAAGGTCGCTCCGACGACGCTGATGGCGATGGCGGCGAGGAGGAGCGAAGCGTGGTTCCAGCGAAGCAGCGCCATGGGGTGGCTGAATCGGTGCGGGACGAAAGGGCGGGAGAGCGATGCCGCGGGGCGGGGGTGCCGCCACCGCTCGCGGCTCGCGACGAAGCGGCCTTCAGGCGCGTGACGATCCATCTTCCGCGCGCGTTCCGGGCGCGTCTCCGGGCGCTTCACGGGCCGCGCGTCCGTCGCGTTGCGCGACGCACTCGGCAACTCCCGCCGCCCCCGGCGCCCACGGTCTCCCCGACCGCGCCGGGCAGGCGCGTATCGCCGCGACCGGTGGATCGTCCATCGTGACACCGACAGATCACTGAGGATTCGTATGCAGCGTCCGGTCGCGCGCGCGGTTCTCGTCACCCTCGCCGTCACCACGCTCGCCGCCTGCGCCGGCGAGCGGATCAACTCTCCGAGCGGCAGCACCGGTGACGTCACCGGGCTGATCACCGCCGCCGACATGCGGACGCCGATCCCCGGCGTCCTCGTCGCGCCGTACGGCTTCGCCGGCCCCACGGCGACGACCGACCAGAAGGGGCGGTACACGCTCGCCGGCCTCCCGATCGGGGGCCGCTCCCTCCTCGCCACCCGCGGCCACTTCGCCGCGAAGGTGCCGATCGACGTCTTCGGCAGCGTGCTCACCGAGCAGCCGCCGGGCGTCCTCGTGCCGACGGGGAAGCTCGCCTTCGTGAAGGGCGCGTGGGACCACATCGAGGGGATCGTCCGCGACGACCTGCGCAACCCGATGGACGAGATCACCGCCGCCGATCTCGCCAATCCCGCGATCACGTCGCTGTACGACATGATCTTCCTCAACTGCGGGCTCGACGTCACCAAGGCGTCGGACGCGGCGACGATCGAGAACCTGCGCGCCTACATCGCGAACGGCGGGATCGTCTACGCCTCCGACTATGCCTCCGCCTACGCGCAGGCGCTCTTCCCGAGCGACTTCATCACGATCGGCGGCAGCGGCGAGGTGGACCCCGCGGTCCCCGGCACGATCACGAACCAGTCGCTGCTCGACTTCGTCGGCAAGACGGACGTCACGATCGCCTACGACCTCGGCGCCTGGAAGACGCTCGATGCGCTCTCGGCGAACGTCACGACGCTGCTGACCGGCACCTACCAGGCCGGCGGCTCGACGTGGACGAGGCCGCTCGCCGTCGTGCTCGACCACGGCGCCGGCCACCTCGTCTACACGACGTTCCACAACGAGGCGGGGGTCACGGACGACCAGTTGAAGGTCCTCTACTACTTCATCTACCTGCCGTAGCCGACAGGCGTTTCTCGCGGCGCACGCGCCGCGAGCCGGCCGGACCGCGGGCCCCGCGAGCGACGTCGCTCGCGGGGCCCGCGTGCATCCGACGGCTGCGGCAGCGGCGAGGTCCGCGTTATACATTGTCATCCCGCCCCCCCGCACGAGTCGTCGATGAAGCGTCCTCCCACCGCACACCCGAGCTACCTCCGCCGCCACGAGGACGACCGTCCCACGCTCGGCCTCGCCGACCTCGAGACGCCGGTGCCGGTCGTGGACCTCGACCGGCTCACCGACAACCTCGACCGGATGGCGGCGTACGCGGCGCTGCACGGGCTCGCGCTGCGCCCCCACGTGAAGACGCACAAGTCGCGGCGCATCGCCGCCGATCAGACGCGGCTCGGCGCGACGGGGCTCACCTGCGCCACGCCGCGCGAGATGGAGGCGATGGCCGACGTCGCCGACGACCTCCTCCTCGCGCACCCGCCGCTCGGGCCGTCGAAGCTCGCGCGGCTCGTCACGCTGCCGCGCACCGCCGCGCTCACCGTCGCCGTGGACAGCATCGAGGCGATCGAGCAGCTCGCCTCCGCCGCGCACGCGGCCGACCGCGAGATCGGCGTCTACATCGAGATCGACGTCGGCATGCACCGCGTCGGCGTCCCGGGCGCGACGGATGCGGCGGAGCTGGCGAAGCTCGTCCGCCGCCGCGACCCGCTGCGCTACGCGGGGATCGCCTTCTACCCGGGCCACATCAGGGCGCCGGTCGGGGAGCAGGCGGCGCAGCTCGAGCGCCTCTCCGCCGACCTCGCGCGCGCCCTCCAGGAGCTCGATCGCGCCGGCGTCCCGCCCGCCATCGTCAGCGGCGGCTCGACGCCGATCGCCTGGCGCGCGCACGAGGTGGCGGGGATGACCGAGGTCCGTCCGGGCACCTACGTCTACAACGACCGCACGACCGCGGAGATCGGCGCGTGCGCGTGGGATGACTGCGCGCTGACGGTGCTCGCGACGGTGGTGAGCACCGCCGTCCCCGGCCAGGCGGTGGTCGACGCGGGGAGCAAGGCGCTCGGCCGCGAGCCGCTGCGCGGCGCGAACGGCGAGGGCTTCGGCGCCCTGCTCGACCGCCCCGACGTCGTCGTCTCGCGCATGAGCGAGGAGCACGGCATCCTCGACCTCTCCCGCGCCGACTGGCGCCCCCAGGTCGGCGACCAGGTCCGCATCGTCCCGAACCACGTCTGCATCGTGACGCACCTGTTCGACTCGGTGTACGGCGTGCGCGACACCCGCGTCGAGACGCGCTGGGCGGTGGACGCGCGCGGGCGCGAGCGCGTCGAGACCGAAGTCAACGTGTGAATGCGGAAGACGCTCCTCCTCGTCGAGAGTCCCAACAAGGCGCGCAAGATCCAGAGCTTCCTCGGCGCCGACGTCGCCGTCCGGGCCTCGGTCGGACACATCTGCGACCTGCCGGAGAAGGGGTACGGCGTGGACCTCGCGACGTTCGAGGAGACGTACGAGGTGCGGAAGGCCGACGTCGTCGCCGAGCTGCGGCGCCTCGTGCGCTCGGGGGGCTACGAGCGCGTCCTCCTCGCGACCGACCCCGATCGCGAGGGTGAGGCGATCGCCTGGCACCTCGCGCGCGAGCTGAAGCTCGGCGTCGCCGCGCCGCGCCGCGTCGAGTTCCGCGAGATCACACCCGACGCGGTGCGCCGCGCGATGGACGCGCCGCGCCCGATCGACGAGGGTCGCGTGGACGCGCAGCGCTCGCGCCGCGTCCTCGACCGCATCGTCGGCTTCGACGTCTCCGGCGAGATCTGCTGGCCCGCCGGCGCGACGAGCGCGGGACGCGTGCAGACGCCGGCGCTGCACATCCTCTGCGAGCGCGAGCGCGAGATCCTCGCCTTCGTCGCCGAGCAGTACTGGACGCTCGAGGTCGAGTACCACGAGGGCTTCGTCGCCTTCGTGCCGGAGGGCGGGGACCGGAACGGCGGGGACCAGGGACCGGGGACCGGGGACCGGAACGGCTCCGCCAAGGAGTGGCCGGACACCGAGGAGAACGACGACGCCGAGCCTTTCGCCGAGCGCACCCGCCCGCCTTCGGCGGGCACCCGGCCGAGCGCCGAGCGCCAGCCCGACTCCCACGCCGACGCGACGGGCGCCCCACCCCCCGACTCCACCGCGCCGCGGGCGCGCCTGCGTCCGCGGCGCTTCTCCAGGCGAGAGGAGGCCCAGGCCGCCGAGCGGGAGGCTCGCCGCCACCCCCACATCGTGCGCTCCGTCGAGCGCCGCCGCACCGAGCGCCGCCCCGACCCGCCGTACACGACGTCCACGATGCAGCAGGACGCCAGCCGCAAGCTCCGCCTCTCGGCGAAGGAGGCGGCCGACCTCGCGCAGCAGCTCTTCGAGGCGGGCTACATCACCTACCACCGCACGGACTCGACGCGGGTGAGCGATGAGGCGGTGGAGATGGCGCGCGAGCACATCGGGCGCGAGCACCCGGAGGCGCTCCCCGGCGGCGCCGCGCGCGCCGCGAGGGGCGGGAAGGCGAAGGCCGGCGTCCAGGATGCGCACGAGGCGATCCGTCCGACGAAGCTCGCCGGCGACGACGCGCCGCCCCCCGCCGCGGCGAAGCTCTACGCGATGATTCGGGCGCGCTTCCTCGCCTCGCAGTGCCGCCCCGCCGTCATCGACAGGACGAACGTCTGGATCGACTCCGGGCCGATCGAGTGGCTCGCGCAGGGCGCGGTGCTCGTCGAGCCGGGCTACCTCGTCTACTGGCGCCCCTACGCGCGCCAGGAGGACGAGCTGCTCCCCGCCGTCGCGCCGAACCAGGTGCTCGCGCCGCGCGACTACGACATCGAGGAGAAGTCGACGACGCCGCCCTCTCGTTATGACACCGGCGGGCTGATCCGGAAGCTCGAGGTCTCGGGCATCGGCCGCCCCTCGACCTTCGCGAGCATCATCGAGACGCTGCTGCGGCGCGACTACGTGCGCGAGATGGTCGCCGGACGGGGGAAGAAGGTCCTCGAGCCGACGGAGCACGGAATGCGCGTGGACGGCCTCCTCACCGAGACCTTCCCCGACCTCGTCTCCGAGGCGTACACGGCACGCATGGAGGGGGAGATCGATCGCATCGAGAAGGGGGCCGGCGAGACGCGGGTCGGCTACCTCTCGCGGTGGTACGCCGACTTCCGCCGCGCGATGTCCGAGGCGCTCCCGCGCGCCACGCGCTACCGGCAGGAGCACAAGCTCGCCGCGCGCCCGCGGGCCGGGCGCGGCGAGGAGACGAAGATGCCGTGCGACCGGTGCGGCGAGGCGAGCTACGTGAAGGTCGCGCGGAAGGGCGGCAAGGGGAGCTTCCTCGCCTGTCCCGCCTGCAGCCTCACGCGCGACGTGCGCGCGAGAACGAAGCCGGCGGGGTGCCCGAAGTGCGGCTCGACGCTCGTCGAGCGCCGCGGACGGAAGAAGGGTGTGAAGTTCTTCGGCTGCGTCCGCTACGGCGCCGCCGAGCACCCCTGCGACTACGCGGAGTTCGGAAGCTCCGCCTCGTCCCCCGCCTCGTCGTCTCCCGCGCCGAGCGCCGAGCGCCGCGCGCCGCGCGCCCGCTTCTCCCGCGAACCCACCACCAAGCCCTGCCCCCGATGCGGCGCGCACGAGCTCGTGATCCTGCGCCCCGCGAGCGAGCAGGAAGGGAAGCCGTACTACGCGTGCAGCGACAGCGCGTGCCGCTTCACCCTCACCGTCGGAGCGCGGCGGCGCGCGGCGCCGTGCCCCGAGTGCGGCGGCGTGGTGATCGAGCGGCAGGCGCGCGCGAAGGAGGGGCAGCATCCGCTCGCGAGCCGAGCGTTCTGGAGCTGCGCGCGCTACCCGAAGTGCCACTACAGCGCGAGCATGGCGCCTCCGCAGGCGCCGGATTCCCTCTCGCGCGTCGCGCCGACGGCCGGCGGGCGCGACTAGCCGCGATGCGCGCGCGGCCGGTCCCCGGTGGAGCGGGACCGACCGCGCGGTCGATCATTCGTTCTCGAGCGTCTCAGGCCGCGAGTCGTCGCGCCGGACGCCAGGCGGGCTCGCCGGGCTCGAGCGTCAGCACGTACTCGTAGCGCGCCGGCGGGAAGCCGTTGACGCCGATCTCGAGCGTGTCGCCCTCGTAGAGCTCCATCTGGGCGCCGATCGCGTCGAGCGCGTCGGTGAACGTGTCACTGTTGACGATGCCGGCCTCGCGGACGGCCTCGCGCGACCCCACAGCGAACTGAAATCGAGGCATCTGGCACCCTCCGCCGTCGGAGTGGACGGACCTGGCGGTGTCCCGAAGCGGACATTCCGCGCACCTCTCGTCACGCCCGCTGCTACACCGGTCCGCTGGAAACGAGCCGCCTACGGCTCGTCAGGTTCCCGCCAGCACCCGGTACAGATACTCCGTCGCCCACCCGAGCGCCGCCACCGGGACGCGCTCGTCGTCCCCGTGCATTCGCAGCTCGTCCTCGACCGGCATCGGCATCGGGAGGATCCCGTAGGTCGGGATCCCCAGCGCGCGGAGCGCCGCCCCATCGGTCGCGCCGGTGGACATGAAGGGGAGCACCACCGCCTCCGGCGCCATCGTCTTCGCGGCACGCTCCATCGACCGGAAGAGCGCCGTCGACACCGGCGAGGGCGGCGGCGCCTCCTCGGGCGGATGGTCGAGCGCGCAGGCGACCTGCGGCTCCGCCGCGATGGCCGTCATCCGTTCCGCGATCGCGACGATGTCCTCGCCGGGGATGATGCGCACGTTGAACGTCGCCTTCCCCTCCGACGGGATCACGTTCTCGCGCATCCCGCCGTCGAGGATCGTCAGCGCGACCCCGGTCCGCAGCACGGCGTTGTGCAGCGGGTCGCGCGAGAGCACCGCCGCGGCCGCCTCGATCTCCGCCGAGTCCGTCGCCGTCGAGACGCCGCGCATCGCCGCGCGCACCGCGGTGTCCGGCTCGATCTCGGCGAGCCGCGCGAAGTAGAGCCGCGTCGTCTCGTTCAGCCGCGCCGGGGGACGCCAGGCGTGAAGCCGCGCGGCCGCGCGCGCGAGTGCGGCGAGGGCGTTGTCGGGGATCGGCACGGAGCCGTGCCCGCTCGGTCCCGTCGCCGTGCACGTCACGGCGTAGTAGACCTTCTCCGTCGTCTGGATGTTGACCGTGCGCACCCGCCCGCGCTCGATCCCGCCCGCCACGCGGATCCGCCCGCCCTCGTTCAGCGCGAGCTCCGCGTCGCCGATCGCCTCGGGGTGGTGCTCGAGGAGCCAGCCGATGTCGACGTCCCCCCCTTCCTCCCCGGCGGACCCGAAGAAGATCACGTCCCGCGTCAGCCGCGCACGGTCGCGCGCGAGGATCTGCATCGCCGTCGCCGTCGCGGCGAGCATCCCCTTGTCGTCGATCACGCCGCGGCCGTACCAGTAGCCGTCCTTCAGCGTCGCCTCGAACGGCGGCGTGTCCCACTTCGCGGTGTCCGCGCCGACGACATCCATGTGCCCCATGACGAGCACGGGCTTCGCCGTCGCCCGCTCCGCGCGGAGCCGCGCGACGAAGAAGGCGCGCTCGTTCCCCGCCTCGATGATCCGCCGCTCGACGCCCGGAATCTGCGCGAAGACGGAGTCGAAGTAGCGCGCCGTCAGGATCTCGCGCCCCGGCGGGTTCTGCGTGTCGAGCCGCACGAGGTTCCTGAGGTGCGTCTCGGTCGTCCGCTGCGCCCACGCGCGGTCGAAGCCGGTCGGGGCCGCGGCGGCGACGTGATACGGGCCGGTGGCCGGGCGGGCCGCGGGCTGCGCCGCGCCCGACGAGGCGCAGCCGAGGGCGGCGAGGAGGGAGAGGAGGGGGAGAGGGCGAGAGAACATGCCGAAGGAGGTGAAGGTTCGGGTAGAATGTATGCGGCGCCCCGAACGAGGGTGAGGAACCGGGCGACCTGCACTCGCACCGTCACGCGCACTCGCACTGGGCCGTCGCTCGCACCGTCACGGCCACCGCCACTGCCGGCTCCGGCCCGGCGCCGTGGCCGTGACCGTGGCGCTGGCGGCAGCGGCCCGGTGGCGGTGACCGTGAGAGTGTCAGTCGATTCCTTCCGCTCCCGGCACGATCCACCGATCCACCATCTCGTGGATCGCCGCGAGATGCTCCCCGCCCCGCGACGCCACGTTCGCATCCGACGTCGTCACGACGACCAGCCCGAGCGACGGGACGACGAAGATGTACTGCCCGCCGTACCCCCACGCGAAGTGGACGTCGTGCCGCCCGGACCGCCGGTGCCACCAGCCGTAGCCGTAGCCATGCCCGTTCCACGGCGAGTATCCTCGCACGACGAACGAGCTGTCGATCCACGCCGCCGGTACCACCTGCCGCCCGTTCGCGCGGCCGCGGTCCAGGTAGAGCTGGCCGAAGGCGAGCATCGCGCGCGGCGTCAGGAACATGTCGTTCCCGCCGAAGAAGATCCCCTGCGGGTCGCGCGTCCAGCGCGGGATCGTGATCCCGAGCGGCGCGCCGAGCGCCCGCTGCGCGTACGCCCACGTGCTGCGCCCCGACGCCTTCGTGAGGACCGCTGAGAGAACGTGCGAGCTCCCCGTGCTGTACAGCATCGGCCCGCCACGCTCGGCGACGACGGGCCGCGTCAGCACGTGCCGCACCCAGTTCGGGCTGCGCACCCACGCGCCGTACGCATCGAAGCTCGTGCTCGCGAGCCCGGCGCGCATCGAGAGCAGGTCCTCGACCGTGATCGCCCGCGCGCGCGGATCGGCGTCGGCGTCGAGCTCGCGAGGGAAGAAGGGCGCGATCGGCTGCCGCACCGAGTCGAGCGTCCCGTCGGCGATGGCGATGCCGACGAGCGCCGAGACGATGCTCTTCGACACCGACTTGACGTTCGTCCGGCGGTCCCGCGCCGCCCCGCGCCAGTAGCGCTCGCGCACGAGCCGCCCGTCCCGCGCGACGAGGAGGCTGCGGAGCCGCGGCATCGCCGCGCCCCGCGCGTACGCGCTGTCGAGGAGCGCCGCGTCGAGGGTGCGCGGCGGCGGCGCGGCGCCGCGCGCCGCGGACGGAGCGGAGCGCTGCGCCCCCACGATCGCGGGGACGAGCGCGAGGACGGCGGCGAGCATCGCCAGGCGGACTC
>DASUSM010000002.1:0-5398 GCA_036375115.1 Gemmatimonadaceae bacterium | reverse complement strand
CGCGTCGTCCCATGAGATCAGCACCGGCTCGCCGGGCTTTCCTTTGACGAAGTTCGCGTTGTTGGAAACGATCGTCGTGATCTCGCGCTCGAAGCGCTCCTGCGTGCGATACGCGTTCATCCACGCGCCGGAGCGCTTGCCGGCGCGCGCGTAGGGGTCGAAGTACCAGAGGCCGACGTGCCGCCCGCTCGCGCGGTCCGTCACCTCCCACACCCGCACGTCGGCGTGGTACACGGGGACGTTCGTGACGGGGGTGAAGGCGAAGCCGAAGAGCTCCCCCGCGACCCAGAACATCCCCTCGCGCAGCCGCTCGAGCTGCAGGTACGGCTTGATCGCGTTCTCGTCGAGGTCGTACTTCGCCTTGCGCACCTTCTCCGCGTAGAAGCGGTAGTCCCACGGCTCGATCGTGATCCCCGCGCCCTCCCGGTCGGCGATCGCCTGCATGTCGGCGACCTCCTCGCGCACGCGGGCGACGGCGGGCGTCCACACCGCCTCCATCAATTCCAGCGCGCGCTCGGGCGTCTTCGCCATCGCGTTCTCGAGGCGCCAGTGGGCGTGCGTCGGGTAGCCGAGGAGCGCGGCGCGCTCGGCGCGGAGGGCGAGGATCTCCGCGGCGATCGCATTGTTGTCGCGCTCGCCGCCGTTGTCCCCCCGGTTCACGAAGAGACGCCACGCCCGCTCGCGCAGGTCGCGCCGCGTCGAGAAGGTGAGGAAGGGCTCCATCGCCGAGCGGGTGTTCGTGATCACCCACTTCCCCGGCACCCCCTTCGCCGCCGCCGCCGCGGCGGCGGCGTCCGTCACGGACTGCGGAAGCCCGGCGAGGTCGCCCTCGCCGTCGAGCACGAGGTAGAGGTTCGTCTCGTCGGCGAGGACGTTCTGGCTGAAGCTCGTGAAGAGCGCGGCGAGGCGCTGGTTGATCGCCGCGACGCGCTGCTTCGCGGCGGCGTCGAGGCGCGCGCCGGCGCGCACGAAGTTGTTGTGGTACCACCAGGCGAGGCGCCGCTGCTCCGCCGTCAGCGCGGCCGTGTCGGGCGACCGGTACGCCGCCTCGATGCGGCGGAAGAGCGCGGCGTTCTGGAAGACCTTATCCGAGAACTCCGCGAGGCGCGGCGCCATCGCGCGCTCGACGGCCTGGAACTCCGGCCCCTTCATCGTCGAGCTCCACACGCCGTACACGGCCGTGACGCGGTCCAGCGTTCCTCCCGAGCGCTCGAGCGCCGCGATCGTGTTGTCGAACGTCGGCGGCGCGGGATCGCCGGCGATGCGGTCGATCTCCGCGAGGCTCTCGCGCATCGCCGCCTCGAGCGCCGGCTGGAAGTCGGCGACCTCCACCTCGTCGAACGGCGGGACACCGCCGTACGGGCCCGTCCACTCGCCGAGCAGCGGGTTCCCCGCGAGCGCCGGATCGATCTCGGCGGCGGAGGCGGCCGCCGGGTTCGCGGTGCTCACGGGCGGGGCGCAGGCGAGCGCCGCGGCCGCGGCGACGAGCAGCGCGGCACGGGACGCGTGGAGTCGGGACGTCGGCATGAGGGCACGAGAACGGGGGAACGGGACGCGAAGATCCGCTACAATATGCGCGCCGTGGGACGCGCCGCATCCTCCTTCCCCCGACGTCGTGTCCCCTCCTCCCCGACAGACATCCGGGCCGGCACTCGCCAGCGTTCCCCGACCACACGTCGAGTCCGCCTGCCGGACGGAGGAAGAGCCACGATGCCACATCGGAGCTGGGCGGAGCCCTGGCGAGTGAAGGTCGTCGAGCCGCTGCGCATGACGACCCGCCTCGAGCGCGAGCGGGCGATCCGCGACGCAGGATACAACACCTTCCTCCTCCGCTCGGAGGACGTCTACATCGACCTCCTCACCGACTCGGGGACGAGCGCGATGTCGGACCGGCAGTGGGCGGGGATGATGATGGGCGACGAGGCCTACGCCGGCTCCCGCAACTTCTACTCGCTCCAGGACGCCGTCCTCCGCTACTACGGCTACCCGCAGCTCGTCCCGACGCACCAGGGACGCGGCGCCGAGCACATCCTCTCGCGCATCCTCGTCTCGCCCGGCGACCACGTTCCCGGCAACATGTACTTCACGACGACGCGCGCCCACCAGGAGCTCGCCGGCGGGACCTTCCACGACGTGATCGTCGACGAGGCGCACGACCCGGCCTCCGAGCACCCGTTCAAGGGGAACGTGGACCTCGACAAGCTCGACGCCCTCGTCCGCCGCGTCGGCGCCGCCCGCATCCCCTACATCTCCGTCGCCGTCACGGTGAACATGGCCGGCGGGCAGCCGGTGAGCCTCGCCAACCTGCGCGAGGTGCGCGAGTACACGCACCGGCACGGGATCCGGATGATCCTCGACGCGACGCGCGCCGTCGAGAACGCGTGGTTCGTCCAGCAGCGCGAGCCCGGCCAGGGCGGGAAGCTGATCGCCGAGATCCTGCGCGAGATGTGCGACCTCACCGACGGCGCGACGATGTCGGGGAAGAAGGACAGCCTCGTCAACATCGGCGGGTGGCTCGGCCTGCGCGACGAGCGGCTCGCCGAGCGCGCGCGGAACCTCGTCGTCCTCTACGAGGGGCTGCACACCTACGGCGGGCTCGCCGGCCGCGACATGGAGGCGATGGCGATCGGCATCGAGGAGTCGGTGCGCGAGGAGCACGTGCGCAGCCGCATCGGCCAGGTGCTCTACCTCGGCGACAAGCTGGTCGAGGCGGGGATCCCCGTCGTCCGCCCGATCGGCGGGCACGCCGTCTTCCTCGACGCCGCGGCGATGCTCCCGCACGTCCCGCGGTCGCAGTTCCCGGCGCAGGCGCTCGCCGCGGCGCTCTACGTCGAGTCGGGGATCCGCGCGATGGAGCGCGGCGCCGTCTCCGCGGGACGCGATGCCGCGACCGGCGAGAACCGCTTCCCGAAGCTCGAGCTCGTGCGCCTCACGATCCCGCGCCGCGTCTACACGCAGGCGCACATGGACGTGACGGCGGAGAGCGTCGCCGCCGTCCACGCGGTGCGCGAGGGCGTGCAGGGGCTGCGCTTCACCTACGAGCCGGAGTACCTGCGCTTCTTCCAGGCCCGCTTCGAGCCCGTCGCCGTCGCCGCGCCCCCCGCCGCGGCGTCGCCGGCGCGGCTCGGCGAGCGCGCCCCCGCCACGAGCCCGGCGGGCGCGCCGTGAAGTTCCGCACGATCATCGAGCCGTTCCGCATCAAGACCGTCGAGCCGATCCGGCAGACGACGGACGCCGAGCGCGCGGCGGCGCTCCGGGCGGCGCACCACAACGTCTTCCTTCTCCAGGCGGAAGACGTCCTCGTCGACCTGCTCACCGACTCGGGGACCGGCGCGATGTCGGTGTACCAGTGGTCGGGGATGATGAAGGGCGACGAGTCGTACGCGGGCGCGCGCTCCTTCGCCGTCTTCGAGCGCGCGGTGCGCGACGTCACCGGCTTCGAGCACGTCATCCCCACGCACCAGGGGCGCGCCGCCGAGCACATCCTCTTCTCGACGCTCGTGCAGCCCGGCGACGTCGTGCCGAACAACACGCACTTCGACACGACGCGCGCGAACGTGCAGGACCGCGGGGGGATCGCCCTCGACCTGCCGGTCGCCGAGGGGCGCACGACGCAGTCGGACTTCCCCTTCAAGGGGAACATGCACGTCGAGGCGCTCGACCAGGCGCTGCGCGAGCACCGCGGGCGCGTCCCGCTCGTCATGCTCACCGTGACGAACAACTCGGGCGGCGGCCAGCCGGTGAGCCTCGAGAACGCGCGGCAGGTGCACGACGTCTGCCGGCGGCACGGCGTCCCGCTCTTCATCGACGCCTGCCGCTTCGCCGAGAACGCCTGGCTCGTGAAGACGCGCGAGCCGCGGCAGCGCGACCGTACGCCGCTGGAGATCGCCCGCGACATGTTCGCCCTCGCCGACGGCTGCACGATGAGCGCGAAGAAGGACGGGATGGCGAACATCGGCGGCTTCCTCGCGATGAACGACGGCGAGCTCGCGCGCCGGTGCCGCACGCGGCTCGTCCTCACCGAGGGCTTCCCGACGTACGGCGGGCTCGCCGGCTACGACCTCGAGGCGATCGCCGTCGGGCTGCGTGAGGCGCTCGACGAGGACTACCTGCGCTATCGCATCCGCTCGATCGAGTACCTCGGCGAGAAGCTCGTGTCGGCGGGGATCCCCGTGCTCACGCCGACCGGCGGGCACGCGCTCTACCTCGACGCGAAGCGGTGGCTCCCGCACATCCCGCCGTACGAGTTCCCGGCGTGGGCGCTCTCGCTGGTGCTCTACCTCGAGGGGGGCATCCGCGCGGCGGAGATCGGCTCGGTGATGTTCGGCCGGCAGCCGGACGGGAGCGAGCGCCCCGCGGCGCTCGAGCTCGTGCGGCTCGCTTTCCCGCGGCGCGTCTACACCCAGAGCCACGTGGACTACGTCGCCGAGGTCGTGCTGCACGTGGACACGCTGGCGACGCGCATCCGGGGCGTGCGCATGGTGGACTCGCCGCCGGTGCTGCGGCACTTCACGGCGAAGTTCGCGCCGCTCGAGGATCGCCTCGTCGCGCGGGCGGACGGCTGAGCGCCGCGCCGGCTCGACGCGCGCCGGCATCCGCGCACGAGACGACGCCCGCGCGCACCTCCGCGCGCCTCCTCGTACCTCCGCGCGCCTCCGCGCGCCCGGCACGCGCTGCCGATGCGGAACGAATCCTGCGGCATGCTTCCCTGCTTGACACGCCGCGTCCGCGCGGTTCAGTTGCAGGGGCAGGAGACAATCTACTACAGCCGAGCGCACGACCTCGCGTCGTGCGGCGGGGGACCCAGGCAGCATGGGGTGAATCCGGCATCGCCGGAGGGAGACTTCCCGCTCCCAACCCGTCAGCTAACCCCGCAGGCATCGCACGGAAGGGTGGTAGGACGGTGAGCGATCACGCCTTCCGAGCCGCGCCGGCATTCGCCGACCGCGGCTCGGCGCGTCACGATCCCGCGCCTTCGCGCCATCGCCGGCCTCGTGCCGCGCGCGGCCGACGCGCTCCCCGTCATGCGCACGGGCATGGACCCTTCCGTGGCGGTCCGCTCGCCGCGTCGCTCGCACCGGTGATCCGCCGGCTCGCGCGACGCGCGATCGTCACCGACGGAATCTGGAGGTCACGATGCACGCATCCCCGGAGCGTCAGGCCTGGTTCGACGAGATGGACGTCGCGAGCGACGCCGGCGTCGGACGCGAGGACTGGTACGGCGAGATGACCGCGCAGGTCACGGCCTTCCTCGCCCGTCTGCGCCGCGTCCCCGCCGACGCCTGGTACCGCGCCGCCACCGAGGACGGGCACATCGTCGCCAGGCGGCGCCCCGGCGCGGCGCTCGCCCCCGCGGTGCTGCGGCGCCGCGAGGTGCGCGAGGACGAGGCGGCGCGCG
>DASUSM010000001.1:0-7812 GCA_036375115.1 Gemmatimonadaceae bacterium | reverse complement strand
CGGCCGATTCGCCTGACGAGCGTGCGGGGGAGGGAGAGCAGGGACATGGACACGCGGACGAGCCGCTCGGAGGGAGACACGGCCGGGTTCAGAGGAGCAGCCAGGCGAGCCGAGCGCAAGGTCGGTGCCGCGCGGGACGGTGCTCCGGTGGCTCGAGCTGCGGACCATGGTCGCTCCGACCGCGGCCGCTCGAACCACGGCCGCTCGAACCGCGGGATTCGCGGGCGCGACGGGCCGGCACTCACAACGAAGGGTGACACGATGAGACGGATGGAACGGATCAGACTGTGATCTTTGGCGCGTTCTCGCAGATCTCCCGATGCACTGTCGGCTTCGGGCCGAAGTGAAGGAGAAGTCCGATCTCCAGGTTCGTGGCGCGCAGATAATTGAACAGCTGGCGCCGGGCGCTGGGGTGCAGCTCGAGAGTGGACTTCGTCTCGACGATGACCTTGTGGTCCACCACCATGTCGAGCCGCTGCACGCACAGCGCCTCCCCCTCGTATCTCACCTGCACCGCGACCTCGCGGACGACTCGGTGACCGCGCTTCACGAGCTCGCGCTCCAGCGCCATCACGTACACGTGCTCGAGAAAGCCGAACCCGAGCGCGTTGTACACGTGAAAGAACGCTCCGATGATCGAGCGCGTGAGCTCTTCGGATCGCAGTGCGACTCTCGACATGCGCCACGCTCACGCAAAGACGCGGCAGCTGCCCCATCGCTTCATGCGCACCGGCCGCGAATCGCCGCGCCAAGGATCACAGTCTGATCCGTTCCATCCGTCTCATCGTGTCACCCTTCGTCGTGAGTGCCCGCCCGTCCCCCCGCCGCCCCGCCCGCTAGCTTACCGAGGTGCTCCCCCGCCACGTCTACGTCCACGTCCCCTTCTGCGCCCGCCGCTGCTCGTACTGCGATTTCGCGATCGCGGTGCGGCGCGAGGTGCCCGTGGACGAGTACGTCGGCGCCGTGCGCCGCGAGCTCGCGCTGCGCTTTCCGGGCGGCGAGGAATGGCGCGCGGAGACGCTGTACCTCGGCGGCGGGACGCCGTCGCGGCTCGGCGGGGAGGGGGTCGCGCGGCTGCTCGACCTTTTGCGCGAGCGCATCGCCCTCGACGCCGGCGCCGAGGTGACGATCGAGGCGAATCCGGAGGACGTGGACCTCGAGACGGCGCGCCGCTGGCGGGACGCGGGGGTGAACCGGATCTCGCTCGGCAGCCAGTCGTTCGACGACCGCGTGCTCGCCTGGATGCACCGCGTCCACTCAGCCTCGCGAATCGGCGAGGCCGTCGATGCGATCCGGGCGGCGGGGATCGGAAACCTCTCGCTCGACCTCATCTTCGCGCTCCCGGAGGCGCTCGGGCGCGACTGGGAGCGCGACGTCGCCGGCGCGCTCGCGCTCGCCCCGGACCACCTCTCCCTCTACGGCCTCACCGTCGAGTCGCACACCCCGCTCGGCCGCTGGCGCGAGCGCGGGGCGGTGGAGGAGGCGAGCGAGGAGCGGTACGAGCGCGAGTTCCTCCACGCGCACGATGCGCTCGCCGCGGCGGGGCTCGAGCACTACGAGGTCTCGAACTTCGGGCGCCCCGGATGGCACTCGCGGCACAATCGCAGCTATTGGCGCGGCGTCGCCTATGCCGGGCTCGGCCCCGGCGCGCACGAGCTCTCGCTGGGCAGCGTCCCGCGGCGGCGCTGGAACGCCGGCGCCTACGCCGCCTGGGTGCGCGCGCTCGCCGAGGGGCGCGACCCGGTGGAGGGGGAGGACACGCTGACCGAGGAGAACCTCGTGGCCGAGGAGGTCTACCTCGGGCTCCGGACGACGGAGGGGCTGCGGCCGCGGCCGGGGGAGGAGGGTATGGTCGGTGCGTGGGTGGAGGCCGGGTGGGGGCGGGTCGAGGACGGCGTCCTCCGGCTCACGCCCCTCGGGTGGCTCCGCCTCGATGCCCTCTCCGCCGCCTTGACGGTCAGCCGAAGTCGTTAATAGATTTGAACTTATGTCGGTTCATGAGCTCAACGAGCGGGAGCGGCGCGTGCTCGAGGCCGTCATCCAGAGCTACGTGGAGACGGCCGAGCCGGCCGGCTCGCGCACGATCTCGCGTCGCTTCGGGCTCGGCGTCTCCCCCGCGACCATCCGCAACACGATGAGCGACCTGGAAGAGAAAGGGTATCTCTTCCACCCGCACACGTCCGCGGGGCGCATCCCGACCGACAAGGCGTACCGCGTCTACGTCGACAACCTGCTCCAGGTGCCGAACCTCACGGCGCAGGAGCGCGACCGCCTGCACGAGCGCCTGCAGGGGGAGGGGAAGTCGGCGATCGAGACGATCCTGCGGCGCGCCGCGCAGAGCCTCGGCGTCCTGACGCAGGAGCTCGGGGTCGCGCTCGGGCCGCGCCTCGACCGCACCGTCCTCCAGAAGCTCGAGCTGGTGCGGCTCTCGTCGGAGCGCCTGCTGATGGTGCTGACGCTGACCGGCGGCGCGATGCGCACGATCTACGTCGAGGTGAAGGGCGAGGTGGCGGACAACGCGGTCGCCGAGGTGAGCTGGGTGCTGAACGACCGGCTCGCGGGCCTCTCGCTGAGCGAGATCCGATCGTCGCTCGGCGCGCGCCTGCGCGACAGCGGCTCGGCGGGATCGGCGGAGCTGCTCAACATCTTCGTGCAGGAGGGGGAGCAGCTGTTCGACGTCGGCTCGCCGAAGGACGACAGCGAGCTGGTGCTCGGCCAGACGTCGCTCCTCGCCGAGCAGCCGGAGTTCGCGACGCAGCAGAGCCTGCGCCGCCTGCTCGAGCTGACGGAGACGCGGCAGGACCTCGCCGAGCTGCTGCGCCAGCGGAGCGGTGCACCGGGCCTGCGCATCACGATCGGCAACGAGCACGACGATCCGCGGCTCGAGAACTTCACCGTCGTCACGGCGGAGTACCACGCCGGCCCGCTCACCGGCGTGATCGGCGTCATCGGGCCGACGCGGATGCCGTACGAGAAGGTGATCGCGATGGTGCATCACACGAGCTCGCTGATCTCGGATCTGCTGGAGTAGGTGGAGCACCGTTCGCCGCGCCCCGCGGCGTGCGAGTCATCATATTTGGACCCATGGCAGACTTCTACTCGACTCTCGGCGTCCCCCGCGGGGCGTCCGACGACGACATAAAAAAGGCCTACCGCAAGCTCGCGATGCAGTATCACCCCGATCGCAACGGGGGATCGAAGGAGGCGGAGGAGCGGTTCAAGGAGGTCACCGAGGCGTACGACGTCCTCCGCGACCCGCAGAAGCGCGCCGCCTACGACCGGTACGGCGAGGCCGGGCTGCGCGGCGGCGGCGGGGCGGGGTTCCACCACGTGGACCTCTCCGAGGCGCTCGGCATCTTCATGCGCGACTTCGGCGGCTTCGCCGGGCTCGACGACCTCTTCGGCGGACGCGGGCAGCGCGGCGGCGGGCCGCGCACCGGCGCCGACGTGAAGGTGACGATCCCGCTGACGCTCGCCGAGGTCTCGACGGGGGTCGAGAAGCGCCTCGACATGAAGCTGCTCGAGACGTGCGCGCACTGCGGCGGCGGCGGCGCGGAGCCGGGGACGCAGCCCGAGCGGTGCACGACGTGCGCGGGGACGGGCGAGGTGCGGCGCGCGCAGCGCTCCTTCTTCGGCCAGTTCGTCAGCGTCGCCCCGTGCCCGACGTGCGCGGGGGAGGGTACCGTCGTCGCCTCGCCCTGCCGCAGGTGCCGCGGCGAGGGGCGCGTGCGCGGCGAGCAGTCGATCTCGGTGAAGATCCCCGCGGGCGTCGCGACGGGGCAATACATGACGCTGCGCGGCGTCGGCAACGTCGGTCCGCGCGGCGGCGGACGCGGCGACGTGCTCGTCCTCTTCGAGGTCGCCGACGATCCGCGCTTCGAGCGCGACGGCGAGGACCTCTACACGCAGGTGCTCGTCTCCTACCCGCAGCTCGTGCTCGGCGCGACGGTCGAGGTGCCGGGGATCGCCGGCGACATCGCGCTCGAGGTGCCGCCGGGGACGCAGAGCGGGCAGGTCTTCCACCTCCGCGGACGCGGGCTGCCGCGGGTGAACGCGCACGGCGTCGGCGACCTGCACGTGCGCGTCCAGCTCTGGACGCCGTCCGACGTGCCGGCGGAGGAGCGCGAGCTGCTCGAGCAGCTGTCGGCGATGCGCGGCGCGCCGCCGGCGGACGCGGGGCGCGAGAAGGGATTCTGGGCGAAGATGAAGGAAGCGCTCGGCGCGTGAGCGCGACGTGAGCTGGCTCTCCCTGCGGGCGCGCGCGGGCGGCTGCCGCGACGCCGCCCTCGCCGCGCTCTTCGCGGCGGGCTCGCAGGGCGTGCACGAGGACGGCGACGCGCTCGTCACGCACTTCCCCGACGGATCGAGCGCGGAGGCGGCGCGCCGCGCGGTGCTCGGCGCCTGTCCCGGGGCCGAGGTCGAGCTGACGCCGCTCCCCGACGTGGACTGGACCGAGTCGTGGAAGAAGGGCGTGCGCGCGCACCGGCTCGGCGCCCTCACCGTCGCGCCTCCCTGGCTCGCCGGCGAGCACGACGCGGCGACGACGATCGTCATCGAGCCGGCGATGGGGTTCGGCACCGGCGAGCACGCGACGACGCGCGGCGTCGTGCGGCTGATGCAGGGCGTCGTCCGCGCCGGCGACGACGTCGCCGACCTCGGCGCGGGGAGCGCGGTGCTCTCGATCGCCGCGGCGAAGCTCGGTGCGGCGCGCGTCGCCGCGATCGAGATGGACCCCGAGGCGATCGGGAACGCGGAGGAGAACGTCGCGCGCAACGCGGCCGGCGGCCGCGTGCGCGTGCTCGAGGGGGACGCGGCGGTGCTCCTCCCCCTCGTCGCGCCGGTGCGTGTCGTCCTCGCGAACATCATCTCGTCGGTGCTCGTCGAGCTGCTCCCCGTGATCGAGCGCGCGCTCGCGCCCGGGGGAGAGGCGATCCTGAGCGGGATCCTCGGCACGGAGCGGGACGCGATGCTCGGCGTCCTCGGCGAGCGCGGCTGGCTCGCCGTCGCGGAGGACCACGAGGACGCGTGGTGGAGCGTGCACGTCGTGCGGGCGAGCGGCGCGGACGGACGGTGACGGCGACGTTCCACTCGCCCGATCCGCTCGCCGCAGGCGTCACGATCACGCTCGGCGAGGCGGTCGCGCACCACGCGCGGGTGCGCCGGATGGAGGTCGGGGAGCGCGTGCGCCTCACGGATGGCGCGGGGACGATGGCGACGGGGCGGATCGTGCGCATCGCGAAGCAGCTCGTCGCCGTCGAGACCGACGACGTCGAGTCGCGCGAGGCGCCGCCGGCGGTGCACCTCCTCGTCCCGGTCGCCGACCGCGAGCGGATGCTCTGGCTCGCCGAGAAGTGCACGGAGCTCGGCGCGACGAGCTGGCGGCCGGTGGCGTGGCGCCGCTCGAGGAGCGTCACGCCGCGCGGCGAGGGGACGGTCTTCCGGCAGAAGGTGCACGCGCGGATGGTCGCCGCGCTCGAGCAGTCGTCGGGGGCGTGGCTCCCGACGATCTTCCCGGAGGCGACGCCGGAGAACGCGATCGCCGCCGCGCCGGAGGGGACGCGCCTCCTCCTCGACGCGGACGGCGATCCCGCGCTGCGGGCGCACTTCACCGTGCCGGTGACGCTCGCGATCGGTCCAGAGGGCGGACTCGAGGGCGAGGAGCGCGAGGCGCTCGTCGCCGCCGGGTTCCGTCCCGTGTCGATCGGCACGAACACGCTGCGCTTCGAGACGGCGGCGACGGCGGCGCTCGCCCTCGCGCGCGCGGCGCTCCACCTTTCGCCGCAGCGACCCGTCCAGGAGGAATCCGATGGCTGACCCGAGCTGCCTCTTCTGCCGCATCGTCGCCGGCGAGATCCCCGCCAAGCTCGTCGCCGAGACGGAGGAATGCGTCGCCTTCCGCGACATCGACCCGAAGGCGCCGGTGCACGTCCTCGTGATCCCGCGCGCGCACGTCGCCTCGCTCGACGCGGCGACGGACCCGGCGCTCGTCGGCCGCCTCGCGCTCGTCGCGGCGAAGATCGCGCGCGACGAGGGGATCGCGGAGAGCGGCTACCGGACGGTGATGAACACGAACGCCGACGCGGGGCAGACGGTCTTCCACCTGCACCTGCACCTGCTCGGCGGACGCCGGCTCGGGTGGCCGCCGGGCTAGACGGCCGTGCCGCGTGCGCCGTACGCTCGGGGCGAGAGCACGCTGAGGTGACACCGCGCGCTATGCGTGAACCATCACGTCACGCGAGGCTTTCAAACCGGCGAGCGCCGTCGCGCCGGGACCGGATCGACTTCGTCGAGCGGCCGCCCTCGTCAAGCGTCCGGCCGTGACGGTATCTTTCCCGCGCCGACTCGCCAGCCGCGCTCGCTCACGATCTCCGTCGCCGACCGAATGACCGTCCGCACCGCGCGCCCATCGACCGACGTAGCGCTG
Organism: Gemmatimonadaceae bacterium; assembly: GCA_036375115.1. Classification (GTDB taxonomy): domain Bacteria; phylum Gemmatimonadota; class Gemmatimonadetes; order Gemmatimonadales; family Gemmatimonadaceae; genus DASUSM01. Next base: position 1,388 of record DASUSM010000001.1, on the reverse strand, counting down.
CGCATCACCCGCGAGCTCCCCGAGCATCTCGTGCCGTGGGAGCTCCCGCCGGAGTGGCGGTGGGGAACGGAAGGCGTGTGGACGGAGCACCGGCACTACCAGGAGGTCGTCGACGCGCTCGGGCGGTCGCTCTCCCTCGTGACCGCGCCGGACCCGACGCACACCGAGTGGCTCGCGGCGGAGGCGCGCGCGCTGGCGCGGCAGAACCACCCGTCGATCCCGGTCACGTACCACTACTGGGCGCGCGTCTCCGACGCGAAGCGCGGCCCCGGCTACCTGCGGCGCTGGGTGGTCGGCGAGACCGTCGGCGCGCGGCTCTCGCGACGGCGGCTCTCGGACATCCCCGAGCTCCTCCAGATGCTGCGCGCCGCGGGGTCGGCGCTCGTCTCGCTGCACGACCTCCAGATGATCTACGGCGCGCTCTCGCCGGAGACCATCTGGGTGACGCCGGCCGGGCGCAACTGGCTTCTGGGCTGGCAGTGGGTGGTGCCGCGCGAGGCGATCCCGGAGGGCGTCGCGCCGAGCCGGCGCTGGATGCCCGTGCCGCCGGAGTGGCCCGCCGACGAGTGGGCGCCGACGCAGTCGAGCGACCAGTGGCAGCTCGGCGCGCTCTGCTTCGCCGCGCTCACCGGCGAGCTCCCGCCGTCGGTGAACATCCCGCCGCTCACGCTGCTCCGCCCCGACGTGCCGCAGGTGATCGCGCGGATCATCGAGCGGTCGCTCTCGACGGTGCCGGAGTCGCGCTTCCCGTCGATCACGGCGATGCTGCGCGCGCTCGACCGGCAGGTCGGCGCGCGGACCTTCTTCGTCCTCGGCAACGACGAGCCGCAGCGCCCGACCGCGGTGCAGACGGCGGAGGCGCAGCTCCGCTGGGCGACGGGGGACGACTACGAGATCCTCACCGCGCTCGGCGCGGGGACCTTCGGCACCGTCTGGCGGGTGCGCGACCTGACGCTCGGCCGCGAGGTCGCGCTGAAGATGCTGCACCCGCACATCGCGCGCGACGTGACGGCGGTCGAGCGCTTCCACCGCGAGGCGCGGCTCGCCGCGCAGCTCGCGCACCCGGCCATCGTCCCGATCTACGACTGGGACAGCCGCGGCGAGGTGACGTGGTACACGATGGAGCTGGCCGAGGGCGGCTCGCTCGCCGACCTCATCGTGCGCACCGGCGCGCGCCCGCTCGCCGAGGCGGCGCCGCAGGTCGAGCAGCTGCTCGACGCGCTCGCCGCGGCGCACGGCGTCGGCATCGTGCACCGCGACATCAAGCCGGAGAACACCCTCATCGGCCGCTACTCGCGCTGGCGCCTCACGGACTTCGGGATCGCGAACGCGCCCGGCGAGGAGATCGGCGGCGCGACGGGGACGCCGGCCTTCGCTGCGCCGGAGCA